>CAMWQI010000101.1 GCA_947176345.1 uncultured Ruminococcus sp.
GTTAATAATAGTATATTGTATTTCAGGCGGAATGTCAAGGAAAATTTTTTATAAAAATATTTATTTTCCTGTTTTTATGACATAATACCTGAAAAAATAATAATTTATACCCGTTTTATTTTCAGAAAATATATGATATAATTTCATTGAAAGGAAGTGAAATAATGTTTACGAAAAAAATACCTGTTACAGACAAGACAATTTATATGGAAATATATGGTCAGAATAAAGTGGCATACAGAGTTATTACCGGACGCATGGGAGATATTATTACATATGGCATAGAAACAGAAGACTATAATTCAGGAGTTTTGGAAGTTATTCCAGATTTTTCGCGTAATATTGAAGATGCTGTATGTTTTGTGGAAATGCTCATAAAAAACAGAATATCCCCGAAATATATGTACATAAAGGCTCTTGATTATCTTCGCCGTACAATCTGAAAAAAATTTTTTTCGAAAAGTATAGACAAATTTTCTTTTTTGTGGTAAAATATATATCATAAATTATGAAAGGAAGTTTTTTATGGCAGAACTGAAATTTGAAATTACTGAAAAAATCGGTGTACTTTCCGAAAATGCTAAGGGCTGGACTAAGGAAATAAACCTTGTTAGCTGGAATGAGCATGACCCTAAATATGATATACGTGAGTGGTCACCTGACCATTCAAGAATGGGCAAAGGCGTGACTCTTACAGCTGATGAGTTGGCATCTCTTAAAGATATTCTTGCTGATATCGACCTTGATTCTTTTGAATAAAAAAAACCGGACATAAACGTCCGGTTTTTTTATAATTATTCAAGAACGGGTATTAAAGCGAGTGCATTTATTTTTTCAGCTACAGCCTTAGCCTGTGCGAAAGTAAGAATTTCATCGGTGATAAATGCATATTCGGTGCAGTCGCCGTGAACATCATATGTATTGCTTATGCCGGTTGAGGGAGTATTTTCGGCAGATGTACGGAAATACCAACGTGATGAGAAGTTATCTGATGTATCAATGAAAGAGTTGTCGTTTGCAGGCTCCCACGATTGTGAGAATACAGTCACATTGTGCTTGACGGACTCAATTACATCACCAAGTACGGCACTTGCTGTGGGGAGTTTTCCTGCTCCTCTTCCATAAAACATTGTCTGGTCTATGCCGTCGCCGTAAACAAGTACAGCGTTAAAAACGTCATTGACACCGGCTATTATATTTTCAAACGGCACAAGCATGGGCATGACAACGGGAAGTATTTTTCCGTTTTCGTTTTTTGTAACGGAAGCTATAAGTTTTGTCGAATAGCCTAATACGTCGGCGGACGAAACATCACATAACTGTATATCTGAAATGCCTTTTGTGAAAACGCTTTCCGGATAAACGTGCTTGCCGAAAACAAGTGATGAAATTATACAGATTTTACGACACGCATCATGTCCCTCAACGTCTGCTGTGGGGTCTTTTTCGGCATAGCCGAGTTTCTGTGCGAGTGCAAGTGCCTCATCAAACGGCATATTATCGTTATACATTTTAGTGAGAATAAAGTTTGTAGTTCCGTTAAGAATGCCGGAAACTTTAGTTATATCATTGGCAGCAAGGCAGCGGTGAAGCGGTCTGATTATCGGAATAGCACCACCGACACTTGCCTCAAAGAAAAAGTTACAGTTATGGTCTTTAGCGGTTTTAAGGAGAATATCACCTTTTTTTGCAACCAGTTCTTTATTTGATGTGGAGACACTCTTTCCTTTTTCAAGGAGTTTTTTTGTAAAAGTAAATGCAGGTTCAACACCACCCATGCATTCGGCGACAGCAGTTACATCATCGTCATTAAGAATATCATTAAAGTTTTTAGTAAACTTTTCCTTATAGGGTGAGTCAGGGAAATCCCTCAAATCAAGAATATACTTGATATCCATTTCATCACCGGCGTGTTTTTCGATACTGTTTTTATTTTTGTAAAAAAGTTCAACAACACCAGAACCGACAACACCGTGACCTAAAACAGCGAATTTTTTCATAGATAATACCTCCGTATTTTTTATTTATTCAGCGGAAATTATACGTAATTCAAGAACTCCGCTAAGTTCTCTGATAGAATTAAGTTTTTCAAGCTCTTTGTCCTCATCGTCGGTAAGACGGAGGGAAATATTTACAGCCGCCGCCCCGTCCACGGGAATACTTTGATTGACGGTAAGGATATTTGCTTTAAGACTATGCAGAAAAGCAAGTGCATTGGAAAGAACTCCGGGGCTGTCCGTAAGAAGAAGATACATATTTACAATACGACGTGTAAAAAGTTCCTCATAGGAAAAAACGGAGTCCTTGTATTTATAGTAGGCACTGCGGGATATGCCGACACGCTTGCAGGCGGAAGCAAGGCTTTTTTCGTCTTTACAGACGATAAGTTTTTTTACTTCAAGCACTTTAGTGAAAACTTCCGGCAGAATATCGGCATCGGCAACAATAAGCTGTGATTTTTTCATAAGAATACACCTCCGGAAATCGTCCGTCAGCGGTGTACAACTGTACACTGCTTATTAACTATAACATTTTTTTTGTGATTTGTCAAGGGGTATTCTGTAAAATATATATTAAAATCTGTATATTTTTTACAATCAGGAATACAATTATATATCATAAAATATAGAAAAATTTTCCTCGTGGTGTTGCAAACCGTTAAATAATGTAGTATAATATTTAGGGCGGAGGATTTTTCCGCCGTAAATTATAGTATTGTGAGTTGAAATATATGTGCGGAATTGTAGGCTTTACTAACGATATTGACAATTCAAATGCGGTTCTCAGCAAGATGATGGACAGAATAAGACACCGCGGACCTGATGCGGAAGGAAAATATATTGATAACGGCATTGCTTTAGGTCACCGTCGTCTCAGTATTATTGATGTGAGTTCGCAAGGCGACCAGCCGATTTTTAATGAAGATAAATCCATGGTGATAGTCTTCAATGGTGAGATATATAACTATTCCGAAATCCGCAAGGAACTTGTCGGAGCAGGTCATGTTTTCAGGACGAATACCGATACGGAGGTTATTATTCATGGCTATGAAGAATACGGGGATAAGCTTCTTGACAGATTACGGGGAATGTTTTCTTTCGTGATATGGGATAGGAATAAAAAGGAACTTTTCGGTGCAAGGGATTTTTTCGGTATAAAACCACTGTATTATGCCATAATGGGCAAAAGTTTTCTGTTTGGTTCAGAGATAAAAAGTTTCCTCGAACACCCGAATTTCAAAAAAGAACTTAACACCGACGCACTGGAAAATTACCTTACATTCCAGTATTCACCGACAAATGAAACATTTTTTAAAAATGTTTATAAACTTCCGCCGGCACACTGCTTTACGCTGAAAGACGGAAAGTTTACAGCCCGTCGCTACTGGGACGTTCATTTCAATGAAGATAATTCACCCGACCTTGACGAATGGGTGAACAGAATTTCAGATACTTTCCATAATTCAGTTGAGGCACATAAAATAGCCGATGTTGAAGTAGGTTCTTTTCTGTCAAGCGGTGTCGACTCAAGCTATGTTGCCTCCGTTGCCGATGTTGACAAGACTTTTACAGTTGGTTTCGGTACAGACGAAAAATACAATGAAATCGGCTGGGCTAAAAATTTTTCACAGGCTATCGGCAAGGAAAATACAAGCAAGGTGATTACTCCGGAAGAATACTGGGGTAATCTCTCAAAAATTCAGTATCACATGGACGAACCACTTGCTGACCCGTCCGCTGTTGCATTATATTTTGTATGTAATATAGCTTCGGAACATCTAAAAGTAGTTCTTTCTGGTGAGGGTGCAGATGAAATATTCGGCGGTTATAACGTATACAGCGACCCCGATGGTACAATTTATGATAAATTACCACGGGCTGTAAAGAGAACTGTTGCCGATATAGCTGAAAAACTTCCGGCAAAGAGAGGAGTTAATTTCTTTGTGCGTAAAGGCAGGGACGTTGAGGAACGCTTTATAGGCAATGCCTATATGTTTACTTCCGAAGACAGAAAAAAACTCCTGAAAATAAAGACAAATGCTCCTGAACCGGCTGAAATTACTTCAAAATTCTATAAGCGTGTAAAGGGCAAAGATGATGTCACGAAAATGCAGTATCTTGATTTGCATATGTGGATGGCTGGTGATATACTTCTTAAAGCCGACAAGATGAGTATGGCAAATTCTCTTGAATTACGTGTGCCATTTCTGGATAAGGAAATCATGCACCTTGCTGAGCAGATACCTACAAAATACAGAGTTACTCACGACAAGGGAACTGATGAGACTAAATATATTACAAAATATGCTATGCGACTTTCTGCAAAGAAAGACACTCCGCCACAGACCGCCGGAACAGCCTCTAAGAAAAAACTTGGTTTTCCTGTTCCGATACGTGTGTGGCTGAAAGAAGAAAAGTACTATAATATTGTAAAAAGTGCTTTTGAAAGCGAAAGTGCGGAAATGTTCTTTAATAAAGAACCACTTATTAAACTGCTTGACGACCACAAGGACAGAAAAGCCGACAACAGTCGTAAAATATGGACTGTTTTCATTTTCCTTGTGTGGTATGATGTTTATTTCAACAAAAACGGAGAATATTAAAATTTAATCGGAGGTAAAAATTTATGTTACATCAGCATCTCATTGACCTGAGCGACTATCCTGTTGCATGGTGGAAGAAAGTTATTGAACTTGGCGAAAAGATAAAGAATAATCCGGCGGATTTTGCCCATGAATGCGACGGAAAAATTATGGCTACTCTTTTCTATGAACCCTCAACACGTACACAGATGTCTTTTCAGACCGCTATGATACGTCTGGGTGGACAGATAATAGGCTTTGACAATCCTGCCAATTCGTCCGTATCAAAGGGTGAGACAATCAAGGACACGACTAAAATAGTAAGCAGTTATGCGGATATTCTTGTAATCCGCCACCCTATAGCCGGTGCGGCAAAGGCAGCAGCCCTGACGGCTGATTGTTCAGTAATAAATGCCGGTGACGGCGGACATCTGCACCCGACGCAGACTCTCACAGATTTGCTCACACTCAAAATCGAAAAGAAACGTCTTTCAGGTCTCACTATAGGTATGTGCGGGGACTTAATAAATGGTCGTACCGTTCATTCACTCTGCAAGGCATTGAGTATGTTTGAGGATAATAAATTCATATTTATTTCCACACCAGAACTCCGTATGCCACAGTATATCAAGGATATTATAAAGGCTAACGGAAGCACTTTTGAGGAAGTTGACACTCTTGAAGAGGCTATCGATAAGCTTGATGTTCTTTATATGACGCGTATTCAGCAGGAACGTTTTGCAAGCGAAGAAGAATATCTTGCACAAAAAAATACTTACGTTCTTGACTATAGAAAAATGCTCCTTGCAAAAAAAGATATGATTATTCTGCACCCATTGCCGAGAGTCGACGAAATAACAGTTGATGTAGATGACGACAGCCGTGCTATGTATTTCACACAGGCAAAATATGGTGTTTTTGCAAGAATGGCACTCATACTTACCATGTTGAATGAAGATAAGTCAACACAGCTTCTAAGGGGAAAAGTCTATAATTCCGTGAAATGCGACAATCCACGTTGCATAACCAATCATGAACACTATCTTCCTAAGAGTTTCCGTTCAAGCGGTGATGAGACATTACTTGAGTGCGAGTTCTGCGATGAAAGAAAACTGATATAATTTAAACTCCCGTTAAAGAATGGTCTTTAACGGGAGTTTTTTGTGTTTCGCGTGTGACATTACAGTAAGGCGTGTTTTGTTGCATAAGAAAAGACACGTTACTTCCTTTTGGAAATAGCGTGTCTCTAACTGGTCTGAGTGACGGGACTTGAACCCACGGCCTCTACCACCCCAAGGTAGCGCGCTACCAACTGCGCCACACCCAGACACCTTATTGATTTCTTCAATCAACGTACACTATTATATCACTTATTTTTTGATTTGTCAAGGGGCTTTTAGATTTTTCAGAAATACCAATAAACCCCTTGCATAAAATTTTTATTTTTTGTGAATTTTGCATATCATACCATAGATTACAATAAAACATACACCAACCGCCACTATTGCGATATGAACCGCCATTATTGCTCCTGTAAGAGCATACATTGCACCGGTAAAAGATTTAAAAACCTGTGGTTGTTTTATTACGAATGAATCGAAATAATCAGTAGCGAGTAACCATGCAGTCGGTACTGTGCCGAGTATTCCGGCAATAACGGCTGAAATTCCCGTCCAGTAAAGAACACATGAAATCCCTTTTATATTTGCGATAATCAGCAGTATAACAACAAATACTGTTGTTGTAATGCATATTGTCATAAGACTTCCGAGCCGACTGAATATCTTTGAAATTTTAGATAATACACCGTGTTCGCTGAGAGTGGAGTATTTGTATACATCACAGTAATTTCCTATTACACGATATGCATTTTCTATTGTGGAGGAAATTTTTTTTTCATATACTTCATCTTTTTCATAGTTGTTTTTGTCGGCATAATCGCTGAAAAAATTCCTGATATTATTTTCAAGGGTTTCATTTTCAGGTATATCAAAAGTGGTACTCTCACTGGCAGTCAACGAACTGAAAACCGCATCTGCATAACCGTTTGTTACCGTGCGGATATAGTCTTCGTCAAGAGCCTCCATATAGACATCTGCCGGAATACCGGTAGTGTTGTATTGTGTAACAAAATATTTCTGTAACTCTCCTGTTATCAGAGAATAGATATGATTTGCTTCAAAAAGCTGAATGCTTTTTGAGCTTGTCATATTTATGCGAACAATTGCAGTCAAAGCAGATGCAATTATCATGAATACTAGAATTATTGATATAATCAATGATACAAGATAAGTACTTAATTTTTTCATTCCTGTACCTCCCCTGTATAAAAGTTTTTTTCCGTCGGTTCGCATATAACTCCAGTTCTGCCATCAGGAGAACCTAAAATATCTTTTTTGCAGGTATAGAGTGTAAGTTTTGTTTCATCTGACGGATTGACATATTTGTTATTATTTTTATTAAATTCTATCAGTTCTTTTACCGTATACACAAATCTGCCATAATTAGTATTAACTGTAATAATATCACCGATTTTAAGGTTACTTAATTCTGAAAAGAAAGTATCTTCATGTGCACTTATGACGGTATTTCCTTCTTCTCCGACAAGCACAGAACCTGTTGACTGACAAGCACCTCTCTCAAAAAGTTCGGGATTACTACCAAAATAAACAGGCACATCAAGTTCAAAAGCATCACTTTTTATAATGGCATATAGTTCAGCGAATTGTGGGCGTATAACTTCACCGGTATCACTCACATTTTCTTCTGGAACTTCTTCTTTTATTTCGTTTTCTCTTATAACAAGCCCTTGAGTGCTTCCGTCCGGAGTAATTTTCAAATTATCCATAAAAGCAAGATTAAGATAGACTTTCAGCTTGTCATAAGGCTTTATCATAGCCGTTATTAATACACCAAGACATACAAGGCATACAATAAAAGGGGTTACTATATGAAGTATTATTGATTTTTTCATTTTTCGTCACCGGTCTTAAAAAGTCTTGATACTGCACCGGCAAGCACTCCTGCAACTGCAATAAGTCCGGCTGAAAGTGCAAGGATACCCCGACGGTCATAGCCTGTATCTTCAACAATCACTCCGGCATTTACCATGCCGACAATTTCGCCATCATCGTTTCTCATTGAAAGCGAAATATTATCCTCACTGATTTCCTCAACACTTATATTTATATCAAGAGTTTCACCGAAATTCGCCATAGAGTTAACCACTTCTGCTTTCTGTTCAACAGGAAGTTGTTTCATAAGGCTTTTCCGTTCTTCTATGGTAAGGTTATCAAGAATAACCTGTTGTTGTTCCGGAGTAAAATTTCTCACATAATTCATTTTATCGTCATAGGACATAGCAATAAATTCTTCCGGTGTAATTCTTGTAAATTCTTCTCCGTTGTTTGTCTGTAAGGTTACACCGCCCGTATTTTCCGGCTGAGTTTCATTTCCACCGATTTCGGAGTTATTATTACTGACTTCTGGAGCTGGTACAGCTGTGGTGGTGGGAAATGTAACGGGTTCAGGGTTCTGTTCGCCTGTAGTCATGATAATTTCGTTTGTACTGTAGAGTGCAGCGATAGCTTCATCAAAATCTTCAGATGTGTATTTGCCAGGATTTGCATAATAATGAGCATAAGCCTGTTGTATAGTATCTTCGGAATAAGTGCCTAATTGTCGTGCTACGTCTGCCACATCGTCAATTGTTGTAGCATATGCGGTCATGGAGCAGGTGAGTATACTGGCTATTACAGTCACCCCGACCGCTATTTTGGTTAATTTTTTTTTCATTATAACTTAACCTCCGTTTCTTTATACTATAATTATATCCGTTTCAGACTGACTTGTCAAGTAAAAACAGAATGCTAAAATATTTTTCAGAATAATATCACAAAATTTTCAAAAAATTTTTTCAAAAAACTCTTGACATTTGATTTTTTTTGTGATATAATATTAAAAGTGATAGAGATGAGTATAAAAGATGTGTTATTATTTAAAAGGCATGAAAAGTATTTAATTTGTAGAGAACTGTATTATTAATCTTGCCCTTTTCGAT
>CAMWQI010000102.1 GCA_947176345.1 uncultured Ruminococcus sp.
TTTAATTGATTCCTCGTCAATTTTAAGAGTGATTGGGCAAAATTGATTTGCGTGACATCATAAATAAAGCTATTGACAAATTACTATATTTATGATATAATCTGTATAAAAAATAATAAGGAGTGATTTTTTGAATATTCAATGCAAGTGTTGTGGTAATTTTCTTGAATATAATGTAAAATTTTGTCGTTACTGCGGAACACCTGTTGAACAGCCTATAGGATTTGACCCATATGCAAATCAAGTACAGCAACAGGTCACACAAGGTTATGACCCTAATATGTACAATCAGCAGGCACAGCAACAGGCAACACAGGGTTATAACTCTAATATGTATAATCAATACGGACAACCACAGGGATACGGACAGCAACAAGGTGGCACTTCATTCCAGCAGAATATCTACATAGACCCTAATATGATGCAACAACAACCAATTAATTCAGGTTCAAGATTTGATGGTTCAGTTCTTGAAACATTATTAGTTTCTATTGCTTCATCTTTGATTGCCGGAATTACTTTTGGAATAGCTCTCCCGTGGGCTTTATGTATCATGTGGAATTTCATTGTATCACACGTTATAATTGACGGAAAACGTCTCTATTTTGACGGTAACGGCGCACAGCTTTTCGGCAACTGGATTAAATGGCTTATTCTTACATTTATTACTTTCGGTATATATGGTTTCTGGGTTGCACCAAAATTATATAACTGGGTCGCAAAACATACACATTTTCGTTCATAAATAATCAAAGGCGTTCTTTCGGGAACGTCTTTTTTGGCTTTACTTTTTTCACTGAAAATGCTATAATATTATAAAAAATTTAGGAGTTGATTATATGTTAATTGAAAATTTTACCGGACATCTTAAAACTATCCTCCACCACAGACATCTTGTTATGTGGCACTGCTTTAAAGCAGGAATTTTCCGTCATGGTTTGATGCATGACCTTTCCAAATTCTCCCCTACTGAATTTATTCCAGGGGTGATGTATTTTCAGGGCAACAGAAGTCCTAACGAAAAAGAACGTGAAATCGACGGCTATTCTAAAGCATGGTTGCACCATAAGGGCAGAAACCGCCATCACTTTGAGTACTGGACAGACTATAACCCTAAAACACGCCGTCTTGAACCTGTTCCCATGCCCGACGACTACATAATAGAAATGTTCTGTGACCGACTCTCCGCCTCAAAGACTTACAACAAGGAAAAATACAACGATTCATGTCCCCTTGAATACTACATGAGGGGAAAAACAAGTCGTTTTATTGAAAAAAATACTGCACACAAGATAGAATTTCTGCTCCGTATGCTTGCTGAAAAGGGAGAAGACTATACATTCCGCTACATAAGAAAAAACATAACCGGAAAACAAAAAAAGACACATTAAGTGCCTTTTTTTATTTAAAGATATTTTTTCAGATATTGTCCCGTGTAGGAATTTTCACATTGTGCAATTTCTTCCGGCGTTCCCTGTGCAATAATCATACCGCCCTTGTCTCCGCCCTCATAGCCTAAATCTATTATATGGTCGGCGACTTTTATCACATTGAGATTGTGTTCAATGACAAGTACAGTGTTTCCCTGTTCAGTAAGTTTCTGTAGTACATCAATAAGATTATGCACATCGGCTGTATGAAGTCCCGTCGTTGGCTCATCAAGGATATATATTGTCTTTCCGGTGGAACGTTTCGACAGTTCCGTTGAAAGTTTCACACGCTGTGCCTCACCACCGGAAAGTGTAGTAGCAGACTGTCCTAATTTTATATAGCCTAAACCCACTTCCTGTAAAGTTTTCAGTTTACGGGAAATTTTCGGCATATGTGCGAAAAATTCCACACCCTCATCTACAGTCATTTCCAGTACATCATAAATGGACTTGCCCTTATATTTTATTTCAAGAGTTTCACGGTTATAGCGTTTGCCTTTGCAGACCTCACATGGTACGTAAACGTCCGGCAAAAAATGCATTTCAATTTTAATAATACCATCACCCTCACATGATTCACAACGTCCGCCCTTTACATTGAAAGAAAAACGTCCACTTGTATAGCCGTGTGCCTTAGCATCGGGAGTTTGTGCGAAAAGTTCCCGAATATCCGTGAAAACTCCCGTATAAGTCGCCGGATTTGAACGCGGTGTCCGTCCTATAGGTGACTGGTCAATACATATAACTTTGTCAAGATTTTCTAAACCCTCCATGCTGTCAAATTTTCCGGCTTTTATTTTGGCACGATTGAGTTTTGAGGCAAGGTGTTTATAGATTACCTCATTGACAAGTGAGGACTTTCCAGAACCTGACACTCCCGTAACACATATAAATTCCCCTAACGGAATTTTAACATCTATGTGTTTAAGATTGTGTTCATATGCACCGTGAACCGTAAGGAATTTACCATTTCCGGAGCGTCTTTTTTCAGGGACTTCAATTTTTTTCTTTCCGCTTAGATACTGTCCCGTGACTGATTTTTCACATTCAAGTAAGCCTTTAACGTCACCGGCATAGACTACCTCACCGCCGTTAACACCTGCTCCCACGCCAATATCAACGATATAATCCGCCTCAAGCATAGTATCGTCATCATGTTCGACGACTATCAAAGTATTTCCGGCATCTCTTAATTTCTTGAGTGTTGCAATTAGTTTATCATTATCACGCTGGTGCAGTCCAATGCTTGGCTCGTCAAGGATATACAACACACCCACAAGTGAAGAACCTATCTGTGTTGCAAGGCGTATTCTTTGGCTCTCACCACCGGAAAGCGTTCCCGATGACCGCGAAAGTGTAAGATATTCCAAACCGACACTTTTCAGAAATCCTAAACGCTCTTTTATTTCCTTTATAATCCGTCCGCCTATCATTGTATCGTGTTCGGAAAGTTTCAGATTCTCAAAGAAATCAAGGCAATCTGTGACAGAAAGTTCCGTAATTTCATTGATATTCTTTCCGCCTACCGTAACCGCTAAATATTCCGGTTTAAGACGTTTTCCGTGACATTTCGGACACTCAATTTCACTCATATACTCTTCAATTTCATTGCGTGAACTCTCACTGCTTGTATCCCTATAACGTCGCATAAGGTTATTTATTACGCCCTCGAATGATGCGTTATAAGTTCCTCCTCCTAAAGTTTCAGGGCGTGAAAGTGTAAGTTTTTCCCCGTTCGTTCCATACAGGAAAATATTCAGCTGACTTTTTTTCAGTTTTTTCACGGGAACATCAAGCGGAATGTTATATTTTTCAGAAATAGCCCTGTAGTACATCATAGATATTGAGTTTCCCGTGAGACTGTTCCAACCATGTGCATTTATTGCACCGTCCTTAATGGAAATATTTTTGTCGGGTACAACTATATCAGGGTCTATATGGCGGTACATTCCTAAGCCTGTACAGTGCGGACAAGCACCCATAGGATTATTGAATGAAAACATTACCGGCTCTAATTCGCCTATACTGATATTGTGTTCCGGACAGGCATAACTTTGTGAGAATAACATTTCCTCACCACCAATAACGTCCACAATGGCAAGTTCCCCTTGACTGAAAACAGTTTCCAGACTGTCCGCAAGCCGTGACTGTATACCATCTTTTATAACAAGCCTGTCAACAACTATTTCAATGTAATGTTTTATATTTTTTTCAGGTTTTATTTTTTCGTTTAGGTCGTAAATAATTCCGTCAACCCTCACACGTGCAAAACCGCTCTTTCGGATATTTTCAAATTCTTTCTGAAACGTTCCCTTTTTGTTTCTTGCTATCGGAGCAAGGAGTTGTATTTTAGTTTTTTCCGGCAGTGACATTATTCTGTCAACAATCTGGTCAATGCTTTGATGTGAGATTTCCCTGTTGCATACCGGACAATGCGGAATACCTATTCTTGCATATAAAAGCCTTAAATAGTCGTATATTTCCGTAACTGTTCCGACAGTGGAACGTGGATTTTTTGAAGTAGTTTTCTGGTCAATTGATATAGCCGGTGAAAGTCCCTCTATGCTGTCAACGTCGGGCTTTTCCATCTGACCTAAAAACATACGGGCATATGATGAGAGACTTTCAACATAACGCCGTTGACCGTCGGCATAGATTGTGTCAAAAGCAAGTGAGGACTTTCCCGAACCGGAAAGCCCTGTCATTACTATAAGTTTATCACGTGGGATTTCAAGGTCAATATTTTTGAGATTATTTGCCCTTGCACCACGTATGATAATTTTATCAATCATTTTTATTTTCCTCCAGAAGCATATCACGGACTTCCATGAGACAAAAGCCCAGTAAATTTTCACCGTTCCATTCAAACGGATTATATACACGACTGTCGTCGGCAGTCATTCCTATCCCCCATATTTTATCGTATGGACTTGCCTCAACAAGAATGCGTTTTCCAGTTTTCAAAAGAAAGTCTTTCAATTCAGGATTTTGTGAGAATTTGTCATAATTTCCTCTTATGACAATATCTGTCTTGTTATCATTCCAGATTTTTTCATTAAAATTCCGTATTTTCCTGCCGAGTTCCTTGAATTGTTTCGGGTGTTTTGCGGACATGATTTCTTTATTTATTTCAGTATCGCCAAAAAGCAAAGCCTTTTGTGACATCATATACTGTTCAGCGGTGGAGTACTCCACGCCATCAACAGTGAATTTGCAGTTATACCACTGACTAAAACAGGTTTTAGTAATTGTGCCGTCCGGAGATGGTGTATGTCCCCAGAAAAAAACATATTTTAATTTTTCTTTTTTATTAAACCTGTCAGATATATTTTTTACTGAATATTTCATATTATTTATTTCCTTTCAATTCATTTATCCTGTCACGGAGATATATAGCGTGTTCAAATTCAAGCATTTTAGAAGCCGTTTTCATTTCAGCCGTAAGTTTTTCTATCAGTTCAGCACGTTCTTTAGCAGTAAGCTTTTTCTTGCTGGATTTTTCAAGTTTTTTCTTTGAAGTTATTTCCAGTACGTCCCGAACATCTTTTATAATAGTTTCCGGAGTTATGCCGTGTTCCTGATTATAGGCTATTTGTAAAGTCCGTCGGCGTTCTGTTTCGACTATGGCACGTTCCATAGAGCCAGTGACCTCATCAGCATACATGATAACTTGTCCGTGACTGTTTCTGGCGGCACGTCCTATAGTCTGAATAAGCGACGTTTCACTTCTTAAAAAGCCCTCCTTATCGGCATCAAGAATAGCCACAAGACTTACTTCCGGAATATCCAGCCCCTCACGGAGAAGATTTATTCCCACAAGAACATCAAATACACCGTTTCTTAAATCCTTGATAATTTCCATACGTTCTATAGTGTCAATATCATGGTGCAGATAACGAACTTTCACGCCTAAACGCTCGTAATATTCCGTAAGATTTTCAGCCATTTTCTTTGTAAGTGTCGTAACAAGTACACGTTCATTTTTTGCGGAACGCGTGTTAATTTCCGAAAGTAAATCATCTATCTGTCCCACTGTGGACTTGACTATTATTTCAGGGTCAACAAGTCCGGTAGGTCTTATAACCTGCTCAACGATTATATCAGTTTTTTCACGTTCTATTTTTCCAGGAGTAGCACTGACATATACAGCCTGATTTATATGGGCATTGAACTCGTCGAAATTCAGCGGTCTGTTATCGAATGCACTCGGCAGACGAAATCCGTAGTCAATAAGAGTTGTTTTTCTTGCCCTGTCGCCTGCATACATAGCACGTACCTGTGGCAACGTGACATGACTTTCATCTACTATCAGCAGAAAATCTTTCGGAAAATGGTCAATCAACGTCTGTGGTGTACTTCCGGCGGGTCTTCCGGCAAGTATACGGGAATAATTCTCCACACCACTGCAATAACCGACTTCACGTAACATTTCCATATCATAATGTGTACGCTGTTCAATCCGCTGTGCCTCTATCAGCTTGTTGTTTTTCGTGAAGTAGTCTATACGTTCGGCAAGTTCCCTGTCTATTTCCTCCAACGCAGAATCTATTTTTTCGTCACCTACAACATAATGTGATGCCGGAAATATTGCAACATGACTTACAACAGCCTTGACCTCACCGGTAATGGCATTTATTTCTGAAATACGGTCTATTTCATCCCCGAAATACTCCACACGGATTGCGGTATCACTTGAACGTGCCGGAAAAATTTCCACCACGTCACCACGAACACGGAATTTATTTCGCTCAAAAGCTATATCATTTCTTTCATAGCGGATTTTTACAAGTTCGCTAATAAGCTGTTCACGGGGCTTTTCCGTTCCCTGACGTATAGAAACTACCATGGAACGATATTCCTCCGGACTTCCCAATGAATATATACATGAAACACTTGCTACTATTATAACGTCACGACGTTCAGCAAGGGCGGTGGTCGCTGAATGTCGGAACTTGTCGATTTCTTCATTTATGGAAGAGTCTTTTTCAATGTAGCTGTCGGTACTGGGAACATACGCTTCCGGCTGATAATAGTCATAATATGACACAAAATACTCAACAGCATTTTCCGGAAAAAATTCCCGAAATTCCACACATAACTGTCCGGCAAGTATCTTGTTATGAGCGAGTACAAGAGTAGGTTTATTGACACGGGCTATAACATTCGCCATAGTGAAAGTCTTTCCAGAACCCGTTACGCCTAATAAAATCTGTTCTTTTTTTCCGTCCTCAATGCCCTGCACAAGTTTTTCTATTGCTTGTGGCTGGTCACCGGCGGGGGCGTACTTTGAATGAAGTATAAAACGCTCCATATAAAACTCCTTTATAAATTTTCTGTATTTCTATTATATCATAATCCACTGCAACAGTAAAGTATAAAAACATATTTTCTTTTTTTAATTTATTCATTCCTTTTCAAAACGGGTATTGACAAAACTGTTTCTTTGTTGTAAAATATATTATATGTATTCATACAGGACAATAATTTGTAAAGGCGGTAAATAAATGGGTTTATTCAAAAACATATTCGGTGCTAATGCTTATTCAAACAGGGAACTTAAACGCATCGAACCTATAAAAAATAAAGTCCTCGCACTTGAAGAGGAATATGGAAAACTTTCAGATGCTGAACTTAAAGCCAAAACACAGGAATTTAGAGACAGGCTCGCTTCCGGTGAAAGTCTTGACAGCATGATGGCTGAGGCACTTGCTACTGTAAGAGAGGGTGCATGGCGTGTACTTGAAAAAAAGCCGTATCCCGTTCAGATTATAGGTGCAATAGTTCTACATCAGGGACGTATTGCCGAAATGCGTACCGGTGAAGGTAAAACTCTTGTTGCGTGTGTGGCAGCTTATCTTAATGCACTCACCGGACTGGGTGTTCACGTCGTTACGGTAAATGACTATCTTGCTAAGACACAAGCTGAAGAAATGGGAAAAGTCCTCCGCTGGCTGGGACTTACTGTAGGTTGTATTCTGCACGGTCTCAACAATGACCAACGTCGTCAGGCTTACAATTGCGACGTTACATACGCTACCAATAATGAACTTGGCTTTGACTACCTCCGTGACAACATGGTTACCCACAAGGAAGAACGTGTACAGCGTAAACCTAACTTTGCAGTAGTCGATGAGGTTGACTCAATTCTTATTGATGAAGCACGTACTCCGCTTATCATTTCTGGTAAGGGTGACAAGTCCACACAGCTTTATTCTATAGTTGACCGTTTCGCTAAAACGCTTACGTCAACAACTGTCGTTGAAATGGACAGCAAGGAAGACCAGGACGAACTCAATGAAACTGCTGACTACATCATTGACGAAAAAGCTAAGACCGCTACCATTACACAGCGTGGTGTTAAAAAGGCTGAACAGGTATTCAATGTTGAAAACCTCATGGACTCCGAAAACCTTACACTTTTACATCATATCAATCAGGCTATCAAGGCTAACGGTGTTATGAAAAATGACATTGATTACGTTGTAAGAGACGGTGAAATTGTTATCGTCGATGAGTTTACCGGACGTATGATGGAGGGAAGACGTTTCAATGATGGTCTGCATCAGGCTATTGAGGCTAAAGAGGGCGTTAAGGTAAAAAGCGAATCAAAAACTCTTGCTACTATTACTTTCCAGAATTTCTTCCGTCTTTACAATAAACTCTCCGGCATGACCGGTACTGCTATGACAGAAGAAGACGAATTTAAGGAAATCTATAAACTTGATGTTATTTCAATCCCGACTAATAAGCCGGTTATTCGTATTGACCACAATGACCAGATATACAGTTCCGAAAAAGGCAAGTATTCCGCTATAATTGAACAGATTATAGAATGTCACAAAAAAGGACAGCCTATTCTTGTTGGTACTGTATCAATCGAAAAATCGGAACTCCTCTCCGCTATGCTGAAACGTAAGGGCATTAAACATAACGTTCTCAACGCAAAACAACACGCTAAGGAAGCCGAAATCGTCGCACAGGCTGGAAAATACGGCTCTGTAACAATTGCCACAAATATGGCTGGTCGTGGTACTGATATTATGCTCGGCGGTAACGCTGAATTTCTTGCAAGGGCTGAACTCCGCAAGCGTGAAATGCCCGAAGAACTCATAACAGAGGCTATCGGCTTTGCTGATACTGATAATCCGGACGTTATCAAAGCCCGTAAACTTTATCAGGAACGTTA
>CAMWQI010000103.1 GCA_947176345.1 uncultured Ruminococcus sp.
AAAAATGCTTTCTACTATTATTTTTCTTGATTTATCTATAGCGGAATTGCTGTAATATTGACTTTCGATAATGCTGACATATCTTTCAAGTTCCTGAATTTCGTAGTCTGCAACAAGAGAAACGAGAGTATCAGGGCTGCTTGTTCTGCTGTTGCCATAAATAATCAGAAACCATTTTTACTCAATTCAGAACGCTCAAATAATTTGCGTGTGCTGTCAAAGTGACGTTTTAGCAGCAGAGGAATAATCCTGTCAGAGTTCTTCAGAAGGTTGTCTATATTAATGTACAGAACTCCTTCAAAATCATTTGTTCTGCCACGATATATTACAAGTTTATTGATAATTTTTGTTCCTGATTTTCTTTCAATATCACTGCAAAAATCATCATCTGTCAGGTGTCTGATTTGTTTCCTGTTCTGTTGTTCTGAAAGTATTACCTCAATTGCCACCGCTGTACTGTGTTCAAAGTCAATTACTACTGTATCAGCTTCTCTGCCAAATTCATCTCTGTATTTGGTGACAAGAGTATTGCCCCTCATAGGCTTTTCAGCATTGAACTGCCTTGAAAGCTGATAGAATACAATATCTTCGAGTATACTGCGGCATATATCATCATCAAGTTTTTTTAGTATCTGTGCTTTCTGTACAGATGTATACTTTTCAAACTTCTCAGAAGTGATTAAAGCCTGAGCCAGTTCAGTTGCCTGACAGTATCTCATGCCTGACTGTGTGAAAATGAATTCATCTTTACTGCTCGGATTAAGATAGCATTCTTTAGGTATCTGATACAGAACATCAAGTTTTTTCAGATAGGATATAATAACCTGAACACTTCTTTCATCTGCTGTTGTGAAAGGACTTTTCTTTATGCCTAAGAAAATTCTTATTCTGTCACTCATTTCATCGCTGTTTATGACAGAAGCATCACCAAGATTGTTTCTTTCAATTAAATCAGCAAGAGAGCCTAAATCGTGCGATTTGAATTTATCGTTTATAATTTTAGCAAGAAATTCTCTTGTCGGGTATTCTATTACCTTATTTATAAAACTTGACAGCTCATTGTGTTCAATAAGGTATTCAAGTACTCTGTAACCTTCATTGTGAAAACGGTCACTTTTTTTCAGACTGTTTGCAATATTGTAGACAATGGCAGTGTTGGAATACTCATTAAGGTTATCATAATTATAAAACACGTTCTCAGGTGTAAGTGTTCCGCCGTATCTGATATAGTCCATAATTCCTTTGTTCAGTAGTCTGCTGTATTCTTTAAACGAAATGTAGGTAGTGTTAATAAAATGCGTTCTGTCAAACAGTTCATTGTACCGTGCGAACAGCAGTCCAAGACTGTCAGTGCTTGAAAGAACTATTTTTCTGCCTTCTGCCGCATATATATCCGCAAGAACGCTTGAAGCGGAAATAAAGTTATTGGCTTTGGTTGCCTCATAAACAAAAACATATCTGCAATCGGGATTATTTTCTATTGCTGATTTTATATCGCTT
This sequence comes from uncultured Ruminococcus sp., assembly GCA_947176345.1. Classification (GTDB taxonomy): domain Bacteria; phylum Bacillota; class Clostridia; order Oscillospirales; family Ruminococcaceae; genus Ruminococcus. The sequence continues at coordinate 1,501 of CAMWQI010000103.1, forward strand.
AACATATCGCCATTCTCACAATGAATAAAAAGAGAACGGTCATAATCATTAAGTTTTCTGAGTTCTTGAAGCATCATTATTGTCTTGCCTGTATGTCTAAGTCCATAGAGACAGCATACTTTTTTATCATTTTCCGAGAGCATATAGGTGTGTAAATCTCTCATTAAAAAACGTTCCCTGTAGTTATAATCAAGATTGCTGTCTGTATAACTCTTCAGTTCAGCTCCATAATATATTTTCATTTTTTCCTTATCCGCCTAAATTGTTAATTATTATTCACAGCTATGCAGAACTTTTTTTTCCAATTAAAAAATGTCGCCGCATATTCCGATAAATCTGTTCCCTCAACTGTAATATATGTCTGCCTTTCAAGTGTCTCTATCATAGAAAGTATCATTTTTTCTTTCTTCAGGGAAATTTTCAGAACAGGTTTTCTGTATTTTTCATAATATTGCTCAGTTTCACCGCATTCATAGAAAAATTCTTTAATGTTGCCATTAAGAATACTGCGGAAACCGTCGGCAATTACCGTTAAATCATATTTTGTAATGTATTCGTCACCGCCAGTTCCCCAGCCCTCTGAGCCATTCTGATAGTAGCTGATTTCTATACAGTTGTCGGGTAAATCTTTTTCGGGCATAGTCAGGCCTATTTCAAGAATATTTTCATCTGTTTTAATTTTGATACTCATATTTTATAACCTCTTACTTAAATTTAATCTTATTCATCATCGTCAAGCGGATAATACTTCTCACAAAGCAAATCCCACTCCTTATATGAAATTACATCAGGAACAAGCATTTTTGAAAAATTTTCTATGTTATCCTAAATTTCATATAAAGCACCTATCCGGCCGTTCCTGTCAGCTTCTTCGGCTTCAGCAATCACCTCTTTCAAAGAAGCAGGGAGACGGTTATATATAGATGAAATATCTATATCATTTCTTATCCACCTGAACTGTTCATTATTATTCAAAACACATCACTTCCAATCAGTTTATTTCTTAAATTATATCACTCTTTCAGCATATTGTAAATGATTTTTAACCGATATTATATTTGAACTCAACTATTATAATCATTCTCCTTTGTTGTCATAATTAAAGAAAATTCCCACACATTATAATACCATATGGTAATAGAAACAGTAAATTATTCAATCAAGGTCAGGATAATCTGAACTTTTTCTTTTTTTCTTCTGAACTTCAACAGATTTTCGCTGTGCTTCCAAGTCTATGCCGTCAATACATTTATCATATACAAATTGCTTTATGACTGACATTTCGTTTGTTTCGAAAAACTTAAAAAGAAGTTTTGTAAATTCAGGCTGATGTTCAACAGCTACAGAAATAATTCCGCAGCCATTTTTTATCATTTCGTGATTAGCGGCAAGCATACTTGTACTTTTATTGCCGTAAATGAACATCTGTGAACGCATACAGTAAAGCATAAGTGTGATACAGCGGTCTGTAGGATTTTCTATATTAAATATATCTGCAAGGTTTTCTTTTATCAGAAACTCATTTGGCATATCGGGTTTCCACAAAGTACCGCCGATTGAAACAGGAACATTACGCAAAAAACCAGCATTGTAAACAAGATTATCGCCGCCGACAATTCTGTTAAGCCGACAAATATAATTGAAATCAGTAGGACAGTCTATGGTGTCAAATATAAATTGCCAAGAATGTTTCAGATTGTTTACAGCTATAATTTCATCAACTCTTACATTCGGAGCTATTATACCGTTAAAAATTGCTTCAGTATCAGGAAATGTAACACTAAGCCCCTCTAACTTTGCACTTTTCCATATATAGTCAATAATATTTCTTTTTGCAATGAAAATATTTTCATCGACTGTAAGGTTGTATTTTCTTTCAAAACTCATATAACCAAATCCTTTCAGGCGAAAATCATTGTTATAATTATATCACTTTTTCAGCATATTGTCAATTATTGTTAACCGATATTGTATCTGAAATCAGTCATTATAAGTATTCTCCCTGACTTTAATAGGATTGCTTAATCTATATCCATTCCAATAATAAGTGCTTACTCTTATGTATTCTTTCGGCTCAACAGTAATTGTATCACCTTTTTTATATGACATAGCGGCATAAACATCATCTGCCACACTGAACTGCATAACAATTCCGTCCTCATCTTCAAGATAAAAATAGTAACTGTTGCTTACATCCTGAGAACTTCCACCATAGATAATGCTGGATTGTCCGTCTGAGTTTACAGCAATGCGACTGTCAGGCTTTGTATTAATATCCTGTATTGCTACAGCATCTACAATAGTACAAGTAATGGCATTATCTGTTTCGCTGCTTTCAGCCACAACACTGTTTGTTTCAGTATCGTTTTTTCCGACCGATAATGCAACTGCAATTCCTGCTGCTGCAATTGCAACAATAAGATTTTTAGCATTATAAACACTGACATTGTTTTTATTATTTTTATCTAAGTTAACGCTCATTTTTTTACCCCTTTATATTAATTATGGTAATATCTCACTTTTATCAGTTGCAATAAATGTATATTCGTTGCTTGGCAATATTATTATATCATATTTTATGTGTATTGTCAATATAAAATATTAAATTAATATATAAAGATATACGTTGTCATAATTAAAGAAATTTCCCATACAGTATAATACTGTATGGGAATAGGAACAGTAAATTATTCAGTCAAGGTCAGGATAACATGAACCTTTTTTCTTGTGTTTTTTTGCAGTTGAATGATTTATTTTATCCTTATGTCTGGAATAATAGAAATCGTGATTATTTTTAACTTCATCAAGTTCATTTAAAATTTCAAAGGATTTATCAAGAATTAACTCTTTGCGATATGTCAGCATCTGTTTATAGAAATGTTTACGCAAATCAAAAATAAATGGCGTTTCATCAACAATTCTATATATCTCCGACGTATTTATTCTGTCGTACATTCCAAAAAAGGCTTGTGTAAGCATTTTATAGCTATACTACTTTTAAACAGAACATTAAGGATAGCATCATTTAAAGAAATATTTATACGTAAAAAAGCTTTTATTCTGTACTTGAATACAAACCAATATTTTTCAATGGGATTGAGTTCAGGAGAATATGGTGGAAGAAAAATAAGATTAACCCCATATTTCTTACAGATTTCATAAAGATAATTTTTCCGATGGAAAGATGCATTGTCCATAACAATAGTTGTATCTTTTTCAAGGCACGGCAACAGGCACTTTTCAAACCAAAATTCGAAAAGTGCTGAGTTCATTGTTCCGCTGTATTGCATTGGTGCAATTATTTTATTATCAAGTTTAGCAGCAACTATACCTGTTATCTGAAACTTTCTTCCTGATATTTTATCATAAATTTTCTGTCCTCTCGGAGAATATCCATATTCACGATAAAGGTACGAATCTATTCCCGTTTCATCAACATATGCTATTTTTTCTTCTGGAACATCTTTTATCTTTTCTTGATATTCCTTTACTTTTTCACAACTCTCTTATTTATAACATAACGTCTTTTTTTCGTGTGATTCCAAGTCTTTTATATGCTTCACTGATTGCCTGCGGATAACAGCAAAACACAGTCGCAACTTCTTCCTGTGTATCATCAGGATGTTCCGATACATATACTTTCAGCTTTTCAGGGTCTATTTTCTTGAATCCTCTTTTAAGTGGCTTATTTGATAAATCACCTGTTTCTTCATATTGTTTTATCCATCTGTGTACTGTACTTTTTACTACTCCGAACACTTTTGCTGGTTCATCATATGTATGTCCTTCTTTTTGATATGTTACTGCCGCTTTTCTTAAATCTTTACTTTTACTCATATTTTTATTATATCGCTTTTACGTTCTTTTGTAAAGTGGATTGACTATATCAACAGGGCAACCACATGAAAAATTCACAAAGATATGTTATAATTGACTAAAAGGAAAAAGGAAGAGAATTATGACAAAATATTTTGAAGAGATAGAGGATACAAGGCAACCATGGAAAATCAGATATAATCTTGTAGAAGTAATAGTAATGACAATAGTTGCAGTAACAGCGGGAGCGGAGCACTGGAATGAAATTGCAATGTACTGTAATGGAAAAGTAGAAATGTTAAGAAACAAATTCGTGTTGAAACTGGAAAATGGTACACCGACAGATGACACATTTCAAAGAATTTTTGCAATAATAAAACCTGAACAGCTTGAAAAATGCTTTATAAACTGTGCACACTCAGTAAATGATATTCCTGAAAATGAAGTTGTTAGTATAGACGGAAAAACAATATGCGGAAGTCGTGATGATGATTACAGCGTAATTCATATGGTAAGTGCATGGGCAAATAAAACAGGAGTGGTTCTGGGACAGAAGTGTGTTGATGAGAAAAGCAATGAAATTCCTGCTGTTCCGCAGCTTCTTGATTTGATAGATGTGCAGAACTGTATAATAACAAGCGATGCTATGAGCTGTCAGAAAAAAACAATGAAGAAAATCCATGAAAAAAATTGCAGTTATGTTATTTGTCTGAAAGGAAATCAGGAAATACTTCATGATGATGTAAGGCTGTATTTTGAAACAGCTGAAAAAGAACCACAGTTTTATTTACTCAGTAAAGCTTCAACAATTGATAAAGACCATGGCAGAATTGAAAAGCGTAAATATTTTCTTTCTACTGAAGTAGACTGGATAGAAGACCATGAAGAATGGGTAGGTCTGAATGCAATCGGAATGGTAAGAAGTACACGGATTGTCGGTGAAACAGAAAGTGCTGAGGACAGATATTTTATAACATCGCTTACAGATGTTAAACAATTTGCAGAAGCTGCAAGATTGCATAGGGGCATTGAAAACAGTCTGCATTGGTGTCTCGATATGAATTTCGATGAGGACAGATGCCGCATGAGAAAAGATTACAGTGGTGAAAACCTTGCTGTTATTCGCCATATTTCTTTGAATCTCTATAAAGGTTTTAATAAGTTTAAATTGAGTATGAAAGCCAAACGTTTTCGTTGTGCTTTTGATGATGATTTCTTATGTTCTGTCATTCTCAACAAATTTCTCTGATTTTTTCATGCAGTTGCCCTGCTATATCAAAGTTTGAAGATAATAATTTAAAATAACGAAATTTGTCTTCTTTATTTTTCGGAAGTATATTCTGCATATACCAAGAAAATTCATGCAATTCTTCTCAGTCATTTCTGAAATCTTCACAAGCCACAACAACTTCGTCATGCCACAGTCCAAGCAGTGTAATCTGTGCTTCAAGACCAAGCGACTGCATAATATGACTTCCTATATATTCAGAAATAACATTATTGCTTATGCTTGTCTGCAAAGAATTGCCTGTCTGTATTTCATTTGGCATTTTTATCATATAGTATTTTCCGTCAAAATAAATACTTTTCTTACGGTCAGAACCACCATAGTTATGGGCATCGGTTTCATATTTTGAAAAATCTACTGCATCAGTCGTTCTCATACATACCACCTCTGATATAGTAATTTCTTAATTCTTCTGCCTGTTCATCTGTAAAATCAACGTGTAAAGCACTGTTGATGTCACAAGCCAACTCTGCCATATAGCAGTCAATGAGCATATCATTTTCATTCTGTCCTTTTATAAGTCTCTCAATTGAACTTTGTACTATAGCAGGTATTTCAAAATCAAACTTTTTTTCCTTGACTTTTTTTCCATAAATTATCATATAAAAATTCCTTTCAATCGTTTCTTATATTATAATATCCATTGAATGTCAACTGATTTTTTATAGAACGCTGTGATATTCCACACCTCTTAGCAAATGTAACGAGCGTAGGTGGGGGAGTTCACTTTTGTTGTTTTTTCTGTATTGTTTTTAGATGTCATACAGTCACTTTCTTGTTGTATCTTCCGTTTCGAGTTTTTTTACGGGAACTATCTTTTCACCGCCAAGATAATATTTGTCGTATGTGCTGCCCGTCATACTGTTTGTTTCTACTTTTTTCTCGATACTAATTGACTGTTCTTCACTATACGCATTGTATGTAAGCACATCAACTTCAAACATAACAGAAATACCGTCTTTATCGGTAACAGTAAAATAGTAGTTTGTGATTACTTTATCTTCATTGCCTATCGGTACAACGAAATCATCTATTTTGAAAAAAATATTGAACCTTTTTTATTATAGTTGTCTGTAAATCTGTTTGTTATTGTACATTCAATTGAACTTGTTTCAATAATGATATTTTCACCGCTTATATTGATTGGTTCTACACCTTCACAGCCTTCAAGAGAGCAGACTGTAAGTATTACAGTTGTAAAAAAGTAGAAAGTATGCTATAATAAAAAATGGTAATGGGAAAAAGTAATGCAGTTTCTTGTAAAGGAAACCCGCATACAAGCAGGAAAAAAGCAGAACCGAGTTATGCGTTAATTGATTCTCAAAGTGTAAAAACAGCATACCGCAGTGATAAAAAAGGATATGACGAAGGAAAAAACAAAAGGAATAAAGCATCATATTGTAACTGATATTATTGGCAATATACTTGCTGTTTATGTCCATGCGGCAAATATCCATGACACAAAAGTCGGAGTATTCACTTTTGAAAAGGCACTTTTTTATTATCCGTCAATTATTGGAGTATGTGCTGATAATGATTACAGAAAACACTTTAAAAATAATTTTGAAGAGTTTCATAATATCAGAGTTGATATTTCAGAGCATCTGGCATCCACTTTCAAGTCATACCAAAACGCTGGAAAATTGAACGCACTTTTTCATGATTTGGCGGTTATCGAATGCTTCTGCAAAGTCAGCAAGCCATTTTTCACTGACATTTCCAGCAAGAATTAAATCTATTCATCAATATTTTTGTTATAGATAAATCGTCCATAGCACCGCTTTTCAGGCTTTTTTCCATTACTTCCAACAGGTTTACAATAACACATGGGTATTCTCTGTTTTTCAGTTCTTCAACAAACGTCAGACACTCAGCAATTTTATTCATAGCCCTGTTCTAGTGTGCTGTATCGTTGAAAATTAACTAAACGAACTTGCTAAACCAGTAGAT
>CAMWQI010000104.1 GCA_947176345.1 uncultured Ruminococcus sp.
TGTGACCCTCTGCTTGTAAGGCAGATGCTCTCCCAGCTGAGCTAAACCCCCACACTGCTTTCTTGTCTGTCGCCGTTGTTCCCTGACGACTATTATATTATATCACAGCTTTTCCAATTTGTCAAGGGTTTTTTGAAAATTTTTTTAGATTTTTTTGAAAAAATTTCGATTTAGCTGTATATAGCCAAAAATCAGAATAAAAATTTTCATTTAACCAATAATATCCTTGTCGAAAAGCCTTATGACCTCCATTTTAAGTGAAGTGTTACATGGTTTTTCTAAAAGTGGGTCATCGGAAAGAATTTCCATAGCACATTGTTTGGCATCATTCATGAGTTCAATATTGCATGAAAGGTCAGCAATTTTCATTGGTGGAAGTCCGTGCTGTGCATTTCCGAAAAAGTCCCCTGGACCTCTCATTTTCAAATCTTCCTCCGAAATCTTAAAACCGTCTGTAGTAGATGACATTATTTTCATACGCCTTACGCACTCGTCGGAAAGGTTATCGGTTATAAGAATACACGCACTCTCAAACTGTCCACGCCCCACACGTCCGCGGAGCTGGTGAATCTGTGACATACCAAAACGTTCAGCGTTTTCAATGAGCATTATTGTAGCATTAGGAACATCAACGCCGACCTCAACAACAGTGGTACATATAAGAACATCTGTCTCTCCGTCATGAAATCTCTGCATAACCTCCTCTTTTTCATGTGCAGACATCTTGCCATGCAGAAGTTCCACATTATAGCCTTTCAAATCAGAACGGACGGCATTTTCAGCATAGGACTTTACAGCGAATAATTCACTTTCGCTTTCCTCAATCATAGGGCATACAACATAAGCCTGTCTGCCCTCGTCAAGATGTTGACGGACAAAATTAAAAGCCCTGTGACGCATTTTTCCGGTGACGGCATAGGTTTTTATAGGTTTTCTTCCTGCCGGAAGCTGTGCTATTATGGAAATATCCAAATCCCCGTAAATCATAAGTGCAAGAGTACGCGGTATAGGTGTGGCGGACATTACCAGTTTATGTGGTGTACCACCTTTTTCGGCAAGGGCACTCCGCTGTGATACACCGAATCTGTGTTGTTCGTCGGTAATGACAAGTCCGAGTGACTTATATTCAACATCTTTCTGAATAATAGCATGAGTACCTACAATCACATCATATTTCCCGTCTGCAATATCTTGCCTTATAAGACTTTTCTGTTTAGGAGTCATTGAACCCGTCAGCAGACCGACATTTACACCAAAAGGTTTAAGAAAACCGGATAAGGTTTTGTAATGCTGTAATGCAAGTATTTCAGTGGGTGCCATAAGAGCAGACTGTATGCCATTCTTTGCGGAAAAGCAACACGCTATTGAGGCGACAGCAGTCTTGCCACTGCCCACATCGCCCTGTAAAAGCCTGTTCATAGGAACGTCACGGCACAAATCGGATATAATTTCAAGGGAGGCTTTTTTCTGGTCACTGGTAAGTTCAAACGGAAGACTTTTTATAAAATCGTCAATATCCGTTGATTTGTCCATTCTGAAAGATGTGCTTCTTTTAGAACGTTTCCGCATAAGCATCATGCCAAGCTGTAGCCGGAGTAGTTCGTCAAATGCAAGTCTCCGGCGTGCCTGTTCGACTGATTCGGCACTATCAGGAAAATGTATTTTTTCCATAGACCACATAAGAGAGTTAAGGAAATATTTTCTGCGTATATCGTCGGAAAGTGTTTCAAATGGTTCACTTTTCATTGCTAAAATAGCCTTTTTCATATCTGCCCTTACCATGTTTACGGTAAGCCCCTGTGTAAGTCTGTATATAGGCTGAATGAAATTCTTTTCACTCACGTGAATATAAGTCGGAGACGAAATTTCACGTCCATAAAAATTTTCAGTTACCTTGCCATACATATAATACTGGTTGCCCTCCCTGAGATACTGGAACGCATATACATTATTATACATGACTATAGTTATATTGTCTGTGCCGTCGGTGGCTACCGCCTTGCATACAACAAGTTTGTTTCTTACCGCCTGTGGTTTTGATTTTGAAACAATCTTCAACTTTATGCAGTTCTGTTCATTTACAACGGCATTCTGTACTGATACATTATTATGAAAATCAAAATATTTCTTAGGAAAGTGACATATCAGGTCATAGACTGATTCTATACCGATTTTATGGTATTTTTCAGCCCGTACCTTTCCAATTCCGCTTAAATTTTCTGTTCCGCCGAATAATATAGACATAAAAAATCCGCTCCATGTTAACTCATACCCATATATAAGGGTCTGATTTGAATTAAAATAAGTTTTTCAATCTTTGTTTTGTAGCCTCAAAATATACCTTGTCAATTTCTATACCGATATATCTTCTGTTCAGACTTAATGATGCCTCACCTGTACTTCCCACACCATTAAAGCAGTCAAGAACAACATCATTTTCATTTGAAGCTATATTTATTATTTTTTTAAGAATAGAAACCGGTTTCTGAGTCGGGTGAAGTGTTTTTCCGTCTTTACCCTTTATTCTCTCCTTACCCATACAAATTCCGCTTTCAATAAAATTATGCATATCCTTTTGAGTAGTAAAATTCCATGTATGCCCCTTATTCCAACAAGAAACTATCAATTCACAACTGTTTAAAAAAGATGATTTCCGGAAATTAGGAACTGGATTGGTTTTATGCCATACCATAAACTGAAAAGTATCAAATTCAGGGTCAAAAACTTTATGATATTCACCAATAAGATTATAGGAACAGAATATAAATATATTACCTGTCGGTGCAAGAATCCTCTTAAATTCAGGCAACAAGTCAACAGGATTTAAAACGTTCAAATCCCATTCGGCAAGGTCATTGTTTATATCAGAACGCCAGTCAAATGACATATTACCCGTGCTGTATTGTGCAATATTATAAGGCGGGTCAGTCAGTATAAGGTCAACTGAATTATCAGGAATTTTCTTCAATGCCGAAAAACAATCATCATTTATCAATTTATATTTTTTTAAATTATTTATATTAATCATTAGTCACCAAAGTACATCCCTTTAATTTTTGATAAAGCATTTTTTATATGTTCAGCCGATTTTTTGTATTGGGAAAAGATAACCTCAAATCCGTTATTATCATTGCATACGAAATTCCAGTAATCCCTGCCGATAAGAAGTTCATCATCAGAAAAGAATTGTCTTACTCTCTCCTGTTTCCAGTAATTCCCCTCACCGAATTTATTATAAGCCGTTCCGAAATATATTTTTATCTTTGCCGTTTTATCGTCTTTCAGTAAATTTTTCAGAAGGAAATATTCTTCAAGCAAAGCAGATTTTTCAGCCCTTGATTTTTTATTATCAAGGTCACCGGACGCTTTCAGCTCAATGATATAATGTTCATTTTTTTCAGGATTGAAAAAATAATTATCTGTAACATGAGTTCTTTCATAGCTAACAGTATTTTTAGGATAAATCACATCAAAATTTGCATAATGGTCTATGCTTGGCTGTGAAGTATGACTAAGATAATTATCAAGAATTGATGCTATTCTCTGTGTCTGGTCAGGAAGAATAAATGAATTGATATTTTCTCTTACTTCATATGAAAGCTTTGCGATATTATTTCCCAGTTCTTCAAGAATATTTCCGAAACTGCTGTCAAAACTACGAACAAATGCAGAATAGAACATAAATTCATCGCCAAGTTCTGAAATAAAGCAACTATTTTTCTTCATGTTGATAACGCCTGTATCGCTTTTAGCTTCCTTTTCATGTCTTTTTATAAGACCAGTAACAAATTTCTTTATACTCTCATCAACCAGTAATTCTATCTGTTGTTTTTTATTAATATCCATTAAATATTTTTTCCTTTCGACTTAATCTGTTTGGTTTTTAAACAAAATCAGGGACGGACATAGCCCGCCCCATGAAATCAGAAATAAAAAACCGTCTCAGCGTTTTTCACAGATAAGCTTGATAGCGGTTCTTTCTTCGCCGTCAATCTGGATATTAGCGAAAGCCGGAATACAAATGAGGTCAATACCGATAGGTGCGAGATAACCTCTTGCAATAGCTATAGCCTTGACTGCCTGATTTGCAGCTCCTGCACCGACTGCCTGAACCTCAACAGCTTTCTGTTCTCTGATAACTCCGGCAATAGCTCCGGCAACAGAATTTGGTGATGAATGTGATGAAACTTTTAAAACTTCCATGATAATGACCCTCCTGCAATTAAATATAATGTACATCGGAATATACCGATTTAGCATATTGTAGCACAAAAAAGATAATTTGTCAATAGGAAATGAAAATTTAAACAAAATAAAAAATAAATTTTGTGAATTATCTGATAATAATACGTTGAATTTTGTGGGATTTGCCGGATTTCTCATCAAAAGTAACAACGACACCACACATAAAACAATCTCCCTCCGCCTCGCTAAACCGCACAGGCATACGAAATCTTAATCTGTCTACTGCCGGTTTTATCTCAACGCCTAAACATGATTTTTCAACTCCGGTCATGCCAGCATCTGTTATATAAGCCGTATGGGAATTTATAATAGTTTCATCGGCTGTCTGTACGTGTGTATGTGTGCCGAAAACTCCCGTAACCTTTCCGGCAAGATAATAACCCATAGCCTTTTTTTCAGAAGTAGCCTCTGCATGAAAATCCACGAAAATATTTTTAGTATTAATATTTTCAAGAATTTCGTCAATCTTAGTAAACGGATTATCAAGTGGGTCAAGATATACAGTACCCATAATATTTATCACGGCAACGGAATAAGCACCCATATCAAGAATACATATTCCCTTTCCTATGCCTGCTCCCTCCGGATAGTTTGCCGGACGAATAATATAATCTCTTTCAAAAATATCAAGGTCATTTTTCTGCCTGAAAGCATGATTTCCGGTCGTGAGAATATCCGCACCAGCTTTTATTATACTTTCTGCCGAAAAGCGTGTAACGCCATTACCTTGTGCGGAATTTTCAGCATTTACTACAGTTATGTCTATATTGTAGTTCCGCTTTACCTGTGAAAGTTTTTCAGCTAAAAAGTCACAGCCGGATTTTCCGACTACATCGCCTATAAAAAGTAAATTTTTCATAAAATCTCCTGTTATTTAAATTTAATCTGTAATAATTATAATCATATCATGCAGAAATGTCAATACAAAATTTATAAAATACACGGAAACCAATTTTTATGATTAAATAATTTTAATAAATATTATTAGTATAATTTTTATTATACGTATATAATTGTAAATCTAACACGCCAAATCCAAAAAAGTCACACGCGAAATACAAAAAATTTTAAAAATTGATTTCCATGTATAAAATATTCTATTGTAAATATCCCCAATCTATGTTATAATATTTATTAATAAAAGGAGGGAATTTTTTTATGATAAATACAGAAAACCATATAGGAAAAATTTCAGTTTCAGAAAACTATATAACAGAAATAGTCCGCCATGCAGTCTGTGATGCCGATATATGCAGTACCAATAAATTCCGTTCAGCAGTATCAACAATCACACACGGTAGGCTTTTCAAACGTCGTGGTGTTATTATCCGAAAAGACGACGATGGAATTATTATAGACATTCATATAAAAGTCTCATACGGAACTAACATAAAAGTTGCCGTTGAAAATATCATTAATAAAGTACATTTCACTGTCGAAGAAACTGCCGGAATAAATATCAGCAATGTTAATGTCTTTGTTGACGATATGAACAACTGACAATGGAGTAACACATGGGCTATAAAGAAAAATTTACTCCCGAAGAACTTAAAGCTATAAATAAATATTCATGGATTAGTGCTTTATTTAACCTTGTAAACGGAATAATACTTTGTTATGTAAACAATACCCGTATAAAAGCCGGTACATATCACTTGTATCTTGTTACACTGTTGCTTATTGTATCAACATTCATGACAATATATATTACAATGTTGTATTTTCGTAAATTGAATAAAATAAAAAAATATCAGAAAAGATACAGATTTATTACTATTATGTGTATAATTCTTTTTGTACTTCATGTATCTATATGCATAGGCTATACAGCGGATATATTCACTGGTGAAAAAACCATCATTACAAGCGAATACAGTACATTATGGGGTTATTTTTATACCGAAATTGATGGTGAAGAAATAAGGCTTAATGTTCCGGACGAAACTATTAAAAAACTCCGTGACAATGAGTACATAGACAGTGCGGAAATATATGACTTCAATACAAATACTTACCATTATAAGAAAAAAGCCCATGTTACATATTATCCGCACAGCAAGGTATTGAAAGACGCTTTTATAGAGGAGTAGTATAAAAACTTCTTTTGTGTAAATACTATCACAAAGGAGGTTGATAATATGATTGAACAAGATACTATAAAATTGCTCCGCGAATGTGATGCGGGCGTAAAAATGGGTGTTTCCGCTATAGATGAGGTTATGGAATACGTCCATGACCAAAATCTGAAAAACACGCTCCTGTACAGCAAGGGCGAAAATGAAAGACTTAAAACTGATTTGCAGATAGCACTTGCCGACTATCACGACGACGGCAAAGACCCTAACCCTATTGCTAAAGGTATGTCATGGATGAAAACTAATGTTAAACTCAAAATGGACGAATCCGACAGCAATATTGCCGAACTTATTTCAGATGGCTGTCATATGGGTATAAAGTCCCTTAGCCGTTATCTCAATCAGTATAAGGCAGCAGATGAACGTTCAAAGAGTATTGCCGGACGGCTTATCGGTACAGAAGAAAAACTCTCACTTGATATGAGACAGTTTCTTTAAAAAATGCGGACAATTTTTGTCCGCTTTATTTTTTGGCTTGTGTGTAATAGGGTTCTGTACGCTTTTTCAGTTCGTCATTATACAGACCGCTTATATGTTTCATGACAAAATCACGGTTAGAAATCTCTTCAATATGGCTTGCCTTAAATTCCGGATTCATGACAGCTATTCTGAAAGCATATCTGAAATATTCATTTTCATTTTCGGAAAGATAATCAAGCATTTTTATAATCATGGGATAATATCTTTCTGTGTTTTCTACAATCCCCTTTTCAAGATGTCTGCTGTTGTTAAAATAAATACCATTTTTTGTATCGAGAGTAAAAGCTATTGATTCATAATTTTCCGGAATGAAAATCTGTTCTATAACCCTGAAAATATCTGGATAGTCTACTTTGACCAATATGAAAAAAAGAACCTCTTTATTTTCGTGAATCGTTTCATTTACAAAAACTTCATAAATATCATTTTTACATTTTTCAGTGATAACATTTTTGCTGCAATCCCAGCCCGTTTTCCACTGAACAGACCGTATATAAAAAATATCATGATTCTGTCTGTAGCTGTCAAGTATATCCTCAATTTTTCCGCTGATTCTTTCGTCAAAAACCGATACATCATATCCGAGAAGTGTTTCATCAAGGAGTGTGTTATACCATTCCTTAAAGCCGTGAACTCTTTTCGGGTGGTAGTAAGCAAGACCTTCGTCATCGTCGGAAATTTCGCCGTAATGTTCACCCTTAAGGAAAATCCCATATGAACCAGTACAACCCGTACTTGATATATCAAGTGAAAATTTTTCCTCACCATTACAGTCATCGTCGTCAATATATTCACGTGAAAAATATGTCCTTTCCAGCGGACGAAATCCACAACTGTATCTGTAGTCATAAAATCCATCACCTTTACAGCCATTAGCGACGTTAGTTATAAACCATACATAATCTTCAGGGAGTTTTATATTGTTTTCGTCCTCAAACTTTCTTACTTCTTCAATACTAATTGTGTCATATATCTCAACATCTCCGAATTGTTTAAGCTGTTCCATTTTTTCACGTATTGCGACGGCTTCGGGGTCATTAATATTATATTTCATAGTTACCTCCTGTAAGTCAAAAAATATATCAATCATTTTCAATAACAGAAATACCTTTGTCTTCTAATAATCTTTTATCATCTTCTGAAAGAGTTCCTTTATTAACTTTAAACTCTTTTAAAGAATCCATTTCAAGAAAACCCGATACATCTTCTATTTTATCTACATCTAACCACAGTTCTTCAACATAATCAAAGTTTGCAAATACTGAACTAACGTTCATAATATTACTGTCAGATATTCCTAAACCATCTATAGTTATCTTTTTAAGTGATTGACATTCTGCCAATGCCTCAAAATTTTTAATGGTACTCCAAATAAACACTATTGAAGAAACAGTATCACTGTTAAAACCTTTAAAATCAATATTAGTACGAAAAAAAGTCAACTCTTTCAGATTATCAAACTTACTGATTTTTTCACAGTCTGCACTGCTTATATCAGAACTCATTATCATTAAATCGTTAAGATTATGAAAGTTTCTGAATTTGGAAATTGTATTTTCACTTGCTCTTGTTAACCATATTTGCTCAACTTCAGTACATTTGTTTATTTCTCTTACACTGGTAATATCGGCTGGCT
>CAMWQI010000105.1 GCA_947176345.1 uncultured Ruminococcus sp.
TGCGCACAAACTTTTTCGGGACATATCAATTTTCCGTTCCGCAAAATTTTTGAGTCAGAAGTTCTTAAATCACGCTATTATGCAGAAAACTCCGTTTCGTCATTTTGACGGAGTGATTTTTGGCGGTTCAAAGAAATTTGAAATTTTGTATTGACGAGAGCAGAATTATCCAGTATAGTGATTATGGGGAGTGCAGAAAAAGAGAAAGTCGCACAGCTTCAATTCTCGCAAAACGAGAAAAATGACCGAGCCGACAGGCTCGGAAATGCAAATGCCCCATAGGGGCAAATTCTAACCCAGCAAGCACGGCACGATGTGGGCGCGCACAGCGACTTCCACACCGTACATAGCTTGTTAGAGGGCTTCTGCCCCTAAGACCCCGAATCTAAAAAATGAAAAAGAGAGGAAAACAAAAAATGAAGAATGAAAGTAAGCGTAATCTCTACCTCAAGGTAAGATTGAGTCAGGAAGAAATGGACGCTATCAAGCGTAAGTTTGAAAACAGCGGTATGGATAGTTTAAGCGATTTTGTCCGTGCGATGATCTTTGAGGATTACATCGTCCAAATGGACGGAAACGAACTTCGGCAAATTCATAAGTTGGCAAGTAACATTGCAAGTAGTATCAATCAAATATCTGTTCGTGTAAACAGCACGGGCAGGATTTATGATAATGAAATTGCCGAGATCAAGGACGGAGTGAATAAGCTCTGGCAGCCGCTTAACTTTTTGCAAACTAAGATTTTGCAGTTGAAGCATTGACCGATAAGCGTTCAAATGAAAATGATGTCGGGAACAATCCAAACAGTGCTAAAAACTGATATGTGCACCTTGAACTGGACAGGCTTTTGAAATTGCTGCGTCTTTCACAAGAATTATTACAATTATTCCAAATAGCTGGACTCTGAAAGTTTAAGCTGATATAATAAATTCACAATAATACTTCTGGAGGTAACGGTTATGTTCAAAATTCCTGAATTGGCAATGCCCAAAACTCAAAAAGTCACGACCGTCTGCAACAGCAAGCGTGAGGTCTGGACAGATTACGAAGAAGCAAAATCATTTTTCCTCGAAATGATGATATCAGCCGAGGGCGAGGAACGTGAACGATATGAATGTATTTACATTCAGCTCTTACACGGATTGTCAGAATGTTCAGACGAGGACGAATAATTGAGAAGAGCGAGTTGTCGGAACGGAAGCTCGCTTTTACTATGTCATATGGCGAACGCAGAAGCGCTACAGTGCCATTCACCCTTGCGGAGCATAAAATTAAAGGCACCCTATCTGAAATGCTCAGAGAGGGTGCTGTATGCCATGAGAGTATCCGCCGATTATGGGATATACTATAATGCTAATTTTGACTTGTACGGAACGTAAAATGAGTGCATCAATAGACTATGATTATAATAGGTTACCATTTTACATCCAAGCGTCTATCTATAAGTTCTTGTCTTTCAAGATATGGTGAAGGAAGTGCATCATAGCATTTCCCATTGCTATTGTATCTTTTGCTACCAATCATAATATAGCAGACATCAATTGCTCTTGTAATACCAACATAATGAAGATTTAAATCCTGTTGTTTTTCTTCATTATTTCCATATTCATTTGGTAAAACCCACTTGTACATATCCATATGAAATACAATATTGAATTCAAGTCCTTTGGATTTGTGTAAGGTCATAATATTTATTTCATTATCGGCAGCAGGAAAATAATTTGATAGCATTTCTTCATCTGAAACAACCGATTTAAGATTTACAATTGCATTTTCATTTCGTTTAGTTGGATATACTAATTCTGCTAAAGCAATCATTTTATCCATAGAAGTAGAAAAATATTTTTTATCTACAGAAAAAATATCATTAATTAGGAGTAATGCTTGCCTATATTTATGAGGTTCAAATTCGTCTGAAAAGAACTTTTCAGCGAAATCAGCAGAAAAAATGTTTTCTTCAAAATGTGAAATAAGGATATCTCTGAATAATCGTCCCCAATCAGAAGTATCTGTATCTATTTTAGTTTCGTTAAAAACTTTGTGAGGAGATTTTAGATAGCTGTCAATTCTTTTAATTGTTGAATTGCCTCTACATAGGATTGCAATTCTATTATTGCTTATTACATTATATTTTGATTTAATACTGTCAATGTATCGATCAATGCATTGACAGATATTCTGTTCATCACCATCAATACAAACCTTAAATACTCTTTTGTCAGTTGGTATAGTCTTAGAGACATTAAAAAGACAAAGTGAATATTCTGATATACTTGGGTGACAACGATGATTTTTGTTAAGGCTAAATACAGTAAAATCGCTCTTGGACATTAATGATAGAAGATATTTCGGATACCTTTTTGAAAAACCATAAATGGCTTGATTGATGTCACCTACAGCAATACCTATCAATCCGCTTTTTACCAAATATTCAAAAATTGAGTGCTGAACTGCTCCACAATCTTGATATTCATCAATGATAACATGAGAATACTTGGCTTTTAAATAAAGAATCACATTTGGAATCTTTTCTATTATTAAATATGCCGTTTCTCCTATGAACCTTAAAAAAACGACCCCTTCATATAATCCATTCATTAAAAGATTTATATGATTTTGTGATAATTCACCATCATATTGTAAAAGAGACGAATACTTACTGTCTTCGGAAATAGTATCTATTATTTCGAAATCTGTTTTTACTCCTGTTAAATGACAGGCAAATGGCATAATAATTTGTGAAAGATAAAATTTATCCATTGTACCAAAAAAGGATTGTTTGGCATCTGTACAGCGTTGTACACATCTCTTTTTAAGTTCATCACTCGCTTTGTTCGTAAACGATATTGCTATTACGCCCTTATAATCAGGTAAGCAAGGTAATACTTTTGCTATTTTCTCGACAATAGTAAAGGTTTTTCCTGAGCCAGGTTTAGCTGTAACTACAATATTTCCTGGATAATTAATGATATCTTTTTGTTCATCAGTCGGATTTTTTATCATTATTTACTCCTTGTTTTTTCTTCAACTTTTGTAATAAGAGTATTTAACGGCTCACAAATACTATCTTCCTTCAGTAAGGAAAGTTTATTGTGTTTCTTAGTCACAAAACCAAGCATATTTTCAGCTTTTCTTTTTTGCATTTCCTTTACCAATTTTTTAATATCGGATATTCCATAGTATTCTTTTAAATCATCAGATAAAGCACTACTTGCAAAATCATTTTCCAAATCGACTTCAGATAGAAATATTCCATATTGCTTAACTTGTTTTTTTATATTGTCATTAAGTGCTTTTGCTGTATCTGGAATATTGTCCGGATTAGCATCATCTTTCAGCCACTCATTCTCAGATGAATGATCGTTCCAATATGTCAGCAGGTTAGCAGTATTTTCACAACATATGTCAGCAATTCCGATTACTCTTGATATTCCTGCGTAATGTAATTTGATTGGCTTCGATCTGGGAATAGTGAAAATATCATTATCGGTTCTTAAAACCCACGGTATTTTAAGTGCATCACAAACCGCTACATATGGCTTAAATCCGATTCCTTCAACTGATAGAATTGATATATTTCTCCTATCTAAATCAAGTTTTAATTCAGATGCTAAGGCAGAGTAAAGAATAACTTCCGATGGACCTTCTACAAGAAAAACCCCATCAGAAAAGAAAGTTTCCGCAGATAATGAATTCAAGCGATAACTGAATTCATCAATAACTTTTTTTATTTTCAAGCTACATCCACAGCAAGCAGCAAAAGAGAATTTATTCTCTGAGTAGAGCCTTACTATACATTCCGGATTGAATTTTGAGGCTATATGTGGTGAATGGGTTGTTATAAAAACTTGAGAATCAAATTTTTCCATGATGTATGAAGCTAACTTCCGTTGCTGATGTGGATGCAAATGAGCTTCTGGTTCTTCAATTGCATAAAATGAGATATGATCAATGCTTTTTTGTATATGTTGCTTAGAAATCCAAGTAGCAAGAAATATCTGATTATTTCGCCCATCACCACCAATTGATAGCGGATTATTTCCATTTGAGTAAGCCAGTACTAAGTTTTCAAGCATTCGGTCAACTTTACTCTCTCCAGCAACAAAACATACATTTTGATCTAAATTGTGAACTGAAATTTCACCTAATTCATTATTAACATTATCCAAAGACTTAGAAATGTAATTTAATGATCCAATTTGCTCATTAATAGTATTGAGGTTTAATTGTAAAGCGTCTATGGTTTTCTCATCTGACTCAGTTTCTTCTTTACCTAGACTTTCTTTTGCGATTTTTAGTAGATTATTACGCTCATATCGTAAAAAGCCGAACAAATCTCTGTTGGTATCAACATACTGCATATTAAGTCTTCTCAGATAAAATCTTTGGTTTTTCTCTTCAAGTGTACTTTCGCTAAACCCATTAAAAATATTATAAGTTCCTGATTTGCTGTTTGTATATCTAATGATTGTTGTTCCATCTTTAATTGCACCACCAAACACACTTAATAGGCAATCTTCAGTTATTGATGAAATGGTAACCGTGATTTCTATTGTATCTGTTTCAGAGTACGCATTGTAATCGCTATCGCTTAATTCCAAATCATTATCACTTATAGATTTATCAAATAAAAGTCGAAGTGCATACAAAAGATTGGTTTTACCAACGTCATTTGCTCCTATTATTAGCGTTTTAAGTTGAAATTTTATCTCTGCATCGATATAATTGCGAAAGCCTTTGATATGTATTTTCTCGATTATCATGTATCTTCTCCTAATTAGTAAGCTTGGGCGGGTAATCAATTTCTTAATCACTATATTTCTTAAAATTCTCAGCCTGCTCCATGACTTTTTCAAACACTTCCTCATCCCATTCAGGCGGATAGCCGTTCTGATAGAGAAATACCGTTAAGTCCATATTAAGCTGATTTTTAATATCATCACGGGTAGACCAGTCAGCGAATTGAGCTTTATCGTCAACTAATTCCTTAATCTTCTTTGCAAGAACAAGACATTTTTCATCTTCATATTTGAATCCATGATCATCACGAACTTTTACGAGAATATCGTAGAAAGCCTTTTCCTCGTAGGTGATACCCATTTTTTCAAAAGACGATTTGTCCTCCTGCAAATCTTTCAGTATTTGTATAAGCTGATCTGAAAGGTCATTTACAAAGTCCGCTACGACCTCGCTTGTGAAAACGAGCTTATCTCTGCTATTATAGGCGTCAACAACCTGATTAAGCCGTTCATCAAATGCAATAGCCTTGACCTTGTTTGTTCTGCCATATGCCGTAATTGCCTTTCTTAACAGTTTCAGCAAAGCATTAAACCTTGTTATAGGCATTTTAACTTTTTTCAGTTCATCAAGAAACTCATTACTGAACAGATCCACTTGCTTATTTTCATCAATAATGTTTTCTATACCAGTACAGGCAATAGCGTCACGAACCATATTCTCAACAGCACGGTTCATTGTTTCAGCATCGGGAGCATCTCCCTTAGTCTGCTTGTATATAATTGAGCGTATGGCAAGGTGAAATTGTGCCTTAGCAGTTTCCTCTTCCGTCAGCTCACCTGACGGGAAGCATATCACATAGGCACTTTTCAAACGCCGAGAAATCCCCATAAAACGTGTTTGCAGTTCTTTTCCTGTCTGCACATATTCCGCAGCGTCATTTAAACAATTCAAGCGTTCTAACGGATCACCGCTAAAGAATTTTTGTGCATTGAAGTTTACAAGCAGATCGTCTATCAATTTCAAATGGTTTCGGAAAATGCCGAGTGATATATTTAGCTCGTCTATTGGGTTTTCTTGGGGACTGCCGTAGCGTTTAACAGCTTCCATCATATCATTTTTGATACCTATATAATCGACAACAAGTCCCTTATCCTTACCCTCAAAAACACGATTTACACGGGAGATAGTCTGTATGAGGGTATGCTTCTGTAAAGGCTTATCAATGTACATTACAGCCAGTGATGGTACATCAAAGCCCGTTATCCACATATCAACAACGATAGCGATAGTAAAGTTAGAATCAGTATTTTTGAACTGCTTATCAAGCTTTTTGCGATACTCCTTGTTACCACAGGCATCAAACAGTTCTTTCTTATCGTCCTTGCCTTGTGTCGCAACAAGATTTATCTTAGGCAGCGGCAGTAGCTTGTCGAGCTGTTCTTTACTGAGTTTATCCTCATGTTCTGCTTTGCGAGGGATACCCCAATCTTTGCGAACGGAAAGTATCTCTTGCAGGAGATCATATGCTATCTGCCTGTCCGAGCATACTATCATAGCTTTTTGCACAATATCAGGCTTTTCGGCACATAGAGCATCATAATGTTCGGCAATATCCATGGCGAGCTTGTGCAGACTGTCGGGGTGACCGAGTATTTTACGCATTTTGCTCATAGCCCTTTTGCTTTCCTCTATCTGTTCTGCCGTAGAGCCTTGATCAGCACAACGATCATAGTATTTCTGTATCTCCTTTGCTTGTTCATCGGAAATAATAACACGGGCAAGACGTGGCTCGTAAGCGATGCGAACGGTAATTCCGTCATCGCTCGATTCTTTCATTGTGTAGCTCTCTACAACATCACCGAATACAGCTATTGTTTCATCTATAGGAGTACCCGTAAATCCGCAGTATGTAGCGTTCGTGAAACTTGTCCGCAGATAGTGAGCAAATCCGTATGTAGTAAAAACGCCCTTGTCGGTCTTTTTTAGCTTTGAGCCGACACCAGTTTGCGTTCTATGAGCTTCATCGGAAATACAGATAATATTGCTTCTATCTGATAGTAATCCAGTGTTTTCACAGAATTTCTGTATTGTAGTTACATACACTCCTCCACTTGGTCTATCACCGAGTGTTTTTGATAAATCCTCACGGCTTTCAATGCTCCTTACATCTTCCTCATGAAGATACTTCTTAGCAGTAACGAACAGTTCCGAAGTCTGTGTATCAAGATCTTCACGTTCAGCAATTATAACAATAGTTGGATTATTGAATGTTTCGTTATCTCTTTGCATGATAAGACGAGAGAGAAACATCATTGTATAGGTCTTTCCGCAGTCTGTAGCACCAAAATATGTACCACCCTTACCGTCACCATCGGGACGCATATGCAGCTTTATATTTTCAAGCATTTTCTTTGCACCAAAAAACTGAGGATAACGACAGACAATAGCTTCATTTCTATGGCTGTCATCGGGATAGAAAATAAAATCACGAATCAATGCTATTACTCGGTCTTTAGCAAATGCCCCCTTTATCATTGTGAACAGAGAACTGATACCATTTGAAACTGTATCAGTGTCATTAGCCTTGTTCCAAGCGTAGTAATACTCATAAGGCGTAAAAATGCTACCCATACGAGTGTTAGCACCGTCACTGATAACCGATAGAAAACAGTATTTCATCAGCTTTGGTATATCACGGCAATAGCGTATTGTAATCTGTTTCCATGCATCGTAAATGGTAGTATCTTCCTCTATGGCTGTCTTAAACTCAAAGATAGCAACAGGAATACCATTGATGAACAACAGCATATCGGGACGGCGAAGTCGTTCTCCCTGCACCGAATACTGATTAACTACCTTGAAAATGTTTTTATTAGGATCATCATAGTTTATGTAGTCGATATGAAGTGCAACCTTTGAAGTTTCATCACGCACAAGGTCAAATCCCTCATTTACAAGCCTAAATGCTTCACGGTTGCCAAGATATAGGGGAGTAGAATTGATAAGGCTCAGTTTGTTGATGATCTTCTTCATTTCCGTATCGGACAGACCGTCTTTCTGATAGCGTAAGGTCAGATAGATACGGAGATCGTCAAGGAGAAGTATATCCTCATAACTACGGTGCATATCATCTCCGCAGACATAAGTATATCCCTGTTGTGTACAAAGCTCTATGATAGCTTTTTCAAGCTCTGATTCGGTGAATTTTCTTTTAATAAATCTATTATCCATAATACACACCTACTTAATCAGATACTCTAACATCCTATTTAAATCACTAATAAACCATTTGATTTGTAATTTTTGAATTTTGTCATAATCCACATAATTCATTAGTTTACAGATTTCTTTTTCTAAAAGGTGTAACGAATGAATATCCTCATCAAGAACTATTTCACTTGTATCAACTTCCTGAATAATCTGACGTCCTACAATGGGTGAATTACTAAAATTTGTCTTTTCAGGATAAATTTCAAGAAACATCTCCCTTATATCTGATAATTGTTTTGGAGAACACTTTTTTACAGCAATTCCATTATAGACAAATCAATAAAGATATGATATAATAGGTA
>CAMWQI010000106.1 GCA_947176345.1 uncultured Ruminococcus sp.
GTGTTAATTTAAATTCATTTACACTACCAAAATCAATATCATTTAAAGTTTCTTGTATTTCATGCTTGAATTCTGCTATTTTTATATTATATTCAGAAACGTCGTAAGTATCATACCTTGCATCATTCTGAATCATAGTTTCTGCAATTTTATTTATTCTTTCGTCATCATTCAGTTCTCTTGCCAATCGTTTTATAAGAATTGTATATTTAGAGTTTTCAGAATTTTCTACTAAAAACGCATAGCAATCATAAAGTGCATTTCTTGTTGTGGCATTGTAAATCTGTTTAGCAAACATATACCCTTCGCTTTCAACATTCTCAAACTTTTTAACAATATATTCAATGCTTTTATTGAAATCACCCACATCAACATTAATAATCAATGCATCAATGCTATTATTTATAAAATCTGAATTATTCATATGTCCAATAAGTTCAACTAATTTTTCAGTTTCATCATACTGTATTCCTTCGTTTTCTGCTATGAAGAAGTCAAATATTCGATTATATATATTATGTTTTTCTTCTTCATCTGATGCATTCATTTGTTCAATCGATGCCTCTATAAGTGAATTCATCTTAGATGGATAATAATTCTCAATAATATTATCTATCTTTCGTTCAGCAAAATAACTTCCTGTTGGTTTCAAAAAAATAAAGCATACCAAAAACAGCAGAATCAATAAAGCAAGTATTACACCAAATAGTCCAAAAGAAACCTGAACTTTTATATCTTCAGTTTTTATGATGTTCGGTGATGAACCTTTAGCAATTAATATATCATTTATTAAACCTGTTTTTCTATCTCCATAGGAGTGGTAGTAATTTTCTGAATCAGTAATATAATTCTCAGTTCTGATATGAGTACATTTCTTTATAATTTCTTCAAGTTTCTGATGATAATGAGGAGAAGTAATTGATAAATCCCTGTCAAAGTATGCTGTATTATTCAACATATATTTATGATAAAAATCATATGAACCTCCATCTTTTTTATCCTTTGCAAATTCTGGAATTGAAGTATACAGTTCAAAAAAATTCAGACACTCCCAAAAAGTCGTACCAAAAGAAAAAATATCGCTTTCAATTGTCATCTTTCCTCTGCATGAACCAGGAATACTAAAAGGAAATTCTGAACCATTTTCTGCTTCTACATAGCATTCAGGTGCAGCATAACCAAGCGTACCATATTGAAACATTCGTTCTATCCGCTCGTTCGCATTATAATCAGCAGGACTAAGATTATTTTGCACGAATTTTTCTGACTCCCTGTATTCAGAACGTCCAAAATCAATCAGCACAATCTCCTTGCCATATCTCGTAATCATTATATTATCCGGTTTTATATCGAGATGTAAGATGTTATGTTCTTCAGTTATGTATTTAAGAACTTCACATAATTTTATCATAAAACTATATATTTCATCCTGATATTGAATAATACGATTGTAGTCACTATGATAACTGTCCAATAATTCCTTTTTTCTTTCTGGCTGAAATTCATGAAATGAACGTCTGCGTTTCAGATTGTTTCCGATATCAACCACATCAGTTAAATGCCAGTATTCATCACGACAGTACTCTTCAAGTGACCAACCATCTACAAATTCCTCAATTACACAGAAATACTCTGACTCATCTATCACCAAAGGATGCTCATTTCCTTCATTATCTTTAATAATATGATGATTATCTACACATGAAAAATTACCCAAGTTTTCAATAACATCATATATTCTGACAACTGAACGGCAATTCTGCAATTCATTGAAAATTTTCAGCTCATTATTTTTAAATCGCTCCAATACATTCAATGTTGCATTTATATTGTCTCCATACCCTATGCGAATAGATTTACGTTTGAATTTTAGGACACAAGCAAGGCGGTTTTTTCCGTCTTTGGAAAATTTAACACCTTTGTACACAATGCTTTCTGTACCATCAGCGATATAACCATCTTTTGAAAGACCATGAGATTTATCAATTCGATAATCATATTCCGTACCTTTTATGATTTCAGTCGTCATTTGCTTCTTCCTTTTTGCTATCTTTTATAATAAGATTATAGATTGTATTTTCGTCCGATTCATTAACTGTTTTTAAAGAAATATCTTTACTTTCCTGCTCAGAAATATTTTCTCCTGATTGTGCATATGCAGCACTTAATTTTGACATTATTCTCCCTCCTCAGCAGGAATCAAAGAACGATTACTTTCACCCAATTCGTCATCAAATTCGCTGTATGTAGAACGGATACCACTCATACTTTCGGTGATTGCATTCAGTACATCTTTAACACTTCCTATTTTTTCGAGAATATTGTCCGTTTCGTACTTATATGCATCTGCACCAACGCCCTTATAGACTGCAAGCAAATCGCCATTGATTCTGCCGAATTCCTCTTTAATTTTATTAAATTCCTTAATTGCTTCTTTACCCTGCTTCTCAAATTCAGCAATTTTTGTAGTATCTGCGGATACAAAATTTTTATTGATAGCAACTGCAATTGCTTCACTCATAATAAACACCCTCAATCACTTTTAATAAATTTGACTTTTTTCAATGTATCTGCCTCTACATCATAAAAATATCCATCGCCAAGTTCACATTTTGCGTACTCTTCTTTTAATTCTTTTGTGTCCATTTCACCGAATACACTTGTTTTTCCTCTGTCCTCTGCAAATTCTGCGATGTTATCCAGAAGAAATGCAGTTTTTATTGTACTGTTAAAAACTTCACGCATATTTATATCAGTAATTTTTTGAACATCAGAGAAAATAAATATATAATCATTTTCCTCTGATAAATCAATCATTTGAGGCAGAACGTTCAGCATGAAATTTTCTGCTGTTCCATATTTTACATAAATATATGCCGATTTACTTTGAATTACAAATATTGTTGGTTTTTTCTCATCATAATTTAATCCGCTTGAATACCCTTGCGGATATATTTTAAGTAATTCTTCATCATTACCATATCCGGCAGGATCAAGGTTCATATATTCTTCATGAATTAATTTATAAAACTGCTGTATTGGTGATAATTTTATATTATCATCAGTTTTAAATTTAGAAATTATTTCACAGTTTATTCCCTGATTATAATAATATTTATATAAATCATTTAACTGATTTCTGCCGTCATCAAAGAAAATTATGCGATAATCAGGACGTTTTTTTGTAATTCCAGCCAGAAGAACAGAAAGCAGATTTGTTTTTCCAAACTCCTTTTTACCATAAACTGCGACAGCTCTTGTACGTCCAAAATCAACGCTCATAGGACTGAATTCCACATAATCAAGACCAATATCAACCGGAAGTATCGGTTTTTCATTTATATCGGGATATTGTGCAAGTCTGTCAAATTCTTTAATTGTTAAGTCCTGAGGAAATCTCACATATTTTTTTACCTGTTTTCCATAAGTACCTGATTCTGAATCATATTTAAATTTTAATTCTAAACACTTCATAAAATGAGAATTTCTATCCTTAATATTATCAGAAAGCAGGATTTGAACTTCATATGGCTTATTCATATTAAAAGTGCCTGTAACATTCTTCAGCTTTTCAGTAACATTTGCGTAACCTCTGCCAGATGCGCTTACAATATCACCAACTTTTTCACTGAAAATTTCAGAATATTTTTCAGATGATAAGTTCAGTGCAATTTTTTGCTCAAATGACAGTAAATAACGGTTAATTCCTTTTGTATCAGTTGCAGTAAATACAATACTTATACCTTTAGAACGTCCATCCCTTGCAAGACGACCGAATTTCTCATGATATGCTGAATATCTTCCCTCATCTACAAACGCATTTAGATTCTCAATAATAAACGTTGTATGCAGAATATCTGCATCTCCAGACTGAAAATTTGAACTTCCTAAAGCTTTTGTATTGTCTTTCAGAATAGTTTCGAGAATTTTAAAAATACGCTTGACATACTCTTCATTGGAGTTATCATAGTATGCAGAGATAAGCGGAAAATTTTCATAATCACGCAATGCACCGCTGAAATCAAGAATAAAAATCTGCTCAGTATTCGGGGTGCATTTTTTATGAAGGCAATTAATCAGTAAGCTTACAAGATTTGTTTTCCCGCTCATCGAAGAACCGAAAATCGCAATATTTGACTTTACTAAATCAACTTCAAAATAATCCTGCCTTTGAATCTCAGGAATATCGTACATACCCAGAATACTTTTGATTTGAATATTTTTTTCCATTAGTTATCAATCTTCTCCCACTCATTTATAAATGCCTTTTCATCATTAATTTCCGTGCTAAGAGGAGGCTGAAAAATTTTTGCAGGGCATTTACATCTTTCTTCATTTTGAATAGCAATAATCTGTGTAACAATATGTTTCAACTGTGTGTCTTCAGGAGATACATTCTTATTACGCTCAACTATAACAGTATTATCCTTATCAGAACTGTAAAAATCTGTATCAAAATGACCTGTTGTGTTTACACGGGAAATTTCAACAGGCAGTTCTATACTCATATTTTTGTTTGCACCTGTATAAGCAGACTGAAAATACTCATATCTGCTTCCAGTACCAACCAAAATATACGCCCTGCCATGTCCCGGCATGGTAGCTGCTGCAGCATCAGTTGTACCAAGCATTTCTTTTGAAGCCTGCTTGGTTGCAACTTTCAGGCATATTTTGGATTTTGTATTGACTCTAATGTCATCATTAATAGCACCTTCAATATTCTGTGAAATCAAAATAATATGCAGTCCAAGCGTTCTGCCGACACGTGCAATTGTTGTTATTTCAGCAATAAAATCAATGTCACCGGATTCACTTGAAAATCTCTTTAACTCAGTAAACTCATCAACAACAAGAACTAAGTGTGAAAGTGGTTTCAGTTCACTTATATCATCATCAATAAACCTGATTTGTTTTTCATTCTTTCCCTTTTGAATTTCACTAATAAGCTTATTTCGTCTTTCCTGCATTTCAGAAACTTTCTCCCACTCATGAATGTGTTTGATTTTTCTGTAAACACGCATATATGCGTCAGTATTATCAACACCAAGTTGTGATAAGATAATCTGTCTGTTCTTAATTTCAGCGTTTAATGAAGTAAGAAAACGTTTTAACATATATGCTGCCGAAATTCCTTCATTTTCACCAGCAGTATTTGTTACAGTTCCAACACAGTGAGGCAAATCGCCCAGACGGTCAGAAAATCCGCCACCTTTCATATCAACAAGGAGTAAATTCAATTCCATAGGAGAAAATCTTACACATAAACCTATTAAATATGTAATAATCGTTTCAGATTTACCTGAACCTGTAGTACCTGCTACCAGCATATGGGGACCATCAGAATTTTCATGTAGATCAAGATATGTGATGCCATGTTCATTCTTTCCCATAGCAACACGCATATTCTTAGTTACATCATTAACAGACTTTTTCTTTTCATCAGTTGGTTCGTTATTTTCCCAGTTTTCAATTATTTTTTCTTTCAGGATGTCACCTTGAAGAACAGATTTTTCCCATTTGAACTCTTCTTCATAAAGTTCAAACAAAGTCACAAGTGCAGGAACTTTTCCGTTTTCAGCAATTCGAGTATAATAAATTGAACTGAGTTGCTTAAATGCAAGTTCAAAGCCACTTGTTGAACCGTTGAAAATAATATCATTTGAAAAGTTTGTATACTCTATTATATCATCAGTAGATGCAGCGTTATCTGCCAAGGCACTTAATGTTTCATGACTCAACAAGTTATATCGATTGCTTATTCTTCTTTTTTCTGCATCATCTGATAATTCTACAATACTACCACAATATTTAGGAAGCATACCTTTTTCTCTTGATATAAAAACAAATGTCAATCCAAGAGTGTTTACATAATCTTCTCCCTCTTTTGGTGCTTCAGGAATAAATTTTGAAAAAGCTGTACCTTTAATATCATAATCACAAAGAACAAAGCAGATAATTTGTGTAAATTTTTCATTTGACTGTTCTTCTTCATCAGATTTTGATTTTGACCGCTCAAACATTATTGACTGCAATGAACTGAATACATCACCTGCACTTTTCTTATCAAAAACAAATTGTGATAAATTATCAAATAATTCATTTGTATGTGGCAAAAACATATAATCGCCCACAAGTTCAATTTGCTTTTTTAAATCATTTTCTTCATCAAAAAAGAAAACCATCTGTAAATCTTCAGGAGAATGATAAAATGCCAGTTCAAATGCAATATGTTTGATAAAATTCAATGAAAAACAGGAATTTTCAGAAATAACACCTAGAGTGCCAATATTGCGTAAATCTACCAGTAGTGGTGGAATTTTTTCCTCCTCTTTTGGATTTGGAAAAATATTACGAAGATATTTAAAACCTGTCATTTCTCCATCATTATCCTGTGTAGTCGCAAAAGCATTCGGAAGTTCTGTAAGCAAAAATACATTTTTTATATCTGCCAAATCTATCTTGGATTTTCTGTCAAAAAGTTTATCCCAAAAACGAGATATCATATTTTTTTTCTTTTGTGGCAAAAAAATTTCTATACAAGGCAAATTATTTTCAGATTTTACCATATGATAACGAACATCATAAAAAATATCATCTTTCTTTTCAGCTTTTATTTCAAATAAAGGTCTTATCTGTTCTGAAACACCCAAAGAAATTCTCATAAAATCATTATCATTCTGAGAACGACAGAAAATAAAAGGTGATATAACAGAAACCTGGTCAAGTAAATTTTTCATTTGAGGATAAACTTTATTTAGATAAATAATCTCATCTCTTTGCCATTCAGCTATATCTTTGATTTTTTTAGAGATGTATTCCTCATAGTGTTTTTTCCAATCATCTACAGATTTTGTATTTTTATTATTCTGTCTGACATAATTAAATATTGTATTAAACATAGAAACGACAGGCATAGCAATTGACATTGCCAACATGGAAGTGCTTGAATCACTCACTAATGTTCTTACAGCAAGCATTGCCCCAGCTGTTATAAGAGGAGGAACAACTACAGTCCACAAAGAGTCTTTCTTATTTTCCGGAACATCTCCAGCAGGCAAAATATCAATTTGTGTCGGTTCAACAACATTCAATCGTCTTGAACTGATATTATACTCTGTATTTTTTCCTTCTTTCAGAATGTATGAACGAGCTTTGTCTTTCTTCCGAAAAAGATTTTTTACATCATTAATTTCTGTTTTATCAGAAATTAGTATAACACTTGATGTAACAATACCCAAAGCAGTTAAAGAACAATTATATATTTTTTCTTTTTTGTTATCATTTTCAAAATTCTGTATTTCTTCAGTAAAATTAATATTACGATGTTCACCCATCATAGTGTATAAAACAAGCAGATTTGTATGTGTTTTTATATATTTTTCAAAGCACTTAAAGCATTTTTTATCAGACAAAATGTCAGAATTTTCTAATTTACTATTTTCTAAATCTTCTTTTTCAGACATTTTTTTTAATCCATAATATAGTCCCTGAATCAGTGATTTTAATGTAATATTATTTTTTACAAGAAAAGAAAATAAACGATTTTTGTTTCCTGACTGTATTTCAACTGACAACATTATTTCACTATTTTTCATATTTTAACTCCGATTCTATCTAATATTTCGCTATCTTCTGAATCATCCGAACTAAAAATAACAACATTTGAAATTGAAGGCTTATATTTAGAAACTACTATTTTTATTGCAGATACGACAGGAATATTAACATTTTCCGTTGATACTTCAGTATGTTGGATTTTAGTTTTTATTAAAACAGATTCAGGCATATTAACTTTTAATACTGATACATCATGTTTAGAAATAGTTACTTCTGTAGCCGATTCTTTTGGCACTGTAACTCCCGACACTGATATATCACACTTAGAAATATTCACCTCTGCAACTGATTTCTTTGGAATTGTAACTTCGGAAATTGGTATATCATGCTTAGAAACGCTTATCTCTGTAGTCAGCTTCTTTGGAATTGTAATTTCTGATAGTGATATATCACATTTAGGAATAATTACTTCTGTAGCCGATTCTTTTGGCACTGCAACTCCCGATACTAATACATCACACTTAGAAATACTTACCTCTGCAACTGACTCCTTTGGCACTGCAACTCCTGTTACTGATACATCATGTTTAGGAATAGTCACTTCTGTAGCCGACTCTTTTGACACTGTAACTCCCGATACTGATATATCACACTTAGAAATACTTACCTCTGCAACTGACTCCTTTGGCACTGCAACTCCT
>CAMWQI010000107.1 GCA_947176345.1 uncultured Ruminococcus sp.
TAGAAATAGTTGGAATAATAGCAAAAATGGTATTCAAATTATAATATCTATTCCATTTTTTAAACAATTTATCCTTTTTCATGTTTATACCTCTTTCTTTCCTGTCACAACCTCATAAATGAGAGATTTTTTATATTCTGTGAGTTTTTCAATGATAGCCTGTTTTTTCTCAATAGCTAAATCTATTGCAGCACATTTTTTGTTGAGGTAGTTGGCTATTTCTTGTTGTTCCTTTTTAGATGGTAATAAAACAGGCATACTCTTTAAAAGATTTTGTCCTAAACTTGCACGAGTTACTAAATTCATCTCTTTTACAAGATAAAAACGATGATGATTACTTCTAAAATAGTATTTTGCAAATCCAGTTACTAAATCATCGACAAATGGTCGTACTCTTATAACGAATCCCGCAAAAGTTGCATTTTCGATATATTTTTCACAAACACAAGAGAAACCAACTTCCTCTATTGTTTCTGATGTTCGAGTAAAGAAAATATCACCTTCTTTTACTGAATACTGTTCTCTTTCCTCTTCCGTAGTTTCAACTAAACCATTCACCGTCTCAGGCAACGAAAAGTTTCTATATACATCACCATATGAAACAAAAGGATAACCATGACCAAAAAAATCTCCGCCTTTGCTTATTCCATTTTGTAGTACTCCTATGTTTCTAAGTCTGCATACGTTCCAATGTTCAGGTACTGTTCCAATAAATTCATAACAACTGTCTTTCATCTTAGCATCAGGATTCAGCCCCTTTGTGACCGCTTCTGTAATCAATGACAGTTTGTAGGCTTTCAGCTTTTCAATGATTTTCTGTTGTTTGGCGATAATGCTGTCGATTTTGGTGCATTTTTCGTCAAGGTAGGCGGAGATTTTTTGTTGCGTTTCAATGTCGGGACACAAAACAGGTAAAGTTGAAAACTCATCATAACTAATAGTGTATCTGATATTCTTAGCGTAATGATTAAACTTTCTACCGTCAGAAATATAATTAAACCAATAATGTGCATATTTTGGTAAAATAGATTTCTTACAAGTTAATACTCTGTATGCAGGTGAAATCATTCCATTATAATAACTAATTCCAGAAAATACAGCTGAACAATCTAAATCAAACAAACACATAACTATATCATTTTCTTTTACATATTGATATGTATCGAAAGATTCAGGCAATTTTCCCTCTGCATTATTTATATCTTTTTTCCTGATTCCTTTTGTAGTCAGTGATAATAATTGAGTGTTAGCAGAATCTGTTCCAACTAAATTTTTAGTACAGAAAAAAGTATTTTTATTTCGCATAATCTTCCAAGTTTTTGGAATTTCCCCAATCCACTCAATACCGCTATCTTTCATTTCACGCATTTCTATTCCCTCTTTTCAGAATTTTTACAGAATTATTATCTTTTATAGATTCAAAATCTAACTTATCCCAGAAATATAAACCGTCCTCTATAGCTTTTAATGAAATTTTACTGTTTGGATATGCACTATTGATTACATATTCAGCAAGTTTTCTTCCATAACCTTTTCGTCTGTACTTTTTGGCAATCATACAATCTGATATTACTGTTGAATATTCTTTTAATACAGATAATGGAATTTGATAACCTGCTTCAAGAGAATCTTGATAATCTTCAGGCAAATATCGAATATCTTCCACTATGCAATATCCTATTAAATTAGTTTTTTGTTTTTTGAAAAATAAAATTCCAGATTCATACTTTCTGAACATCAGAAATACATTCTTTTTAGCCAAATCAAAAGTTTGTCTACAAAGAGTATAAAACTCGGATGGCACACACACTGAACTCAAATTTTGCCTGTATTTAACATAATTATTAATATCAAATCGCTCTATAATTATCTCTTCATTTTTCATTTTATCAAAATAACCTTATATATTATTCAAAAACCTCTGCAAGACTACCGTCCAACTCCTTTTCAAGCTCTAAAATCTCCGCCATTATCTCATTGGACGGCTTTGGAGCTTCATATTTATAAAAATAGCGTGTAAACGGTATCTCATATCCAACCTTAGACTTTTTCTCATCTATCCATGCGTCAGGAGCAAATGGCAGAACCTCACGCTCAAAATACTCCTGTATATCCTCATTCAGCGGAACATTTTCTGTATCACGCAAAGAGGAATCAGGCTGTTTTTTGTCCTTTTTCAACACAATCTCCCCGTTTTCGTCACGCAGAGGACGTTCAACAGTAATTTTTGTATAGCCGAAATCCTCATTATCAAAAATTTTACTGATTTCTGTTTCTCTGAAATCACCATACAGACGTGTTATTTCCTCAATAGCACTTTCGGGAATATCGTTACGCTTATTGCCCAGAGCTTTTCTGCGTTTTTCAAAAAGTCCGTTTGCGTTGATAAGCTGAACTTTGCCTTCACGCTTTGTACCTGCCTTTTTATTGGAAAGCACCCATATATACGTAGCAATTCCAGTATTGTAGAAGATGTCATTCGGCAGAGCTATTATAGCTTCGAGCAGGTCATTTTCAATTATATACTTGCGAATATTGCTTGCACCGCTTCCAGCATCACCAGTAAACAGTGGAGAACCATTGTGTATAATTGCAATACGGCTGCCGCCTTGTGAAATATCCTTCATTTTGGAAATGGCAGTCATCAAAAATAGCATTTGACCATCGCTTGTTGCAGGAATCCCCGCACCAAATCTTCCTGCAAAACCTCTTTTAGCTTCTGCCTCAACCTTTGTTTTTTCGTTCTTCCATTCACGTCCGAAAGGAGGATTTGAAATGATATAATCAAAGGTATGTCCCTCGAACTGGTCATCAGAAAGCGTATTGCCGTCCTTTATGTAATCAGCGTTGTTGTCCTTTATGAGCATATCTGCTTTACAAATAGCGAATGTCTGGTCATTCAGCTCCTGTCCAAATGCAAGTAATTCTGTTGACTTATTAAGCTCATGGAGATATTCCTCCGCAACTGAAAGCATACCGCCAGTTCCGCAGGCAGGGTCGTAAATGGTCTTTGCGACATTATTTCCTGAAAGTATGTCACTGTCATCATTAAACAAAATATTTACCATAAGTCTGATAACTTCTCGTGGAGTATAATGCTGTCCTGCGTCCTCGTTATGAGATTCAGAAAATCTTCTAATAATCTCTTCAAATATGTAACCCATTTCAAGATTTGAAATGACATCGGGGTGCAGATTTGCTTTAGGCGATGTAAATTCCTTTATCACTATGTACAAAATTCCTTTGTTAGCCATAGTTGTAATATGCTTGTCAAACTTGAATTTTTCAATAATATCCCGTACATTCTCGGAGAATCCATTCAGATAATCATGGAAATTATCTTCAATATTATCAGGGTCATCAAGAAGCCTTTCAAATGTATACTTACTTGTATTATAAAACTCAAGACCACCTGCCGCCTTTTTCAAGAGTATATCTCTCATAGGAAGTGTTTTGACAGATTCATATTTTTCAAGTACCGCATCTTTCGTATCTGCCAAAATACAATCAAAACGGCGTATGACAGTAAGAGGCAATGTAACTTCTCCGTATTCATGTGGCTTGTACACTCCCGTTAATTTATCTGCAATCGCCCAAATTAAGGCAGCTTTTTCATTTATATTAGAACTAAGGCTCATTATTGATTCTCCTTTAAATTTGGTTTTATATATTAGATAATATCGCAAAAATCACAATCAAGAGCATTGCATACTCTGCAAAGAATCTCAAGACTAACCAATTCGTTTCGTCGCATCTTTGTCATTGTATTTGGTGAATATTGGCTATCTTACGCAAGTACGCTTTTCTCATATTTTTATCCACCAGTAGTTTCCAAAGTCGTTTATAAGATAATGACATTGAAGTTCTCCATTCTAAAAATCTTTAAATTAATTATATCATATTTTTCTGCATATTACAAGATGTTTTCGTATATTTATGCGAAAATTAGCAAAATTTATCAAACATGAAAGCTCAATCACAGAGCTTTCAGTATCGTTGTAAACTTATAACTGCTTTCTTTATTCATCACCCTCTAATCAAATAAAAACAGTATGTCCAGCCAAGGACAATAACTGTGTTTATATTTACTTTATTATGAATACAATATTCAATCAAAAGACAATCTTCTGATTCTTTTCTTTATATCAGCTTTCTTATGGTCAATATGAAGCAACTTGCAATATGCAGTATATTGTTGACTTGGATATTTTGCCAGATATGAAGCAATCTGTGGATTTATAGTCAATGTTCTAACAGCCATTATCAAAACATTTTCATTCCTGAAATAAGTACTGATAAATGAAAACATATTCTCAATGTGAAGATTGATATTATTTGTCTTTTCATCAAGCAAATCTACTCGTTTACCAAAATCAGCCCTTATAACATTACTTCCGTTTAATTCATCAATTACAAGGTTGTTTTCTTCATCAAGAGCCTTAATCAATCTTGTTACAATATTTAATTCTTTCTCACACATACTTTTCGATGATAGTCCATTTTCGTATATCTTCTTTTTATCCGAAACAATTGACTGCATCGTTTCAGCAGCTGACTTTTCTATCATGAGCATATTATTTTTAAGTATCTCCATTAGTTCCGTCATCATATTATAATCTGTTTCAGCATCAATAATTTCAGGAATCAATTCATCAAGAAGCAGCTGTGTAACAGCAATTTTCTCAGCATCTTTTGCTTTCTCTGCACATTCTTTTACTTTTGGATTAATATTCCCATTAAGGATATCACTGATTTTATAATTTTTTCTGTATTTGCTGTATATATCATAGTAATCAGCAAAATCCAAAGATATAGGCTCGTTTTGAATGTACTGAGAAATCAGCTGTCGGTCAACCTCTATGCCCTCATGTTCATATACCTTTATCATTTGACTAAGGTCGTCCCAGCCTCTTGCTGTAACAAAACTTTTGCCATTCGTGGTAGTTTCAATTTTATAGAAATTCTGACTTTTTAGCTCCAAGTACGAAATAACAGCACTATGTACTCCACTCTTATAAGCATAATCTTTCCAAG
The DNA here is from genome assembly GCA_947176345.1 of uncultured Ruminococcus sp. GTDB lineage: Bacteria > Bacillota > Clostridia > Oscillospirales > Ruminococcaceae > Ruminococcus. The sequence continues at coordinate 5,035 of CAMWQI010000107.1, forward strand.
CTTCAAACTCTGGTTCAACATCAATTCGTTTCAACCTGTCCCACGTAGCAATATCAAATTCACGGACAGAGTTATTGTATTCAGGCGGATTACCTGCTGTAACGATAATCCATCCATCAGGAACTTTATGTTTTCCAAATATTTTATACTGTAAAAATTGCAACATAATTGGCGTAAGTGTTTCGGATACACAGTTGATTTCGTCAAGAAATAAAATTCCGTTCTTTATTCCTGTTGACTTCATTGTTTCGTAAATTGAAGCAATAATCTCACTCATTGTATACTCCGAAATATCATATACTTCTCCATCATACTCAAATTGCTTAATCATCGGTAATCCCAACGCACTCTGTCTTGTATGATGCGTCATTGAATACGAAAGAAGTCCTATTTCCAATTCTGATGCTATCTGCTCCATAATCGCTGTTTTACCAATTCCAGGCGGTCCTATAAGAAATACTGGTCTCTGTTTGTGCTGCGGTATCAGGTTATTCCCATAATCATCCTTTGCCATATATGCTCTTACAGCATTTTTAACCTGATTTTTAGCTTCATGTATATTCATTCCGATTGCTCCTTAACATTAAAACTCTTTAATTTGTGTCGAACTAAGAACAGCTTTTATCGCCCACGCTGGAATATCTGGATTATTAAAATCATCTTCAAGAAATACAAATGCTGTCTTATAATCTGGCATTTCGGGAAATTCCCCATAACCGTCAGTAAAATAAATCATACCCCGCAAATCAATAAATTCCTTATTTCTGCACAACTCATTAACATGTTCAAATACGGGACGGAAATCCGTTCCACCAAATCCTTTAAGCTCTATATTACTTATATAATTATCAAATTCCTGCTGGGAAGTGATTTTTACATCAGACTGAATCTCACAATCACATTGAATTATGTGTATATTCACTTTTGTGAAAAAGCTCTCCTGCTGCTTCAAAATACTATAAGTTTTCCGAATAAAAGTCTGTACTATTTCGCCCTGAACTGAACCAGATGTATCAATCGCAATTACAAATTCCTTGATTCGTTTTACTTCTTTATATTCAAGCGATTCTATCAAAGGAATATTTTTATAAAGTGATAACCCATACATATAAAAGTTATAGTCAAAAGAATCCTCATCACTCTTCATTTCTTCGCCAAATACTGCAAATTTTCGCAGAAATTCTGAATAATTCAACTCTTCTTTATTCACTTCATATAGATTTTGCATAATACTTGAACTTTCCAAAACATATTTTTCACTTTTTTGCATTTCAATTTCAAGTTGAATTTGTCGGGAAATATTTTTCCATATTTCATGTTTATCAGATTCCGACATTTCATTATCAATAGAATGATTTAGCATTTCATTATTTGATTCATCTTCGGATTCATTTCCTCCTGTGCTAAATTCCACGCAGTCATTCGTACTTTCACAATTTTCTGATGAAATTATTTCAAGTGATTTATCATCTGAAACGTCAAAAATCCGAGGCATATCAGGTTTTACTTCAATATTCCAAATCTCATGTTCGTCAGCCTTGAATATATTAGAAAGATACTCATAACGTTTTCCTATAAGATGATGCACCATATAATAGTCATATATTTTTTCTGCTGTCATAAAATCAATGCTGTTTTTTAGTTTGCTTATTTCTTTAGCCTGTTTTTCTTCACATGAACGGTCTATTTCATCAGTATCAAGTTCTGAAATAATATTTTCAACAGCTATATCACAAGCAAGATTCCATATATTAAAATCTATATGACTACCTATAAACTGATGCTGAAAAATGCAATGAAGTACAGTGTGCAGATATTGCCTTGTCAAGTATTCAGTATTATCAAGAAATAATTTTAGAATATACCTACTATTATAATAGATATTAATACCATCGGAAGCAATATTGTATTTTTCACTTGATATAATTTTAAGCTGCTGAAATGCTCCTGCAAGGAAACTAAATTTCATCAACAGATTATTTTGTATGTAACTTATCGATTCACTGACCAGTTCATCAATTTCATTCTCCAAGCTCTTCACCCTCTATAATTTAAATCTATCATGTATATCTTGAAAACCAACAGTTTCATTTTTATGCTCCAGAAGCAACGTCTGTATTTCAAATTTTTCATACTCAATCGAGCAACCTATCAGTTCATTGATATTACTATCTGTAATATAATTTCTTTTGAGAATATTTTTCATATTTTCTATATCATTGCTATGAATAAGGCTTTTGACTGTTTTAATGATATTATCTGACAAGTATTTTTCTCCTATAGAGTTTCCTTTTCCAAACGCAAGAAACAATGCAACCTGGATTTTCAACTCTTCATCTTCAATCTGTTGGAGCAGGATTTCCTGTATATTTTTACTTGAATTTATCAGTCTAAAAATATTTTCAATCTCACTGCTGTTATTAATTTTAATACTCTTTTCATACTGGTCTGCTTTCAAAAACAATTCAGAAATTTTAGTATTTTTCTCAAATGCTCCTTCGGAAATAGTTGCAACGTTATCGGGTATAGATAAAATATTTTTACATTTATAAGCATCAATCAAAATATTTTTCACTATTACAAGCGGATTCTCTTTCCGTTTTCTCTCTAGCCAACTTGTATTTGCAAATGCTTGTCTACCTATTTTTTGAATATCGTTTCCAAATTCTACTTCTTCCAAATCAATACAAATCTTAAAAGATTCATCACCAATTTCTGTCAAACACTCTGGAAATCTAATTCTCTCAAGATACTTGCAACCGTAAAAAGCACGAGAGCCTATGTACGACAGCATACTCGGAAACTCTATTTCATCAAGATTTACACAAGCATAAAAGGCTTCATCATCAATTGAAGTAAGCTGTTCCGAAAGAATAATGCGTTCCAAATTAGTACAATTTTTAAACGCCTGCGGTTCAATTTTCGTAACACTATAAGGCAGTTCAACGGATTTTATAGTTCTGCAACAACGAAAAGCACCCTCCCCAATAACCCTAACATCATCAGGAATTTTAATATTCGCCTCACCTTTTTCTCTTTTGTACTCCGTTAAAACACCGTTAAAAATTTTAAACATAAACCATATCACCATCAATATAATTAATTTATAAAACTTGTAAAATGCATAAAATCTAAAATTAATTCCAGTTTTTCAAAAAATATACTGCCATTATTATATAAAAAGTGCATTTTTAAGTAC
>CAMWQI010000108.1 GCA_947176345.1 uncultured Ruminococcus sp.
TAAATTTCCTGGAGTGCTATGCTTTTTTAAAAATAAAAAATCTAAAGTATGTGATATGACAATGTTAATATCTTTTATAATATTAATTATTTTGCAGAGAGTATTTGGTATATATTATTGGATTTCCATAATATTTCTATCAATTACACTATTTTTAGTGTATCTGCATTCAATTCTCAATGGAAATAATTATGCATATATGATTCAGAGAGGAGTTAAAAAATGACTTCAATAAAAAGAGTTATTTCCGCATTATCTGCTTGTTCTATGATGCTTAATGTGACAGCATTAAATAATTATGTAACTTTTGCGGAAGAAACATATGAAACACCTTCGGTGGTAGTCGATGATATTATTCCAGAACATACTACTTCTATCGCAGAAACTTTTGAGACTACAACTACAATAACATCAATATCCGAGATAAGTACATCTGAAAATAGTTCAACAACAGCTACAACTATTACGGAACCTGTAGATTTATCACCACCTGATTTAACAATCGAAATACCTGACCAATGGACAAATTCTATTGAAAATTGGAAAGTTGAAACAGAATATGGAGCTGTTATTTACTATAAAGTTAGCGAAGATGATTTGGACGACTGGGGTTCTTACACCGATTCTGATGCTTTTGAATGGAATAATGGTGAAAATCTTCCGGAGGGTAAATTTTATATCAAGTTCTGGGCAGTTTTTATCAATACAGAACGTGAAGTCAATGACAGTGTAGAGAGCCAATATTATCAGTATGATAAAACAAAACCTTCTGGATTCAGGATAAAAAAAGATGGATTGGTTTTGAAGAATGAAAATGTAATTACAGATAATTTATCAGAAATTACCAATATATATTACACCAAAGACATACTAAATCTTGAAACAAAAGAAGAAATTCAGCAATATGGAACACGTGTAGATATAGAAAAAACTGATAATGGAGTTAATTTTTCAATTCTTTTAAATCGTGATTTACAAAGGAAAAATATTACTGTATATGTTATTGATGAAGCAGGCAATATTCAATCTTCATTAACTGATAATAATATGACTGAGGATATTGATATTCCCGAACTTGGAGAACATAGTATCATAAGTATAACATATGATGAGAATAGTAATGCAGTTGAGGAAAAGCAGATAAATCGTATATTTGGTCATGAAATGCTTGAGGAACATCCATTAACTGATTATATTTATGTTTCTGATGTGTCATATATTAAAGTAAATGCAAAAGATGAACATTTTGACAGTCTTGTGCTTTCTGTTAGAATTGGCGAAGAGTATAATGACATAGTGTTTAAAACAGAAGAATTGACTGCTCCGAATAAAGTGAATTTTTCTGAAGATACTTACTATATTTCAGTTGAAAATTTAATTCGCAAGTTAAAACTGAGAGATTCTTCTGTGCTTTTTAATGAGATTGTCATAAAGGCAAGAGATACATTCCAGAATGAAAATGATAAAGAAAATAATATTACTTTAAATAACATATATTATGATTCATTGAATTCAGAGGATTGCCAAATCAGCCTTTCATTAAGTCAGGAAGTTTTTGAAAAATCCAATTCAGGTTATGATGATAAAGAACTTGATGATGAGATTGATGCTTATTTTTATGGTGAAAGCAATACTATTGATATTACTCTTAATGATGATGTAGGTCTTGCAAATTATTCTGTAAAACTTTATCAGATTGATGAAAATACCAATCACAAAACGTTGAAAACTACTGATACTGCTGATGTTTCATCTGGTGATATCTGTGAGGGTTCATATATCGCCACAACAATTGTAACTGATTCAAATGTTACTAAAAAAGTTGAAACGACAACTGTCACAGTTAATTATAATGAACCTATAAAAGAAGTAATTCCAGAAACTATTGAATTTACAAGTGATGGTGTATATGAGCTTGAAGTTGCTGTTACTGACCTTGAAGGAAATAAAAATTTCCTAAGGAAAAAATATATTGTTGATACAACAGCTCCAACAATAGATGATTTAGTTTATACTGAAAAAGATAATATACTTAAATATTTTACATTCGGAATATATGGCAGTACAGATATTACGTTAATGATTAAAGTAAATGATGGTTATCGCAGAAGTGGTGTTTCCCAAAAAAATGTAGTGCTTTACTGGAATGAAAAAGAATATACAGCACATCGTGACGGCGAATGGCTTGTATTTGACAGATTAGAACCATATGGAAACTCTGTTCCTCGTATTGTTGTTGCTGACAGAATGGGAAATGAAAATACATATTATTTTACAACTAATGAAGATGTAAGTAATGTTCCGAATGCTCCTGAAGAAAAACTGGTTCTAGATTCTTCTGTTATTGATGATGAAACAGGTGCAATGCTTATACTTGAAAGCAATAATCCTGTATATACAGTTACTCCAGCAGGTTCAAATTATAAAAGTAATTTAGGTGAAAGTGGAAAAGAACTTTATTTTGGAAAAAATGATGCAGATGATAAAGAAGATAATAATCTGAATTTTGTGTTCACTGATGATGAGGGACTGGACTATTATAAAATATCAATTATAGACGAAAATGGACAAGTAGTTGAAGTAAGGAATAATAATGATGAAATAATAAGTAAAAAGCAACTTGAAAGACACTTTGATACATTGTCTGAGCCTACAAAATCAGCAGGAGATATGAAACTGTTGCAAGAACCTGTTTCAATCAATGTTGATGACATGAACACGGGTAAATATTCAATTAATGTTGAATTATTTGACCTTGCCGGAAATCATAGCGAAACTCCGAATGATTGTTCTTTTAATTACGGGACTTTCCATGTTGATAAAACAGCTCCTGAAATAATAGAAACACAATATGAAGTAGTTCCGTCCATTATGAAATACTTCACTTTCGGAATTTTTGGAAATGATACAGTTACGATTTCTGTCAGGGTAGAAGATAACGAAAACGGAAGTGGCATTGAAAAAGTGGAGCTTTTCTGGGATAATCCTGATAAGGCATATACTTCTGAAAAATCAGATAGTAATATATACAAATTTACTTCACTCGATGTCAACAATACCGGAACGCCATATATTATTGTGACAGATAAAATGGGCAACACAAATAAATATTATTTTTCTTCAAACGAAAAAGTACATGAAAAAGCAAAATGTGTTGGTGAGTTGATAAAAGAAAATTCTGGGCAGTCGGGTGTTGTTCTTGCACTGGAAAATGAAAAACCAGAAGTAAAAATTAATATTCCTGATACTTATAAGAAATATATTGTGAATGATGAAGCATGGTATGGAAGTGATATTAAGTATAATATTACTGCAAGTGACATTATTGAAAATTCAGAAAATACAATTCATTCAGGATTGAATCATGTTAGTGTTTATGAAAATGATATGGATAACCTGAAATATTATGAGGATAGATTTATCACCGATGAATTTGAATACATATTCAATAAAGTTCAGTTTATTGACAAAGCTGAATATGCTTATAATATAGAAGAAGATGGTCATTATTCTGTTTTTGCGTCTGCATTTGATAATGCAGGAAATGAAAGTCAGGATTTTGAAGAATTCAACATTGACAAAGAAAATCCCCAGATTGTTTTGTTTCAGTTTGGAGAATTGCCTGATACAGAACCTTATTTTGACAGAGAAACATTCGGTTATTTCTTTATGGTAGAAACAGAAGCAAAAGTTTATGTCAATGACCCGGAAATTTCATCTGGTTTTAATCATGTTACGCTATATCTTTCAAATGTAGATGGTTCATATATAGATACCACAGTATATGGTGAAAATCTGATGAATGACGAAATCGGCACATATGCCTCTTTCACTATTCCTATAGGATTCAAAGGAAAAGTAGCTGCTGAAGTTGTGGATAATGTAGAGCATAGTTCTGGTAGAATCAGTGCAGATGGCAATATTGTGGAAGATGGTAACATACATGATTCAGTTTCTTCTATCAATATTGAAGAAAGTATATCAAATAGCGGAACAGATGCAAACGGTGTTAAGCTTTATAATGGCAGTATTCCTTTGAATATAACAGTTGAAGATACATTTTCAGGTATAGCAACCATTGAATGGTCTATTGCAAATGACGGCGAAAGTGGTATCATTACTGTAGATTCTGACGGAAACCCCGTAAATGATTCTGAGGTAGCTATTATTGGTGACATAGTACATGATAGCAATCTTGTTACATCATTGAAATTTTCTCTTTCTGTAGACAGCAATACTAATGGCAATGTTGTATACATTAAACTTACTGACCGTTCCGGAAACTCAAGTTCCATTGAAAAAACTTATAGTATAGATACAACTGCTCCGATAATTCAGGCTATATTAAGCAATGTAACTCCTTCTAATGGAAATTATTATAATAGTGAACAACAAGTGACAGTATATATAACTGAAAGAAATTTCAACGCTGCTGATATAAAAATTCTTATTAATGATGAAGAACAGTCTTTTGATTGGAATGAGGTGTCTGTTGGTGAAGATGATACCGTACATGAACTTGCTTTTCTAATATCTGAGGATGGGAATTATAATTTTTCTATCAATTATGCTGATATGGCAGGAAATTATGGAGAGTCGTTTTATCATCCATTATTTATAATTGACACAACTCCACCTAAAATATCGAATAATTTTGCCGATTTTGGAGATATTGGTGATGAATCAGTTTATTTTAACATTAATGACAAAGAGAATACAAAAGCAGTTATTACTGTTACAGAAACAAATTTTTATGCTAATGATATGAATGTAAATGTTTTTTATAAATCTGCCGGAAAATCTCACACTGATGATGAATGGGAAACTTATTATTATTCACCTATTTGGCAGGATGAAGAAGATGTCCACACATTAATAATACCATTTGATAAAGATGGTGTATATAAGATTAGTATAGATAATCCAGTTGACAGAGCTAAAAATTCAGCTGATTTTAAAAATGGTACAGAAGAATATCAACGATATACTGCTGTATTTGAAACAGATTATACAATTCCTGAAATTTACTCCAGAAACGGTAAAGAGTATTATGATGTTGAAAATAAAAATGCTGATGAACCTTTTATGGACATATATAATTTTGACCGACGTGAAGAAGATTCTCCTAATATAATATTCAAAGATACAAATATTGATTATATTGAATATGAATTGCAGAAATATACTCCTGTATACACTGAAAATAAAAATATTGGAGAAATTAAACCGTTCAAAGATAAAGGAAAATTAGAAGAATGTATTGACGATAAATCAGAAAAAATTATGTATACTCTTTCTGATTTTGATCTTGATGGAGTATATTCTGTTAAGATAACAGTACATGATAAGGCAGGCAATATAAGTAAAGTATATGATAATACATATGTCAGAATGATTTCTAGTGAAGTTTTGGCATATATCGAAAACAGTAGTTCTGACGAAAAAACGGGCTGGTATTCTTTTGAAGATGAAAATGGACCTATCAGCAAGCAGCCAGAAAGTTTTACTGATTTAAGTATTGTTATATTTTCTAAACTTTCAGAAAATTCAAAAATTTTATTAGTTGATAAAAAAGATGATAAACCAACTGATACAAATATCACTTCAAATGATGAGAGCATATTTGATAAAAGTATGTTCGGAGTCGGTGCTTATAGGTATACCCTTGAAGGTAGTTATTTCAGTGAAAATTATAATGCTGATGATGATAAGAATTTGTATCTGAAAGCTGAAAATGCAGGAAAAACGTTGACTCTTGGGGAAATTTACATTGATAATACAAATCCGATATGCGATGTACCTGCTGAACATTATAAAAACTGGGGTTATTTTGAAAGTTCCGGAGATTATGTTGTAACTTTCAGTGTCAATGAAGTTTTGGATATTGATAATACAGTAGTATGTGTTGATAATAAAGAGATAAAACTTTCTGAAAATGAAGATTCTTTATTTTATTATAACGATACAGATGAAAGTGACATTAAACTTACATTAAAATTAGCACCAGGAAGTCACACGGTTGGTTTAGTCATTTATGATAAAGCAAAAAATTCAACAAGTATTCCCGAAGTTCATCATTTAGCAATTGGTATAAAAGGCTTATGGCAGAATTTCGGAAGTATTACTATTACTACGATTCTTGCTATAGTGGTTGTAATAATAATAATTCATATTAGTAACAAGAAAAGTAAAAAAATATATAATTAAAAATTATAATTCGAGCCTGAAAAAAATTCTTTTCGGGCTTGAATTTTTATCAGAAGTATAGTTTATTTAAATAAAATAAATATTTAATATCAAAATTTTCTTCAACTCTAAAGAATATTTTTTTACCTTATTATTTTATTAAATCATCAGATATGTGAAAGCTTTATTTGAACTATCCTATAGTAGAGTTTTTTTATAATATGAAGGATATCCCGGATGAAGAGTATAACAATAGAACTTTAGGAGTTGCTTAGCAAATCGTATAAAATAAGAGTGAATCGAGAAAATAGAAATCATGATTATACTAAATTTGCTGTTACTCGTGAAGAGTGTAATATTGTTATAAAACAGAATATTGATAAAGGCAGGATGATTTCGAGAGTTTCTGATAGTATAGTTGTTTCGGACAGCACCGGTATTCTGAAAAATCAGCTTGACTGTATGAAACAAAATCAGAAGTTATATGTTCTGTGTACTTGTGTATATTATATTTTGGACTATAATTCAGGATTACTTGAAATAGATATTTGTCATACCCTTATCCGTACCCTTATAGAAATGAAATCACCTTGAAAACAATGAAAATAACGGCATTTTCCATGAAATAAAATGCCGATTTTTGGGCATATTTCATTGGTTTAATACTAAATGATATGTATTTTTGGATTCTCATAACCCGAAGGTCGTTGGTTCAAATCCAGCCGCCGCAACCAATCCATAGAACGCTGTATGTTGTGGAAATCACGATATACAGCGTTTTTTACTTATCTTCAAAAAGTCGGGGATATTATTCTGTCCGTTGTTTGTCCGTTATTCAGAATTTTTGTCACGTTTCTGATAAATGCAGTCTGCAACACTTGTCATTGCCCTTGCCTGAGCCTCCTGAAAAGAATGACTGTAAATATTCAAAGTCGTGTTTGCATCATTATGACCGAGACAAGCCTGAACCGTTTTAACGTCTACACCATTGTTGATTAGTACAGAGGCATTGAAATGGCGGAATGAGTGAATATTGCAGTAACGGATATTGTGTTTTTTACAGAAGTTCTCAAGAAATCTGCGTGGAGCTCGTACACTCATTGGCGAACCGTCAGCTTTAGTGAACAGCCTGTCGCATTCAATCCATTTGTCACCAAGAGAAACCTTGTAATCGTCCTGAAATTTTTTGTATTCAAGGAGCTGATTTGCGAGTTCACGGGGAATTTTCAGCATACGGATACTGCCTTTGGTTTTCGGAGTATCGGTGTAAATTCCTTTTTCCTTTGTCCATAGCGAATTACGTCGAACGTCCATAAGACAGTTTTCAAAGTCAAAGTCTTTCCATTCCAAACCGAGTAATTCTCCACGTCTTAAACCTGTAAAAATCACAAGCGTGAAGAACATCACAAACGAAAAATGTTTGTCTTTTTCCTCATCAAGCCAGTCCAGAATCTGTTGAACTTCGTCCATTGTGTAAACATTTCTTTCCTTCTGAATAACCGTCGGAAGTGATACATTTCTGCACGGATTTGAACTGATAATCTGCTGTTTCACGGCAAAATCGAACACCGAAGAAATAAACGAAATGTAATTTTTGATAGTTTTAGGCGATAGGTATTCAACGGTATCGCCGTGCTGGTCGATTTTTGGAGTTTCTGTCAGCTGAGTGATAAATTTCTGTATCGTGCGTGTAGTTATTTTGTCCATTCTCAAGTGTCCGACAGCCTTGTAAACACGGTCTGAAAAATAGCGGTAATTGCGTATTGTCTGGGCTTTAAGCTTGATTTCAGCGTATTCCTTGAACCACTGCTCTGTAAACTCCTGAAACTTCACCGACGAATTTATGTGACCATTCATGCACGATTCCTCAAATAAAACCGCCTGTCTTTGCAGTTCTTTTTCAATCTGTTTTTCTGTCATTTTAGGGTCAGGTTTCCACGTCATAGAACGCTCAACCTGATTTCCGTTTACATCGTAACCGCAGGAAACCCTGATTTGATAGGATTTTCCACGTTTTCTGATTGTAGCCATAAATTTTT
>CAMWQI010000109.1 GCA_947176345.1 uncultured Ruminococcus sp.
ATATATTCCGATGATAATCACTATCTTCTTATGGACAGAGCATATGAAGATGACAGGACACGAACTCTCGCTGTACAGCAAGGGTTTATTCCTGTTGTACCTCCAAAAAAGAACCGTAAAGAACCATGGGATTACGATAAGGAAATCTACAAACGTCGTAATGAAATCGAAAGATATTTTCTGCGAATAAAACGATTCAGAAAAGTTTTTACCCGTTATGATAAGCTTGATGTTATTTATTCCTCTGTCGTTTCTCTTGCTATGATTTTTGATGTTCTTTTAATGTGAACACGCTCTAGGTTCTAAAACATTTTCGTTCATAAGTGTACTTCCGGCATAAATGATATATTTCATTTTACTTTCGTATGCGATTTCCTCGGCAGCATTTGCCTTTGCCTTTACAACAACATCATCAATTTTATTATCGCCTTTGACTTCAATGAGCTGTATTGTACCGTCCTGCATTTCGGCAAGAAAATCAGGGTAATAGTTACGCATACGCTGTGTTTCAGGGTCATAGTATGGTATTGACAAATCGCCCTGATTAGCTGTAAACATTCCCGTAAAAAAGATTCTTTTAACTTTGTCAAACGCTTTTATATATTGCCAGAAACACTGCATTTCGGGTTTTGAGTCGAAACAATATGTATCTGCATGGAAACTTCTGTCTCTGTAACATGGCATAGTATCATCATATCTTATAACAAGTTCAGGATTTGCATTGAAAGTATAATATTCCTTATCTTTAGGTTTACGGAGCAGAATAACCTGTTTATCCTCAGTCATTTTTTCAACTTCTTCATTGTAAAGAGAATTGAAAATTGTCGGAATAATAACATCATAGAGAATATCATTATAGAGATTTACTTTCTCTAAAATCAGTTCTGTTCCATCGATGCACTCGTCAAGAATCTTTGAAATAACTGTACATTTCTGATTTAGGTATTTAGCAATTTCCGCAACAAGCATTATTTTGCTGAATTTCTTGGTTTCTCTGAGGTTATCGGCATTGGTAATCTTTACAGTTGCATTATCGGTCAATCCTTGCATTTCATGAATCCTTGCCTGATAGTTTGTATAATCCATTTCTGCAAGTCCGAAATTGACAGGTTCTGTATATTCCTTTTCAGTAAGAGTGTATTTATGCCTTATTGTTTTTATAGTGATATATTTAGGTGGTGGCATAACTCTTACCTCATAAGGTCTTGTCTTTTTTTCACTTGAGTTTCCAAGGTCGTCAATAGTCATATTGAAATTTTCTGACAGTTCCTCTTTGAGTGTTTCAAGATTTTCAAGCGAAAGATAAACAGATGCCTCCTGTTGTTTATCAGTAATCTGTCTCAGACAACGCATTGTAGCCTGTAATACAAATACTTTCGAGTCAGGACTGCGGAACATTGCAACAGCAAAGAGTGAACGGCAGTTCCAGCCCTCTTTGCCTTTGGCGACTAAAAGAATAAATCTTTTTTTACTTCCGGCTGTACCCACGACATCAAGGTTTTTAAAATCACGAATGTCTTCACTTTCTGTAATATTTGTATCACCGACATTAACAAGAATTGATTCTCTTGAAATGCCTAACTCATCACAAACTTTTTCAACAGCTGGGAGTACCTCATCGGTCAATTCCTCAACTCTTGCAGCAAATATAGCCATTTTTGCTGGAAGTCCTTCATATGTATTTTCGCCGTATCTCTGCCAGAAATCATTGATTGAGTTACGGATAAAATCATCACTCTTGAAATTTTCTGCACCTCTGAGATACTCCGCACGTTTCAGATAACTGTTTGAAATTGCCTTTTTCAAGCCGTAAGAATAAACAACTTCAGGAAGTATTCTGTTTTTGACATATGGTGTACCTGTATAGTTATAGCAGGCAACAACAGCTGTACCGTTCCGCTGTAACTCGCTTGCAAGAAGATTGATAGTCATTCTGAGACTTGTATCCGATTTCCCTTTGAGTGAATTTTTAAGTTTTGTGCCGAAAAGATGATGTGCCTCGTCAACATAAATTCCAATCTGATGTAGTCTGCATAATTTCTTGTAACGCTGGTTAAAAATCAAATCATCATCACTTAAATTGTCTTGTCCGTAAATTTCGGCAAGTGCCTCGCCGATAATTGACATTTGACCATCACTTTTTGACATTGAAAAAAGTTTCGTTCCTGCACTGCTGGGAGTGTGCTTTTTCTTGACGATTATTTTCTGATTATTTGAAATAATGATATTAAAATCCGAATCGTCAAGAGTATTCAGCGTTGTGCCGGTATCTTCAAGGAAATGCACTTTGATATTTGCATCTAAAACACGTGCGTATTCAGGCGGTACAACAAGTGTTTTGTCCATTGTGATTATCTCACGCAAAGACTCAAGAACGGTCGTATCAGGTGCGAAAACAAGGGCATTATGACAGAAACGTTTGTCCTTTGGATTTTTATTTGCAACAAGAAATTCATAGAAAATGCAGGTCGCCATAAGTACAGTTTTTCCAAGTCCCATGGTAAGTGCGTAAATATAGTTAGGATAGCTCTCCTTGACCTTTTTCATTTCCTTGAAAAGTGCCTGATGCTTTTCTGCACCCTCTCTTTCAAATGTCATCTGTCCGTCTTTTAAAGTTCTGTCTCCGTAAAATGAATCATCGGCAAAAAAGCCTTTTTTGTCCATGTAGTCCTTGAAAATTTCCGAAACGTCCTTGTTATCGAAAAATTCCTTTATAAAGACATACATTTCCAGTGCCTCAAACTGTGGCTGGCGGAGGTAAGCATTAGGATTTATTTCACGGTCGTTGTAATTCAGAAATTTTCTTGTAAGGTCGGAATAATTACGCTTGATTTTTCCTTTGTTGTAATTATAGTAGTCTTGCAAAATTTCAAAAAAGGCATAGTCAAGCGTTAAATTCTGTTTTTTTGCCATTTATTTCACCTCAATTTCAAGCGATTCTGAAAGCAAATCTGTAATTTTTATTCTTATCGTTCCGGCAGTTTCGGGAATTTCGTACACACCCTTGACAAGTTCATTTTTTGCCGGAATATCCATTACAACAGGCGACAAAACCGCACCGTCATAATTGAAATCAACCATGATACTTTCAACAAGCTGTTTCCAGTCCTCAACATACGAATCTTTCTGTAAAGAGAGTTTCTGCATTAAATTCATGGGATAAAATTCTTTTATAATCAGCCTATTTCCCTCACGGACAGCGACAGCCTCCGCCTCACGTTTCAGCTGTAAATCCGCCTTATCTTTGAGAATATCGACAATTGAAATATCAATTTTAAAGCCTGTTGTTTCAGCCATGAAATGTGCCCTTAAATCAGGTTCGTGACCCATGCAGACAAGCGTAATTCTTTCAACAGGTTCACCCGGATAGTCATTTTTACGCTGTTCAAAAGTCTTATAGGGAAGATTTGCGATAAGTTCGGCAAGATCTGCCTTTGTGGCAATGTGATTAACAGGTAAAATTTTTACCATTCTGCCGTCAAGTTCACCGTCATAGACATCTGAGTTGTCAAATTTCTGAATTTCGAGAGCCTCAATTATCAGGTCACGAGCCTCAACAGGATTACGGAAAAAGTCATAATTATTGACATTGTAAACCTCAAAACCCGTGTAATAAGTCGGATTATCCTGCTCCAATGTCTGCTGTGCGGAATCAAGTTTTTCAGCGATTCCGATAAGGCGTTTTGTAGTCGTCTGAATAGCACCTAAATTTATATCCGCTCCGATAAAACGTCTGCCGAGTTTCATAGCCACTGCCTGAGTTGTGCCACTGCCCATAAAGCAATCAAAAACAATATCGCCCTCATTCGTTGAGGCTTTTATTATTCTTTCAAGAAGTTTTTCAGGTTTTTGTGTGGGATAGCCTAACAGTTCAGTTGATGTTGCAGCTTGTTGAAATGACATTATATCATCCCAGACATCACCCATAGGTATTCCTTTCAATTCATCAAGATATTGTTTTATTCCACTTCCTCTATCATCTCTATATAATCTTCCGTTTTCGTCTTTTTTTCTAAAACGTGCTTTATATTCCGCACCATAATCCAAATACTGTTTATTAAATTTGTTTCCTTTACTATAGAAAAAAATAACATCATGTGTTCTAACCCAGTTATTTGCAGATGTTTTAAATCCAGATGATGTTTTAGTTGACCAGATGATTTCACGTTTAAAACAAGATGTACCAAATACTTCATCAAGAACCATTTTTATATAATGGCTTCTTTTTTCGTCAAGGTGTATATATAAACTTCCATTAAGACTTAATAATTCTTTAATTAAAATAAGACGTTCATAAATAAACTGTAAATATTCATCATTAGTCCATATATCGTTATACTGTTTTTCCTCAAAAGCAAGACTATCGTTAGAAACTTCTTTGCCTTTTACCTTGATTTTCTTTTTGTAGTCGGCTTTGCTATCAAAAGGCGGGTCAATATAGATTAAGTCTATTTTACCCCTGAACTCTTTCAGCATATGGCTCATAACCTGCAAATTATCGCCCCAGAAAATCTTATTTATCCAGCCGTCAACGTCTGTGCCGTAAGTCTCCTTTAACTGTGCCGGAAAATACATCGTTGACTTAAAAGGACGTTTTCCCGTCCAGCGTAATTCGGGAAATCCCTTTATTGTAGGTCTTTCGGCGAATTTATACTCACCGTTTTCGTCAAAAATCATCTGTCCGTCCATAATTATTTCCTCCTGATATTCGTGCAATAATGCCTGAAGTCGCAGTTTTCGCACGTCTGTTGTTTGGTTGCTTTTGTGTGGAAGTCTTTCGCCTGAATTTTGGCGACAATCCCGTCAAATTCCTGTATCGTCCTTGCTATCGAATCGGCGTTTTTCCTGAACGTGACAGTGGGAATTTCATTTTCCGCACCCGTGTAGTAGAGATGCATTTTACTTACAGTCACACCCATTTTTTCCTCCACAAGATGTGCATAAACCTGCAACTGTTTCTTGTAATGTTCGATTCTTTCACGGTCACGCACGAGGTCGGGTTTCTTTTCAGACTTGAAGTCGACAATTTCAACAGTATCACCCGTGCCGTTAATCAGGTCAACCGTACCTTGTAAAATATAGTTCGATTTGACGAGTCCGACTTCAACTTCCGTTTCCCGAACTCTTGACCAATTGCCGTTCTGTCTCTCAACGTAATTCAGCACCTGTTTCAGAGCCGATTTTAACTGCGGTTCGGCAAGATATGCGTGTTCACTTTTGGATATGGTTTGATAATTACTGTTGAACCATGATTTAATATTTTCCTCTATAATAAGGTGTTCCTCGTGCCTCAATGCACTTCTGTGAATATCTTCAATAGTCTGATGCACAAGCGTACCGAAAATTGTTGCACCGACAGTAATCGGCGTAAATTCAAGTTCCTTGAAAAACTTATACTGCAATGCACACGTCTCGTAAGTCGTGATATGCGATGTGAAAGAATACTGCTGTTTGATATTCACTTTTTTAACTTCTGCAAACGAAAATTCATTCACATCAAAATCGGGACTGAAAAAGTCAGGGACATTTTTATATATTTCCGCAAAATATTTACTTGGCTCTGCACCACGACCTCTTTTTTCGTTGCAGGTGAGTACAAGAAGATTCTGCGCTCTTGAAAATGCTGTATAGTAAAGTCTCCAGAAATCGAAAAACTTAACTCTGTCAGCCGGTTCAAAAGCGTTTCTATGGAAATACTTATTTTCAATTTTTTCAATAATAGAATCATTTCTGTTCCGTGGAAAGTTGCTGAGAGAGCCGACAACAGTAATCGGAAATTCCATGCCTTTGGATTGGTGTATTGTCAAAAATGATACACAACCACTCGGTGCGTATTCCGAATCGTCCTCATATTCGCCGATTCCGCCATTGAACAGAAAACGCATATACATATTAAAAAAACGTTCCACAACATTATCTATTGTTTTTGATGTAAAAATATTTACACGGTGCAGATATTCATATTTGGCTATAATCTGCGACAGTTTGGCAAGATTTCTTATCGGTCTGAGGTCAGTTGCTCCGTTTGTAAGTTCAGTATTGAGAATTTCCACAAAGGGCGAAAATTCAAACATCTGATAAAGCATTCCCGAAAACGCATAGTCGGTGTTTTTGGACATCTGTGCCAGTTCCGAACCTTTTAAGGCTATCCAATTTCTAAGTCCGACATCTTTTTTAATGTAAGGCAAAGCAATCTCTATACAGCGTTCATAATAAGTGCAGAGAGACTCATCAACAAATGTAAAGTTTCTGTCATTTAAATTCTGAATATATCTTGTGAATGTTAAAAGAAGTATTCCAAGAGAAAGCATAATCTCATCACGCTGAAAGAACATATTTGAACGTGGTGAATAAATATTTATTCCATTCTGTTCAAGATAATTTGCAAGTTTTACTGGCTTGTCTGAGCGTACAGAATTAAACAGAAATGCTATCTGATTCAGATTAGTTACTTTGCCTGACTCCACCAGCTTTTCAATGAATCTCAATACTGTTTCATGCCATTCGTCCTCATCATCTTCACCAATAACTTTAACAACAGACGGACTTTCAATTTCACTGTTTTCAAACGGCAAAATAGTCTTATCATATCTGAAATTATCCCATTCAAATTTAAAGTCTTTTCCACCTGTTGTTGACATCCAGTTATTATAAAAATCTACAATTCTGCTGTCAGAACGATAATTTACAACGAGTGATACTTTTTTGCATTTTCCTTCCTCAAATTTCTGAGGAAATTCAAGGATATTACGGATAGTCGCACCTCTGAAGCGATACAAGCCCTGGTCATCGTCACCGACAACTGCAATATTCTGCTTTTCTCCTGTCAACAGGAAAACAATCTGTTCTTGTATGTAATTCGTATCCTGATACTCGTCAATCATTATATATTGAATTTTTTCCTGTATTTCCGCAAGAATATCAGGATTATTTTTCAACATAAAATATGCCTGTGTCTGAATAGAAGAAAAATCAAGCATATTCTGTTCGTCAAGGATAGAATTGTAAATCTTGATAATTTCACCTGCAAGCTGGATATCCAAATCAGAATCCCTGCAAAGTGCCTCAACATCAACAAGTTCTTCATTCAGTACATTAACAAGATATGATATATAACTTGCTTTTTTCCATGCACCCTGATTTTCGAAAACTGTATCTATATCCGGTATTGAATTAAATTTATTTATATTCTGAAAAATAAGATATTGCTGGTCAAATCCATCAAGCATACGATAATTTTTCTTGATATGTGTGTACTCCAGATGCTCTTTTATAAATCTCAAACAGATAGAGTGAAATGTACCAATATACATTTCATTTATATTAACTGAGATTTTACGTTCCATAAGTTCATTTGTAATTCTTGTAACAATTTCTTTAGCAGCTTTTTCAGTGAATGTTGCTATCATTATCTGTTCCGGAGCGACGTGATGCTCCTGAATAAGGTAAACCGCCCTCTGAACAAGAGTGAAAGTCTTACCCGTTCCAGGACCAGCAGTTATAAGCAAAGGTCCGGAAGTATGTGAAATTGCTTTTTTCTGTTCATCATTTGCATTTAAAAAATCAAACATAGAAAACTCCTTTCATTATAATTAAAATCCCTATTCCGACAACGAAACAGGGATTTTCTGATATGTTCAAGTGAAATTCACATATATTTAATCATAAATAATCCGTCGTCATACTACGTAATTTATCTTTTTTTGAAAATTCACAGGCATAACAGCAGAAAATTGGTATAATAATAGTGCAGATTTTTGATGATGCTCATGATATATTTGTTGTTTTCGTTTCAAAAATACAAATAGTGATAAATTAACGTAAATATTATATCATATTCAACAATTGAAATCAATAGATTTTATAATATTTTGTGTAGATTTTTTTGTATTTTAGTGAAATATAACAAATTACAGGCGGAAAATTTGTGCATAAATAAGAATAAGTTGTATGCTGAAGGGTTTCAGCCGTATTTTCTAAAATGGAAACACTTTAGAAAAATAAAAGACTAAAAATCCCAATCAAATGATTAGGATTTTTTTGTTTTAAATATACATCCTGGAATTATAGATGCTTTCTTTGGCTTTTTCACGGAGCATATTGCCGATTTTTCCGACTTCAACGAGGTTGCCGGAATCAAGTGCAGTCTGATACTCCTTGCTGTCGTTCATATAAATTTCGGTCTGTGCATTGATTGCGTC
>CAMWQI010000110.1 GCA_947176345.1 uncultured Ruminococcus sp.
TTAAAAAGGAGTATTGCAAATGAATGACGACTTTGAAAAAATCAAGCCATTTCTGATTGACTATGTTAACGAAATCACACATCCCTCAAGGAACGGTGGAAAGAATCACTACATATGCCCATTGTGTGGCAGTGGGACAGGCTCTCACCGTTCGGGAGCATTTACGGTCTATCCCGACACTGACAGATATTGTTGTTTTGCTTGCGATTCAAAAGGCGATATTTTTGACTTGTACGGAGCAATGAATCATATCAGTGATAAAGGTACGATAATTAGGGAATTAAAATCGAAATACGGAGTAGTTTCCGCATCACAACCGATACGACAGAAAAAGCAATCCGCAAAGCCCGTACAACCCAAAACTGAAAGAAATCACACGGCATTATTTGAACTTGCTGAAACGCACCTACATGAAACGGATTACCTAACGAACAGGGGTATCTCAATGCAGACTCAGCGTAAATTTCACTGCGGATATATGCCAAATTTTACATACAAGAACAATCAGACAACGTCAGCGATAATCATTCCGACTTCTGAAACGTCGTATATGTGGAGGAGTACCACCGAGAACATCAAGCGGAAACGTGGAACGGTACATCTTTTCAATTCCGTTGCTTTGACTTCCTCATACTGTTTTGTAGTCGAAGGGGAAATAGATTGCATGAGTATTGACGAGTGCGGATTTGCAAGTGTCGGCTTAGGTTCAACAAGTAATATCCGTAAAATATTTGACTATGATACTTCAAAAACCGTGCTTATTCTTGCTTTGGATAACGACCAGAGAGGTAACAAGGCGACTGTTGACCTCATGAAATTGTGTGACGAGCATAAAGTGCCTTACATTGTCGCTCAAAAAGACCTATGGAGCGACTGCAAGGACGCTAACGAACTACTCATAAAAGACCGTTCACGTCTTATAACAAGCCTACAGAGCCATTCAGAACGTGCTACAATGCTTGATAAAGACCAATGGTTAAGAGACGTGTGTGAACGTCAGGAGGCTAATTCTGATTGGCGTGGAAGTCTGACACGTAACCAGTCTGATAATGCTGTCAAAAATACGTTATCAAATCTTGAAACCATATTTCTGAATGACCCGAAATACAAAGGAAAAATTGGGTTTAACGAACTTACACAGATGCGGACTTTTAACCGTGATGATTGGAAAGACGTTACAGAAAACCGAATAAAACTTCATCTTGAAAAAGAATATTCTCTTTTCACCTCAATAGACAGTATAAATCAAATTTGCAGTATAATCGCTGATGACAATTCCTATCATCCGATAAAAGAGTATTTAGAGGCTGTCCAATGGGATGGTATACAGCGTTTAAAAAGCGTATTCACAGATTTTTTAGGAGCAACCGACAATATTTATACTCAGTCCGTTGCAGTTGTGACGTTTGTCGGAGCGGTTGCAAGAATATTTGAGGCAGGCGTGAAATTCGATACCTGTACGGTTCTTGTGGGTAAACAGGGTACGGGAAAATCTAAATTTATAAGTAAAATAGCCGTCAAGCCTGAATGGTTTACTGACGGTGTGACCACTTTCGACGGCAAGGACTTCTATGAAAGCATACAGGGAAAATGGATTATCGAATTAGGCGAGGGAACAGCGTTTCAGAAATCAATTAAAGAACGCAGTAAACAGGCGATTGCAAGTCAGCACGATTTTTACCGCAGACCTTACGGCAGAAATCCCGAACAGCGTCCAAGACAATGCGTATTCTTTGGAACTACAAATAATTATGACTTCCTGAAAGATGAAACGGGCGACCGTCGTTATTATCCGATAGATGTTAATATACCACAAGCCACCAAGAATATCGACAAAGACCTTATTCCCGAATATATTTCTCAGTTATGGGCGGAGGCAGTGCATTTCTACAGAAACGGTCAGAGCATATATATTCAGGATAGTCAGGTTCTTGCATTAGCTGAACAGGAACAACGCAAGCACTTTGACGAAAGTCCTTTACAGTCGGATATATTCAACTTCCTTGAAATTCCGATTACTGTAAATTGGTATAGTGAAAGTCTGGAAACAAGAAGAAACTATATCATTGACTATCAAAACGGCATCACATCGGCAGGAGCTTACAAACGTGACCGCATTTCCGTCAAGGAAATAGCTTGCGAACTATTCGGCTATGACCTCAATCAGCCTATTGACCGCAAATTTTCATTGGATATTGCACGTACTCTTACCGCTTTAGGTTGGAATAAGACAGGTAAAGTAGAACGTCTTAATATTTATGGGCTTCAAAGAATGTTTTATTCTCACTAAAAATACTCCCTTTGGTACGAGCCAAAGGGAATTTTTTTGTTACAAAGTGTAACAAACTTTTTTGACTTTGTAACAGACTTTGTAACAGAGATTTTTACCTATAAATAGCTATTTTTTAATATCTTGTTACAAAGTTACAAACTTTTTCCAAAAAACTTTCTGGAGGCATAACAATGGTAAAACACTGTTATGTGACACCTAAATATATAGAAAACTTTGTAACTTTTGTAACGGACTTCAAATTTTTTCCTTAGAATAGCGGAAAATTCTTGTTACAAACTTTTGTAAAATTCAACGACGTTTTTATATAAAATGTCTATTATCTGCCGTTCCGTAACTATTTTGTAACTTTTTATACAATGGTTAACCAATGTTCTTAAACGGCGGTAAAAAATACCTATATACTTGTATTAAAATATATTTATAAATATAAATTTACATTAAGTATAAAAAATCCCGACTGAACGCATCAGGTAGGATTTCATGCCTGCTCCGGCGTGGGATTACATCAGACCTTATTCCTGTTCTCTGATTTTATGTATATAATTACTGTAATGAAAACAGCTACTGTTACAATTCCGAAATATACATATACGCCATGTACAGCAGTCATATTGCTTCCGGCGAGAGTGTATATAAGCACGGAAAGCGTTGACGCAAGAGAACTCGAAATCTGACGTATTGTATTAAATATAGCACTGCCATCAACTCTTACTTTGCCTTCAAGTCCACTTAATGCCATTGCCGTAGCCGGTGACATCAGTGATGCCATAGCAACACTTTGAAGTGCAAATAATACGGATATATATATTATTGATGTGCTTTCCGAAAGAAATAATCCCATTACTGAAAATATCGTAAATAATCCTGCTCCGGTGAAAAACATCGGCTTGATTCCGACTTTATCATACAGCTTACCGGCTGAAAGCGTCGCAAATACTGATAAAAGTGAACCGAATATTGTCGCTAAACCATATGCAGTGTCTGAAAATCCCCGTATAGCTTTTGTGAAAATAGGTAAAATCATACCGTTTCCCATACCGATGAGATATAAACACAGACTTAGTATAACCGCTATGCTGAATGACGAATATCTGAATACATGAAGATTAAGCATAGGTTTTTCGGATTTCAGCTGTAAAACTGAAAATGTACTCAGAAGTATAATTCCCGTAATTATTAATCCGCCACTCTTCAGGGAAAATAAACCTCCGCTTATATTGCTTACTCCTATCAGAAACGTTGCGAATCCCGTAGACGAAAGCAGAACATACCCGATATTCAATTCAGCATCTTCCTTTTCTGTGACGTTTTTCATGAATATAACTCCACCGATTATAATAAGAAATCCTATCACAAACAGCGAAACAAATACACCTTTCCAGCCGAAATTATCCATAACAAGTCCCGCATATGTAGGACCTACTACTGAGGAAATAGTCGATGCCATTGAATACGATGCCATAATTGTACCGTGCTTTTCTTTCGGATAAAGTTTAAGAAGTACTATCTGTGCAAACGATAACAGCATTCCGCAACCTATCGCCTGTAATAATCGGCTTACAAGCAGTACCGGAAAACTTATCGCCAATGATGCACTCAATGAACCTGTTGTAAATGCGGTCATAGCTGTCAGGAAATATACTTTGTTCGGCGTGCGTTTTATCAGAAATGCGGTTATAGGTATAGTTATTCCGGAAATCAACGTAGCACCGCTTGTAAGCCATTGTGCAAGATTTGAAGATACTCCGAAAAATTCGGTAAAATTAGGAATCATATTTCCCGTAACCGTCGTTGACATCGAAGTTACAAACGCTGATACAAGCAATATGACTAAAATGCCTGTTCTTTGCGTGTCCGATATGATTTTCTTGTCGTTCATAAATTTTCTCCTTTCATTAATAATGACATTATATCACATTTAGTTTTCTATTGCAATACTCAAAAATAAACCTGCTCCGTCAAGAGCAGGTCATATTTTTAACTCATGTAATCGCCGTTGTAGCTTACCATAACCACATTATTTACGCCGTCAACTTCATTGATACTCTTGACAAAAGAACTTTCACCGTCTTTAAGCTGTATTTCGATAGTCAGTTCTTCTGTACCGTTCTTTGAAAAAGTTTTCCCTTTGATTATGCTTTTCAGAGTATTTTCGGAAACTTTCTTGATGACTGTATCTTCAGTATCGGAATTTTCAAGGCTGATAACCAATAAGTACGGATTTTCCTTGATATTCTTATTAGCAAACACAAGCAGTACAACGCCTATGATGATACTTCCGAATACCGCAAGAGGTATCATGCCAGTTGCAAGTATTATTCCGCACGATATTGCCCAGAACAGAAATACTATGTCAAGAGGCTCTTTTATAGCGGTTCTGAAACGCACTATCGATAACGCACCAACCATACCGAGCGATAAAACAACATTACTTGATACCGCCATAATAAGTACCGTTGCAATCATACAGAGACCTACTAAAGATAATCCGAAATTGGCAGAGTACAGAACGCCGTTAAATGTCTTTTTGTAAACGTAGAATATGAACATTCCGAGAAGAAACGACAAAACTACGCCGATAATCATATCAGTTACAGATACCGCTGTAACTCTTGACATCATATCAGAACTAAATATATCAGTAAAACTCATTTTCTTAATCCTTTCCTAAAAAAATTTTCTGCAACTTGCATACTTTGAAAATGCAGATACTTCCCTGTTTTTCATCTGAACTATATCACGGATAACATCGGGAAGAAAATTATCATATTTTACTTCAAGAATTATAAGTCCCTCATCAGTCGGAATGGTAGGAACATATGGGTTCAGCATATCAATGCTGTTAAGACCAGTCCGGATATTATAATCAAGAGTAACTCTTACATTTCCGGCATCGTATATAAACGGCTCTCTTGTATAGTCAACGATAGTTTTAGGGCGTAATGCCTGAAACTTCATTTTTTCATAGAGTTCAACAACCAACGCCTGATGACTGTCTTTCATGAACTCAATATCGTTATCTATAATTCTCTGCGTTTCTTCCCTTGTAAGTTTCGCCGATATTTTAGTTCCGAGACCAGCCATTTTCAACTTTTTTTCCAGTCTGATAAAATCGTAATCGGAATTATAACATCTTATACGAAACTTTTCACGGTTACTTACGCCGTCAACTTTTTCCCTCAGGGCTTTGTCAGAATAGTTATCAAAGTAAAGACTTCTGATTAAATATTTTCCGTCGGAAGATACATGGGTATCTGCCTGCATTACCGCAGAAAGTCTTGACTTTACAGTAAAATAATCATGATAGTTAAGATAGTATTTATATTCATGTCTCAACTGCATTTTAATTCCTCCTCCGGCTGTATTTTTTAACAAGTCTGTAAGCTACTATCATAGTTATGACGGATATTATCATAAATACTGCCGGAAATACTTTTTTCATGACTGTATCATGTATCAGTGAAACTTCCAGTAATTCCGGCACATGATTAATCAGTTTGTCGGTATCCGATATATAATAGTGAACTGCTTCAACTACTCCTTTTGTATCATAGGAAAATTTATCTTCAAGCAGAATATCAATTATTTCCGTAATAGCTTCCGTATCAAGACCAGCCACCAGAGAATGAAAATCGGACAGGTATGCAAGATTCAGATTACCGGTATCAACAATAGCAGAATAATTCTGTTTCTGCCCCTCTGTAGTAGACGGGAGAGTACCGTTTAATTGTCTTCTGACGCTTTCGGCTCTGAGATGACAATAATCATTGATAGTTTCAGAACCCTTTTCAAACTGAGCAGGTGTATAGACGGTCAGACCCTTTTCAATGTATGGTCTGATATTTTCGTAAGCAGTCATATACAGATTGTCATAATAACCGCTGTCGAAGAATCCGGAAATAAATTCGCTGAAATATTCGTGATACTGTTGCAGATAATTTTCATTTGATAACAGCTTATCCAACAACGGACGGTCAGAAATATCTACACTGTAATTCGGAGTGTCAACAGGATAATTTATCATGCTTGTATTGACGCTCATAGCGTTGCCGGTATCTATCGTATAATCAAATCTGCTGTCCTCACCTAAGATACTTGAAAGTGCACCCTCAAGAGTAAATGAACCGAAAGCAAAATTATAGTCCCACGGTACTAACGAAAGTTTACCGTTTTTTTCATGAATGTAAAAGTTATGTACAAACACTCCGGTGTAACCGTCATAGTTATTCACAAAATTGTGTGCTACCCAGTATCTTAACATTTTTTCCGTATCAACGGAATTTTCTATGTTGTCCGATATGTTCAGTTCCTTTACCGACTGTATCAGACGTTTTTTGTCAGTTTCAGTAATGTCAAATACGGAAGTATCAAATATCAGGTTGTAATCTTTCGTATTGTCGCCTACATAGTTCAGAGCGGATATATCTATTGAATCCTTGATACTCGCAAACGTCGGGACAACAAGTTCTCCTAAAATGTCTGTTCTTTCGCCCGGAGTAGTATTCGCAAAATATTCGCCTGTCATAATCTTTTCGATTTTCGGTAATGGTGAATCCGGATTATTAGGGTCTGTAAGGGCGGATAAGTCCAGACTGCTCATTGAAAAACTGTCGGGTTTGTACATATTTCCGTAATTTTCGCCGTAGTTACGATAACAGAAAGAGTCCTCGACGGCTTCAACAGTAAGATAAAGTCCGAAATCTTCACCGTTAAGTTTCACAAGAGTATAGCTTGAAAGCGGTGCAGGAACTTCCATAGAGTTCATCATATGATACGCTAAAAAGTCTTTCATACAGCTCGGGTCTTGTCCTAAATTGTTAAGTGACAGCTTATCTAAGCCATGATAAGTCTGTTCAGCGTTGTACTGGTCAAACTCCATTTTAAAGCTGAAATTTGTACCGCCGTTATTGCTTATAGCTGACAATGATGAATTTCCCTTAGGTCTTATGGCGATATTGCTGAAATATTCACCGTCAATTTCGGCATCACATGATACATAAACTTCATCAATAGCATTTTTAACCATATAATCCCAGTTCACGTCACTGATTATCAGATTAATTTCATGTACATAGCTGTCGTCAAATATGTAACCTTCACTATATTCGTCGGAAATAACTTTGTTCCGGAGTTTTTCTGCCGGATTCATAACCGTTATGGTATCTTCTTTTCCGCTGAAAACCATAAGTGTAACTGCTGTTATCACTGAAATAACCGCACATATTATACAGATTATATCAGTTTTTTTACTTCTTATCAAAAAAATTCCTCCTTTCTGAGTATTGACTTATCACTTGATTTGTGATAAAATAATTATAATCCACATAATGTAGTTTCTACAACAACAAGTTTATTTCAAAACGACTTGAAAACAACAAAATAATACTGTTTTGTTTTAAAAAAGACTATATATCAGAAAAATGTGAATGATTTTTGAAACGAGGTCATAAATATGAACAGAAATGAAAATCAGAGAGTAAAGATTACTAAGAAAATGTTTCAGGACGGATTAATAACATTATTGAAAAAAAAATCTGTCTGTGAAATTACTATCACCGAACTTTGCAGTGTTTCCGGTCTAAACCGTTCCACTTTCTATAACTACTATAACAATATCCGTGATATTCTGACGGAAATCGGCGAAGAAATATGTCGACAGAATGAAGAATTTATTAACAGTCTGGATAATATCAATATTTCTACTGATGTACTTTGTAAAGAACTGTGCTATATAAAGGAAAATATTGAAAAATATCAGGTATTAATGAATAACAATATATATGATAACTTTTTCACTTATATTTTAAAATATACACTGAATC
>CAMWQI010000111.1 GCA_947176345.1 uncultured Ruminococcus sp.
TTTTCATATAGACGGAGTACCCATTTTACGCCAGTCAAGGTCACCGCGTTCAAGGGCAAGTATAAGAGCCTCCGCTGTGGCAATATTTGTAGCAACAGGAACATTATGCACATCACAAAGTCTAAGGAGATTCACGTCATGGGCTTCCGTATTTCTTGGATTTATCGGGTCTCTGAAAAACAGCAGAATATCCACCTGATTACATGAAAGAAATGATGCAATCTGTTCAGCTCCGCCCTGACCACTGAGACACTTTATTATTGAAAGACCTGTGGCTTCACTGACTTGTTTTCCTGTAGTATTCGTTGCTATAAGCGAATGTTTAGATAAAATTCCACAATATGCACTACAAAACTGAACCATAAGTTCCTTTTTGGAGTCATGTGCAATAATTGCAATATTCATATTTCTGTCCTTTCTCCGCATAAGCGGAATAATATTTTGTAATAATCATGCACCTTTTATGGTAAGCGGTACAAAATCGCCGTTAAGACGTTTGGAAAGTGCATCAAAAGCAAGGAGTGCCTCCGATTCAGTAGGTA
Organism: uncultured Ruminococcus sp.; assembly: GCA_947176345.1. Taxonomy (GTDB): domain Bacteria; phylum Bacillota; class Clostridia; order Oscillospirales; family Ruminococcaceae; genus Ruminococcus. The sequence goes on from CAMWQI010000111.1 coordinate 543, forward strand.
TGGGGTCACCCTTTGCAGTAGCAACAGTGAGTTTGAAATCCTCCGGAATAACGCCGATAAGCTGAACGCCTATTTTATCAATAATCTCATCAAGATTTTTTACAAGAGAATTTCCGATAACCTTCTTGCTAACCTTGTTGATAATAAGACGCTGGCTTTTATTTCCACGGTTATAAAATTCGTCGGACATAAGCGAAGCATCTCTTATGCATACCTGGTCAGGAGTTGAGACAACAAGAATAAGGTTAGCCTGCTCCACTATGTCGAAAACGTGTGAATTTATACCCGCACCCGTATCTATAATGATGTAATCATAGTATTTTTTTACTGAACGACATATACTATAAATCTGTTCAGCAGTAACGGGTGTGAGAGTTTTCGGAGCACACAGAATTTCAAGATTTGACGCCATAGGTACTTTTGCACAAGCATCAAGGGCATTCATTTTTCCGCTCAGCACATCGCTTAAATCATGTTCGATTTTATCCTGAAGACCGAACATTATGTCAAGACAACGAAGACCGAAATCAAGTTCAATGATGAGGGTTCTGTGACCCTGTTTAGCGAGGGTATAGCCAAGACCAGAACATACAGTTGACTTGCCTGTACCGCCTTTACCTGATGTTACAGCAATGATTTTTGAAGTTTCAGACATTTCATTTCCTTTCCGATATCCGCAAGCCAAAGCAGTTTGAAATTCTGCTGTACAGCACCGGATTTCTATAAAAAATCATAAAATTGTTTTAGATTAATTATACCACAAAAAAACACGTTTGTCAAAGAAGTTTTTGGTTGAAATCCTAAAATTGTGCAATTCAACGCATAATGCACTACTTGTTTGTGCATTATGCATAAATATATGTTTAATTCTTTTATCTTATTAAATCAATCTAAGATTTTTTTGTTAATTATTAAGAGTAAAAATTTGACACAAAATAATTTTTATGCTAATCTTATAAAATAGGAGGTTGATAATCATGAAAAAAAGCCCTTTCATATTTTCGTCAGACAATAAACGTTATCACACACTTAACTACCATAACCAAACGACATACGGACGAAAAATATACAAAGCTGTCCTTGACTGTGGCTTTTCATGCCCGAATATCGACGGCACGAAAGGAACAGGTGGTTGTATTTTCTGTGACGGCGGAAGTGGTTATTTTACTGACGGGACTATTTCCATAACTGAACAGCTCAAAAAAGAAATAAAACGTATTCACGATAAGCACGGAAATGTTCCGATAACTGCCTATTTTCAAGCAAATACTAATACTTACGCTCCGGCTGAAAGATTAAGGGAGATATATTTTTCAGTGCTGAATTTTCCGGAAGTATGTGGAATATCCATAGGCACGCGTGCTGACTGTCTGCCGGACGATATTGTTGAACTTCTTGACGAACTAAACCGAAAAACACGCCTTACTGTTGAATTAGGTTTACAGACTGTCCACGAAAAAACCATAGAAAAAATAAATCGTTGTTACAGTCATGAGGAATTTCTTGATGGGTTCTATAAGCTGAAAGAAAAAAATATCCGGACTTGTCTTCATATAATAAACGGTCTGCCGGACGAAACGCCCGAAATGATGCTTGAAACTGCACATCAGATAGCCTTGATGCGACCCGATGCTCTTAAAATACAGATGCTTCACGTTATTCGGGGAACAGAACTTGAAAAGCTCTATAATTTGGAAAAATTTATTCCGCTTACCAAAGAAGAATACATAAATATAACCGTGAAACAGCTTGAAATTCTTCCACCGGAAATCGTCATAGAACGCATTACCGGCGACGGCGACAAATCAAAACTTATTGCACCCATATGGAGTGCCGATAAAATTTCCGTTCTCGGCGGAATTGACAAATGGCTTGTGGAACTCAATACATGGCAAGGAAAATATTTTAAAAAAAATCTGCCCTAAAGCAGATTTTTTTATTATTTAAATTACATAAATTTAACTGTTTCTGAAATTTCCTTGCATTCTGCATGAAGTTTAAGTGGTTCGGAGTCTTCCGCTGGACAACCCATAGGCATTAACAAGACGGCTTTTTCATTTTCCGGCAGACTGAAAGCCTTTTCCAGTGCAGACGGTGAAAAATAATTTACCCAGCACGAACCCACACCAAGTTCCCATGCCTGTAACATAACGTGAGTTGCTACTATGCTTACGTCCTGAATACCAGAATGTACGCCTGTTTCAAGGGGATTTTTCCAGTCCTCATCTTTATTGAGAGTAAATAAGAGTACAGTTTTTGCACCGAAAATACATTTACTTAATTTATTTAACAAATCTATTTTTTCCGGACTTTCTATAACATATATTCTGTATGGTTGATAGTTACAGCCCGTCGGAGCGACGTTTGCTGTTTCAAGGATTTTCTGCATGGTATCGGGGGCAACGGTTCTGCCGTCAAACTTTCTTACTGAATATCTGCTTTTAGCAAGTTCTGAAAAATTCATAATTATTCCTCCTGAATTATATTATTTTTTATCGCAAAGACAGCAAGCTGTGTCCTGTCTTTGAGGTTAAGTTTTGCAAGAAGTCCTGAAATATTATTCCTGACAGTGCCTTCTGCCAGAAAAAGCCTTGATGAAATTTCCTTATTGTCGCACCCGTCGCAAATCAGGCGAAGAATATCACGTTCACGGTCGGTAAGTCCGGAAACGTCGGAGGGTTTCTGTATGCCAGTTTTCACGACAGACCGGAAAACATTGTCACAGAAAACAGTTACTCCGCCGGCAACGGCTTTTATGGAATTGATAATTTTATCGCTGTTCATTTCCTTAAGAATATAGCCATCCGCACCGCTTGAAACGGCTTTTTCAACGGTTTCGGGGTCATCGAAAGTAGTAAGCACAAGCACCCGAATATCACTGAAAGACTGCTTTATTTTCATTGTGCCATAACCACCATCAAAATCAGCCATTCTCATATCCATAAGAACAACATCGGGGTGCAGACGGACACACATTTCATAAGCTTCCTGACCGTTCCGTGCCTCTCCCACCACTGAAATATCATCGCACTGCGAAAATACGGCTTTTAATCCGGTGCGGATTATCTGAATATCGTCGGCAATTATAATTTTTATGATACAAAATCACTCCTTGATGGTATTTTCATTATGACAGAAAAGCCCTCACCATATACTGACGAAAATTTAACATTTCCGCCGAATTTTTCAGTACGTTTACGTATGCCGGAAAGTCCACCGTGTTCTAATATGCATTCACATCCTCTGCCGTTGTCAAGTATATATAATTCAAGATATTCAGGCGAAAATTTTATAATAATATCAATTCTTTCCGCTCCAGAATATCTTACAGAATTAGTTACAGCCTCACGGGTATTTTCATAAACTTCACGTATACAGAAATCATATTTTCCGTTGTCCTCTCCCTGTATGCATAAATCAACATCAATTTCCCTCAGTGCGTCCGCGACGGTCTTCACAGCCTGTGTAACAGATGTCATGAAATTCTCGTCACGAAGATTATTTATAGAACATCTCAATTGAGTTATTCCGCTCCGTGAAAGCCCGTCAAGTTCATGAATATATTCAAGCATACTGTCTTTATCAGGCTTTGGTTTGCGGATTTCCGCCTCTAAAATCCTTGAAATAGAGTTTATCATTGTGAATGTATGTCCGGCTGAATCGTGGATTTCCTGTGCGATACGACTTCTTTCCTTTTCGATACTCAAACGATGATATTCTGTAACATCATTTACAGTAACAATTTCTGCCACACGTTTTCCGTTATTGTCACAATGTGAATGCCGGAAACTTAAATATTTACCGTTTATAAGCACTTCCGGAACGTCTGGAAAATCAGTTCCGGAGAGATTTTCATTAATAAAATTATTTTTATAAGAAATTCTGCCGTCGGGTGTATAAATTATCACGCCCGTATCAAGATTATCAATAACATCTTTCATGGCAATGGAATTGATGTCAAGAAGCCCATAACGGCTGATAGCAATTAAAATCATTATGCTTGAAAACGCGAAAAATAGCGGAGTAAGCTCTATACGGACATTTATTACTTTGGTTACAGTAAGGGTATTAACGGCAAGCGGTATGGCAGTTGAAAGTATGAGAAGTCCAACTTGTGTGATGCGTTTTTTCCGAACAAACATCAATATCATTGCAGATACTATGCAGATATAATATATTGCCTGATAAATATAAAATCCGAAAGCATATTCTATTTTATCAGTTTCAAATACAGAATAATATAAATGAAATACATTATCTGTCGTCACAAGTATAACCGACGATAGCGAAACCACCGGCATGATACGAAAAAATTTCCGTGAGGGAAGTTCTGTATATTCCGCTGAAAACATCAGCCAGAACGGTGCAAAGAAACTTATGCCGAAATTTCCTATTGTATAGCTTATGCGTTTCTGTTGTATGGTAACGGAAAAAATTATCAGTAATTGCGAAATAAGCCATAGTATTATTGATAACTGACATACTCCGAAAAGCCTTGTCAGGCGGTTGTTATTGCCTTTTCGGATAATCCATACGAATGAGAATGACATTCCTGCAAGCCCTGTGAAAAGCAGTATCAATGACAGAATCATTTATTATCACCATTTCCAGTCTGAAAAAATTCCTGATATTGATTTGTTTTTTGTTTTGAGATATTCGCTTATAGAGGCAACTCCTATGAAAATAATTCCTGCTATGAAAAGATATACCCACCAGTCAGCCTTGCCGAGATAACGTATGCTTGCCCAGACGGTTATTGTCACAAGGGCTATGGACGATGCCCCGAACCAAATACGGCTTTTTGCACTGAAAGAAATAATCAGAATAACTCCCGTCACCGCAAGCCCGAAAATAGTATTTCCCAGTCTATGATAATACATGATGTCATACGTCAGTCCCGAAAATGAAAGAATAAATATAACATTGGAAAGAGTTTTCGATAATTTTGGAGAGTTTTTCCATATAAGCCGGTATGCAATGCCCATAACAGCTATCATCGCAAGAGTTATTTTATCGTCGATTATTGCAGTCGACGGTGTAAAGAACGGTCTGTTAACCATAGCAAGAGTCGTGAAAAATGCCGATAATGACAGCAATATATCAGTGGTAAGTCTCTTTGTTTTGCGTCTCACAAGACAAGCTGAATATACTGCAATTATCATGAGATTTATGAATGTGTCGTCCACCATGAAGAAAATAATCCATGCCGAAAAAGTTATAATATCATATTTTTTAGTTCCTATGTTCCGAACCCGTAAATTTTCTTTGTAAAATATTTTTGCAAGTGCCATCAGACAGCAGAAAAACACTAAAATTTTATACTCTGACATTTCAAGCTCTTCTGTCACGATAATCAGTGCCAGTGCGGAAAGTATTCCGGTAAAATTATTTTTCAGCATACACGATACGGCTATATGAAATCCGCAAGCAATGGGTATCATGAATATATTTTCTGGACTGTCCATAGCCCATAGGAAAATTATTCCACCTGATACAAACATATTCGCATAAAGTACTATATCTGTTTTTCTTTCAGTATAACGCATTATTGCAAACGTCACAAGCGACATGATTATTACAAACCATTCATATTCATATATGGAGCAGGCTATTATTACCGGAAGTATCGGAGAACCAAGTCCGGCAACCGCCTGAACGAATTTATTTCCCGTGAAAGTATATGACATGATAAGTCCTGATACTATAACCGGTATTATCAGTGCAAAGTTATTATCAAGGGTTGCGGAGGCTATTGAAATATATACAGCAAAACCAAGCGTTAAAACTTCTGAAAAAGTACTCCTGATATACGGAATAAATCTGTTTGCAATATATATAAGTGCAAATATCATTGAAGCAAGTATTATCTGTTTGTCATCATATTCTGCCATATTATCGATAAATATGAAAGTTATAAATATACTTAAAATGCTCTGTAGTGCTTTAAGGTCTGATTTTTTCAGATATATTCCGTAAAATACAAGCTGAATCCATGTGACAATCATCACGACATATGAAGTCATATCGGGTACAAACATTTTATCAACGGCATAATATAATGAACATAATTCAAACACAACGACAGATATTTTCACGGATTTTTTTATTATATCGTCTTTTATGCCGACAAATACGTATACAGCAGTAACAAGTATCTGCATGAAAAGCATTATCAATGCAAAAAGACTGTCATTTTCCACCTCTGATGCAAGAAATATCACGGTTGCAGTTACTGAAAGATATGCTGAATATTTAAATACTTTATTTCCGGAAAGTTTCCAGTGCATGAATGATGTCAGACCGGTTACCGCTGAACTGAGTGCAAAAAGTACATTCATTCCCTGATAGGAAAGCCATTCCCCGAAAAGTCCGTAATTTCCGGCAGTTATTACGGTTATGGCTGTAAGTATCGTGCTTATTATTTCAAAAGCCGTTGCTGTGCGGTCAAGTTTTATAATTTTCCGGAAAACCTCACCGGCAATTGACATCATAATGACTGCCATAATCATTATTGCTACACGTCCGGACGGAGAAGTATTCACCCAGCCGGCACACCCGAACGCTATTCCAGATAGCACTATAAAAAGCGTTCCTATTATAAGCATTATCTCCGAACCGCTGAATTTCCGGACAGTTTTTTCAACTGCCTGCTCCGACGGATTATTTCTGTTTTTGTATTCTCTTACAAGCCATATTATAAATTTTATAATTCCGGCAAGCACTGCCAATGGTATTATTGCTATAAGAATAAGTAGTAAAATTATCTCCATAAAAACACGCACCTTTACTTTTTTTACATATTATACCATAGTAAAGATGCATTTTTTAAGTGCCATACGTCACTTTATCAGTGACATTTGTCATTTTTTATTTCTGCTTATTGAATTGTTTTTCATAACGGACTCAATCTGTGAGGATTTGTTTTCTGCATAAATTTCTGTGGAAGTTATAGCTTTATGACCTAAAATATCTTTCATCATGCTTATTTCAATACCATGCCTGTACATAAGCATAGCTGATGTATGGCGGAGATTGCATGGGCTTAGACCCTTATCACCTAAACCAGCTTTTTTCATGCGTCTTTTCACTATTTCCTCAATCCACCGTCCTGTGAGACGTTTTCCGCCCTGTCCCACGAATACAGCATGATGGTCATATCGTTTTCCCTTGAAATATTCCTCCTTGAAATCATTGTATTCCTCAAGGGCTTCCATGCATACTTTATTGAAATATATAGTCCGTCCGTTCTCTCCCTTTATGGAAACAGTCCCATCGGGTTTTATATCCGTATCATTAAGGCGGACAAGTTCGCTGAGACGTACACCACAATTTATAAATATCAGAAGTATACAATAATCACGTTCCTTATTCAAACCGTCTATGGAATTGAGAAGAGTTATACATTCCGTTTCGTCCATGTATTTAAGCGGTTCTTTTTTCACGGTCTTCAGTTTAAGTTTAACAGTAGGGTCTTTTTCAAGGACTTCCGCTGTATTACGGAGATATTTAAAGAACATTTTCACAGATGTAGCACGTCTTGCAATTGTAGTGGAA
>CAMWQI010000112.1 GCA_947176345.1 uncultured Ruminococcus sp.
CAGTTATAGGAATATAAAATACATTCTTCCCCGTTAGCTCTCTTACTTTTTCAAGCAAAGGATTAATATAGCAATAACAAAGGTCGTGGGATGAATGAAAATGCCATTCTGTTGAAAAAGTTACGTTGGTATTTTCAGTTGATTCACCCTCTTTTGTCATCAAATGTAATGAAAAGGATACTTTTTCAGTAGTATGATTATTTACAACATGTTTATTTGTTATAATGGTTGGTACTATTTTATCTCCGTATTTAAAATCATAGAAAAAACCTGTTCCGCATGAGTTTTCTGCTTGTAATCGAACTGTTGTAAACATCATTTGTTCAGATATAGATATAGGTTTCATAATCATTCCTCCATTTTTTTAGGTTTATGTCTTTCGGCTTCATTCCTCTCCGCCTCCGACCTCGGATATCGATACCTCCACTGGTCATACTCCTCACGGCTGATTTCCCCATTGCGGTACTTCTGAGCCATTTCCTCCCATGGTTCAAGCAGACCTGTCATTTTGTTATACATAGAACCGTTCTGTCTGTTCACTCTTATGCAGATTTCACCGTCAAGCGTATCAATTTTCAGCCCATACAAGTCCTCCATAGCAAACAGCGTATGCATCAGACCTGTGTAGCTGTCAATGTCGGGAACGTTGAGAGCCTCGGTTGATACATCAAGCGTATCTGCGATTTTTTCAATCAAATCAGCTTTTGGAGTACGTGAACCTGATTCATACTGTGCTATGCGGATATCGGCAGTTCTTTCAGAAAATCCGACTTTCAAGCCTAAAAACTTCTGTGTTATTCCCCTGAGATTGCGGATAAAACGTATTCTTTCACCTGTTGCCATAAAAATTCCTCCTGATAAATAAAATTCAGTTCGACAATTTCAACAAATCTATTATAACATATTGGTTTAGTGATTGTCAAGATAGTATAAATAAAAATATTTAGTATCAAAACACTTGACATAACTGAAAAGGTTTAGTATAATAGAAATATATTTAAACATATTAAGTTAATATAAAGGGAGGAGATGTACAGAATGTCTGATAAAAGTTTTATGCGTGTTGAGGACGTTGCAAAAGAACTGGACGTTTCAAAGTCCTATGCGTACAAAATCGTACAGCAACTTAACAAGGAACTCGCCGAAAAAGGTTATCTTACCATTTCAGGCAGAATCAACAGACAATATTTTCTCGAAAGAACCTGTTACGGCGGTATTTCGGGAAAAAATGAAAGGAAGGATTAATTATGTCAGTTTACAAGGACGGCAACAAGTGGCGTGTGATTTACCGCTATACTGACAGCCGTGGCGAACGCAAGCAGTCTCAGAAGCGTGGTTTCAGCACTAAAAAAGAGGCTCAGGCATGGGAACGTGAGCAGATGAACAAGAAAGAATCAAGTCTTGATATGACTTTTGAGAGCTTTTCGGAAATTTATTTTTCCGATATGCAGAAGCGACTGAAAGAAAATACCTATCACACAAAGGAGCATATTCTCAGAACCAAGTTGATACCATTCTTTGGCAAGCGGAAAATGTGCGATATTCAGCCGAAAGATGTTGTTGCGTGGCAGAATGAAATGCTCAGTAGTTCCACAAAATCGGGTACACCGTATTCACCTGTATATCTGAAAACGCTCCACAATCAGCTTAGTGCAGTGTTCAACTATGCAGTCCGTTTCTATGGCTTGAAAGAAAATCCGGCAGCAAAAGCTGGAAATATGGGCAAGGCTAAAAATCGTGAAATGCTGTTCTGGACTCAGGAAGAATATCAAAAGTTTTCAGAAGTGATGATGGATAAACCTGTTTCGTTCTATGCTTTTGAGATGCTCTATTGGTGCGGAATCCGTGAGGGTGAATTGCTCGCTCTTACTCCTGCCGACTTCGATTTTGAAAAACAGACAGTTTCAATCACGAAGTCTTATCAGCGTATCAAAAGGCAGGACGTTATTACACAACCAAAAACTCCGAAAAGCAACAGAGTTGTCAAAATGCCCGATTTTCTTTCAGATGAAATTCAGGACTTTATCGGTCAGCTTTATGGTATCGGCAAAAACGACAGATTGTTTGAAATTACAAAGAGTTATCTTCATCACGAAATGGACAGAGGCTCAAAAATAGCAGGTGTTAAGCGTATCAGAATACACGATTTAAGGCACTCTCACATTTCTTTGCTGATAGAAATGGGATTTTCGGCTGTAGCAATTGCTGACAGAGTAGGTCATGAGAGTATTGACATTACATATCGCTATGCACATCTTTTTCCGAGTACGCAGAACGAAATGGCAGGTAAATTAAGCGGTTTACGCAATGAGGGAGATTATGCGGATGTCAGTGAAGAATCTTGATGAAAAGGGCAGGTTTAGAAGTCGCACAATCGGTTTCAGAGTTTCACCAGAAGAAGAAAAGCTGATAAACTCTGCTGTGGCACTTTCTGGACTCACCAAACAGGACTACATTGTCAGAAAGCTGACTGACAGGACTGTTACAGTTCTGCCGAATCCGAGAGTTTACAAGGCTCTGAAAAATCAGCTTTCAGAAGTTCTTGATGAACTCAAAAGAATTGAGAACGGAAATGGCATTGACAGCGAATTATTAGAAGTTATACGTCTGATTAGCACAACGCTTAACAGCACGAAAGGAGAATAATATGCTTACTGAAAAAGAAATGACCGCTCCCGATGCACCTACGGCAATAGGTGCGGAGCAGTCAAATCAAACCAACACCACCATTATATCACAAAATCAGAGATATTTCAACCCCTCAGCAGAAGAAATTTTTGAGGCACAGATGCAATACGAGCGTGAAAATTCTCCGTCCTACATGGAAACTGTTTCGATGCCTGAACTTTATGAAATGGTCTATCCTGCAAAACCGCCGATTATTAATGGCTTTCTTTACAACGGAACATATCTTTTTGTCGGCTCTCCGAAAGTTGGCAAGAGTTTTATGATGGCTCAGATTGCGTATCATGTCAGTTCGGGAAAGCCAATGTGGAATAACGCTGTACGCAAAGGAACAGTGCTGTATTTGGCTTTGGAAGATGATTACAGACGTTTACAGGAACGTCTTTACAGAATGTTCGGCACGGAAACAACGTCTAATCTTTTCTTTTCTGTTGCATCAAATTCCTTAAACGGTGGACTTATTGAACAGCTTAACAGCTTTATTTGTGAACATCACAACACAAGTCTGATTATCATTGATACTTTGCAGAAAATCCGTGAATCAGAGGGCGATACTTATAGTTACAGCCGTGATTATGACATCATTGCACAGCTGAAAGCATTTTCGGACAAAAATAATATCTGTCTGTTGCTTGTGCATCACACACGCAAGCAGAAAGCGGACGATAATTTTGACACGATTTCAGGTACAAACGGACTTCTTGGAGCTGCTGATGGTGCTTTTGTAATGTACAAGTCAAAGCGTACTGATACTGATGCAACAATTGAGATTTCAGGGCGTGACCAGCCTGACAAAAAAATTCTGCTGAAACGCAACACGGAAACGCTCTGCTGGGATTTGGATAAAGTTGTTGATGATAAGTTCAAAGCACCTCCTGAGCCACTTCTTGAAAAAATCGCCGGACTTGTCAATGAACATAATCCGACGTGGCAGGGTACGGCAACGGAACTTCTCGGTAAACTTGAAATTGATGATATAAAGCCAAATACTCTCTCGCTGAAACTCAATATCAACGCTGGCAGACTTTACACGGAATATTTTATTAAATATGTTAATAAACGTTCGCATGGTGTAAGACGAATCGAACTGAAATATGATTTTGACCACCCGATTATCAATATTCCTGATGATACTACAAATCAGTCTGTAGATTATGGTGAAATGATGATTACGGCGGATAATATTGATGAAATTGCTGGTGCAGACTATGATGAACGCTATCAGGATATGATTAACAACTGTTTAGGGTGACGATGGGTGACGGTCTTTTTGATACCTATGAAATCATCGTCACCATCGGCACCCGACTATAAATCCCAATCTTATTATATTGATAATAGTATATTGCAAATCTTCAAAATAATGTTTATTATAGCGGATTTTCAGAGTTTCAGAAATTGATTTGTATAAGCACTAAAATAGGATATTTAGGGTGCCGATATACTCAATAGGGTGACGGTGTTTTTCAATAACTTCAAAAATATCGTCACCCATTTTTTCGGCAGCTTGTCTGCCGTTAGCCTCGCAGAGCGCCGTGTACTTGTGATATTAGTGGTCACACTGATGTCGCAAGTACTAAGGCGTTACATTTGACCTTTGGCAAATATAAATCGGCTATCAAGCCGTTCCTTGCGATAGCACTTCCCTCAACTTTTTATTTGTTTTGCTTACAGAAAGGAAAAATATGAAGTATAAAAGAATATCATTCGGGCAGGGTAAAGGTTCAATCACTCACAACAACAGGACTTTCATCGCAAATAACGTTGACAGAAACCGCATTGCCGACAATGTGACATTCATTTCAAAATCTATCGGTGAAGTATATGAAGAACTTTTTGGCGGTGCGGTTGAGCGGTACAATGCCCGACAGAAAAGAAATGACCGAAAAATTCACGGCACTTACTATGAACACCTGTTTCACTGCAAGCCGTCAAATTCTGTGATTACTGCAAGTGATAAACGAAAAAGTTTTTACGAAGATGTAGTCCAGATTGGGAAAATGGAAGATTCGGGATTTGTAACGAAAGATTTTCAGCTCGTGGCGAACTGCGGAAGTTGAAGTATTTCAGCGTACCACGGCAATAGGCAAGCAGTTGGAATAATTGTTATATTTCTTTTCAATAGGAAAATAATTCCGAAAATAACTTGTTTTCTTCACGGATTTATGCTATAATAATATAAAATGCACATAAGAGAGGTTTAAATACAATGGCTAAAGATAATAAAAATCTGCACAATGCTAATAAATCAAAGAAAGACGAATTTTACACACAACTGTCTGATATTGAAAATGAGTTAAGGCACTATAAAGCAAGTTTCAATGGAAAAACTGTACTCTGCAACTGCGATGACCCATACGAAAGCAATTTTGTTAAATATTTTGCTATGAATTTTAATACTCTCGGACTGAAAAAGCTGATTGCAACAAGTTATGCGACTTCTCCGGTAGTGTATACACAACTGTCATTTTTCGGTGAAGACGTTGATACTGTTGAAACTTCAAAAAAGCCGTATGTGATTGAGATTACGGAGGTTACAGACCTCAACGGCGACGGTGCAGTTGATTTGCAGGATTTTGAACTTATGTTAAAGAAAAATCCTCCACAGCTTCTCAAGGGTGATGGTGATTTCCGTTCTGACGAGTGCATAGAGTTTCTTAAAGAGGCTGATGTTGTGGTTACTAATCCTCCGTTTAGCCTGTTCCGTGAGTATGTCGCACAACTTATTGAATATGACAAGAAATTTCTTATTATAGGCAATCAGAATGCGATTACATACAAGGAAATATTTCCTTTGATAAAAGATAATAAAATGTGGCTTGGATATGGATTTAGTGGCAATGTAGGATTTTTTATAAACTCACACTATGAAGATTATGCGAAATCAAGTCAGCACAAAGAAGGCATGATAAGAGTATCAGGTGTTATGTGGTATACAAACCTTGATACTAAAAAAAGACACGAAGATATTATACTTTACAGATTCTACACCCCTGAAGATTATCCACATTACGATAATTACGACGCTATAGAAGTAAGCAAAACCGCTGAAATACCTTGTGATTATTACGATGTTATGGGCGTTCCGATAACTTTCATGGATAAATATAATCCGGAACAGTTTGAAATTATCGGAGCTACAGAAAGCGAAGGTAAAGGATTTTCAAACGGACTATGGAACGAAGAAAGCAAAGTGGCTCAGCCAGTTATAAACGGCGAACGAAAGTACAAGCGAATATTTATCAAGCGTAAAGTTTAAATTTAATAAAAAGAAAGAAGTGACATTATGGAAATAAGACTTGAAAATCATACTATAGCCGAAATATTCAACGGCTATGAAGATAATGCGGAAAATGGTGTAGTTGAGTTCGAAGGCAGACTTAATATTCGACCTGCTTTTCAGCGTGAGTTCATATACAAGGAAAAGGAACGCAATGCGGTTATTGATACGGTTATGAAAGGTTTTCCGCTGAATGTTATGTACTGGTGCGAGGACGACAACGGAAACTATGAACTTCTTGACGGTCAACAGCGTACTATTTCGATATGTCAGTATCTGAACGGCGATTTTTCGATAAATTCCCGTACTTTCGCCAATCTTACGAAGTTTGAACGTCAGCAGATTGAAAGCTATGAACTTATGATTTACGTTTGCAAAGGCAATGACAAGGAAAAACTTGACTGGTTCAAAATCATCAATATTGCAGGCGTGAAACTTGCGGAGCAGGAACTCAGAAACGCTATATATACAGGTACATGGCTTACGGACGTAAAAAGATATTTTTCTAAAAATGGCTGTCCTGCACAAAAAATTGCAAATAAACATCTTAAAGGCGAAATGATTCGTCAGGATTATCTTGAAACGGCTCTGAAATGGATTTCCGCCAAAGAGAATATTTCAATTGAAGATTATATGTCTGAACATCAGCACGACAGTGACGGTACTGCATTATGGCTTTATTTTCAGAATGTTATTACATGGGTGCAGACAATATTTCCGAAGTACCGCAAGGAAATGAAAGGTATCGAATGGGGACTGCTTTATAATGAGTTCGGCAACGGAACATATAATCCTGCTGAACTTGAAAAGCGTATCGCTGAACTTATGGCAGATGATGATGTAACGTCCAAAAAGGGAATATATGAGTATCTGTTAAGCGGTCGTGAGAAGTCGCTTAGTATCAGGGCTTTCACTGATACGCAGAAACGGACTGCTTACGAAAATCAGAATGGTATCTGTCCGATATGCAGAAAATCTTTTGACTTTGACAAAATGCACGCTGACCATATTACACCTTGGCACGCCGGCGGTAAAACTGTTCCTGAAAATTTGCAGATGCTCTGTCGTGACTGCAATCTGAAAAAGTCGGGGCAAGAATAATAGAATTTAAACCGAAATTTCTTGAAATAATATGATTATTGTATAATGTAGATAAACTATATAAATCTTATTTTTTAAGGGGATTATTATGAATAGAATATATAATTTAAAAAATTATCTTAATTATCTTTCTTCATGCATTTTTATAAAATCTAATTCAATACATCCTTTGGATGTAACTAAAATAAATGAAATCATTTCATTAATTGCTAAAGAAATAGAAATAACCTATCCAAATATAAGCAAAAAGTTAATTCAGGCAAAAGAAAAATTATTTTTTTATAATAATTTTGGAATTGTTAATCCTAATCCTTTCGTTGTGGGACAAATTCTTGCTTATGTTGATTTACTGCTTGATAGTGAAAATAATAAACAATCAAATGAATGGAGTTGTATCCACTCATTGATAGTCCAATCATCTCAAAAACTTTATGTTGATGGTAGCTATGCCGAAGCAGCAGTGAATGCTTTTATTGAAATTAATGCACGAGTGAAAAGACTATATAAAATAGTTCGACCAGATGAGAAAAATATTCCTGATGGTGTAGAGGCTATGAATAAAGTGTTTTCAGAAAAAAATACTATAATTGAAATCTGTGACCGTACAACAGAAACTGGAAATAATATACACAATGGTACACGTTTTATGTTGGCAGGAGCAATGTCAGCATTAAGAAATCCTAAAGCACATTCAAATGATGAGCGAAATACTGTAACCAAAGAAGAAGCTATGCGAAGATTGATGTTTGCAAGTCTACTTATGTATAAAATTGATGATGCAGTCAAATATTCGGGCATTACAGAATAAGTATGGTATACTGAGCAGGCAAAAACATATGAATTTGTTTTAAGACAAATACAGACTTGAAATATATGAAAAAATGTTTCAAGTAACTATTGACAATCTCACTAGTAGTCCAAAAAGTCAGTTTAATCAATAACGGGATATAAGTTTTTCAATT
>CAMWQI010000113.1 GCA_947176345.1 uncultured Ruminococcus sp.
TTTGTAGAGTGTGTAAAGGCACTTGAAAGAGCCGTCAGCAGTGAGAAAAATATATGGTTTGCAGACCAGACAAGAAATTCTGCAAATCCCGATATTCATTTCAGAACGACAGGTCCGGAAATATGGCAGGATACTGACGGAAATGTTGATATTCTTGTTGCCAACGTCGGAACGGGCGGAACTCTTTCCGGTACGGGAAATTATTTGAAGTCTCAGAATCCGGATATACAGGTTGTGGGAATCCAGCCGACTGAAGATTCTTTCCAGAGTCCTGAACGTCCGGAGCAGGAGGAAATTACAGGTGTTCACCCATTTGAAAACGTGGAAGAACGTTTTATTCCGGCTAATCTCGACAGAAAAGTTTATGACGACTGGTATGAAGTACATACAAATCAGGCTTATGAATCAGCAAGAGAAGTGGCAAAAACAGACGGAATTTTAGTCGGAGCGTCATCGGGAGCAGCAATCTATGCAGCAACAAAACTTGCGGAAAAACCTGAAAATACAGGCAAAACCATAGTTGCGGTTCTGCCTGATACAGGACTTCGTTATCTTTCCACACATCTTTTTGATGAAAATTATCAGGGTTAAGGAGGCTCATATGGCATTAAATTTAGAAAGCTCAAATGTAGCAACAAGGGAAAACCGTATCGGTTCAATTACTGGCTATGTTGGTACGCTTAATGATTTGGCAACTCAAAGCGAATGCGGAACATTAAAAGGCTGTTCAAGATGCTTTTCACAGTCAAGTACCTGCCTTTCAGGCTGTGCATTGGGACAGCTTTCAGCAATAAGAGATGTTGCAATAATACATCATGGTCCGGCTGGCTGTTCTGTTGCGAGTGCGGGTACATATTATCTTGATAAGGTAATGGCAAAAAAACGTGGAGTTACCAATAATACAGTTTATGTCGGCACAGATATGAACGAAAAGGACACTATTTTTGGTTCGGCAGACGCTCTCAGAAGAATCATTCTGGAAGTTAACAAAAGATATTCTCCAAAGGCAATTTTTGTAACAAGTTCCTGTGCGACTGGTATTATTGGTGAAGATATCGACAGCGTTGTTGACGATGTAAGAGATGAAATAGACGTTCCAATTGTGGCAGTACATTGTGAGGGCTTTAAGTCAAGAATATGGGCAACTGGTTTTGATATTTCTGACCATGCAGTACTAAGCAGTATTGTCCAGCCACCAAAACAAAAGCGAAATACAATAAATTTCAAGAATTTCTATGAAAGTGCAAGACCTGAAATTATAGAGATTTTCAAAAATTTTGATTTAGAGCCGATTTTCCTTTACTGCAATTCGACAGTCGAAGAACTCAGTCATATTTCCGAATCACTCGCTACAACTTGTATCTGCGGTACTCTCGGAAACTATCTCGGCAACGGTCTGGAAGAAAAATACGGCGTTCCGTATATCAGGACAATCAATCCACTTGGAATTGCAGGCTTTGAAACATGGCTGCGTGAGATTGGAAGAGTAACAGAACGAAGTGAAGCCGTTGAAAAATATATTGCTGAACAGCGTGCAATCTACATTCCACAGATTGAGGAAATCAAAAAGGAATTAAAGGGACTGAAAGCTGTTCTTGGCATGGGTCCGGGATATACTTTTGAGGTATCGAGAGTTCTGAATGAGCTTGGAATAGAAGTTGTATGGGCATTGGCATGGCATTATGACAAGAAGTATGAAAACGGTGACATTCCGCCGTCTATGGAGTATCTGCTTGAAAACGGTGTGGACTTTGAAGCAAGCGTTGCAGACCAGCAGAATTATGAAGTAATGAACATTCTGAATAAATATCAGCCTGACTTGTATCTTTCAAGACACCCTGGTTCTACGGTATGGGCGATAAAGAACGGAACACCGGCGGTATACGTTGCTGACGAATATATGATTTTCGGATATAAGCATACGCTGGAATTTGCACAGTCTGTTTTGGACAGCATTCATAACCGTAGCTTTGAAAAAAATCTTGCAAGACGTGTTAAACTGCCTTACACTGAATGGTGGTATGAACAGAATGTTGATAAATTCTTAGAGGAGGCGAAAAAGTAATGGCTAAACTTCTTGATAAACAGAGATATAAATGTGCATTGGGTGCAATGCAGACAGTTCAGGCTATAACAAGAGCGATTCCCGTACTTCATTCCGGACCTGGTTGTGCGCAGAAACTTTCCGACTCTATCGGAAGCAGTGGTTATTTTTCGCCGAATATTTTCCCGTGTACAAGTATAAATGAAAAAGATGTTGTTTTTGGTGGTGTGAAAAAGCTTGATACTACAATTTCCAACGCACTTAAAGTCATTGATGCGGATTTGTACGTGGTTCTTACAGGTTGTATTCCGGAAATTGTCGGTGACGATACAGGTGAAGTTATAAGCCGTTATCAAGATGCTGAAAAACCTGTTATTTATGCGTCAACAGCCGGATTCAAGGGCAATAATTACAAGGGACATGAGCAGGTTATTGATGCTATTATTGACCAGTATCTTGAAAAGGCAGATGAAAAGGAAAAAGGTCTTGTAAATATCTGGGCTGATGTTCCGTATCAGGATTTATTCTGGCTTGGAAATATCAGAGAACTTGAAAATTTGATTTCTGAACTGGGTCTTATACCTAATACGATATTCGGCTATCAGCGTGGAATATCAAATATTGAACGTATTCCGAAAGCTGAATTTAATCTGCTTGTATCGCCGTGGGTATCCGTCGGCAACATGAAGAAAATGGAGAAAAAACTTGGTATACCATATCTTCATTATCCTACACTTCCTATCGGAGCTTATGAAACAAG
Source organism: uncultured Ruminococcus sp. (assembly GCA_947176345.1). Taxonomy (GTDB): domain Bacteria; phylum Bacillota; class Clostridia; order Oscillospirales; family Ruminococcaceae; genus Ruminococcus. Next base: position 2,805 of record CAMWQI010000113.1, read on the forward strand.
CAAATTCCTGCGTGAAGTCGGAAAATTCGCCAGAGTTGACGAGCAGAAAGTAGAAAGCATTATCAATGAGCATGAAAAATATTACTACTATCTAATTGAACGATATGCAGATATGTTCCTTGAAACTCGTGTAATGGCGAAGCAGTTTTCAGTTGTTGCAGACGCACAGTATGCACTGGGAATCACCAAATTCCTTGTTAACGATTTGGGACTTGTTCCGGCAAAGCAGTTCATAACGGACGATACGCCAAAGGCATTTCAGGAGCAGATAAAAGCCGAATTTGAGAACCTCAACTACGGGCTGAAAGCAGAAGTAAATTTTGAAACAGACAGTTATAAGATACATAACGAAATTCAGTCTCATGATTATCACGGTTATCCGCTGATTCTTGGAAGTTACTATGAAAAAGAAATAACTGAAGATATGTTCGGACACTTTCTTAATATCTCATGGCCTGTACAGGATAAAGTTGTACTTGACGATTTCTATGTTGGCTACACAGGCGGAATCCGTCTGATAGAGGATATTTATTCAGTTGCTGTTCAGAGATGGAACTGACGGAGGCGAAAAAATGTCTTATAAAATAGCAATTGCATCTTCTGACAGCGAAAATATAAATGAAACTTTTGGTTCTGCAAAAAGTTTTGTAATCTATGAAGTATCAGACGGTGTATGCAAAAAATCCGAAGAAAGAATCTGTACTACAGAAGAAAAAGTTACAAAAAATAATTGTAATTCCAAAGTCTGTGGAAATTCAGACGGGTGCGGTTCGAGCTGTGGAGGATATGGTGAACCGTCAGCAAAAGTTGAAATTATCTCCGATTGCAGAGCTGTTGTCTGTAAAAAAATCGGTTTTCATATTCGGAAACAGCTTGAACGTAAAGCGATATCTGCATTTGATGTGAGTTGTACAATAGATGAAGCTCTTGATAAAATAACTTTTTACTATAACCGCATTGACAGGCATGAGTCGTTACGGAAATAAAATATATTATCATAAATTGACCGGACAACCGGAGGTTTTACAAATTGAAACCATTGGCTGTCCGGTTTTTATATATTATGATATAAAAAATAGAGGTATTATTTTATGAAAAGTGTAAAGAAAATTACTTCGTTTATTCTGGCAATGACAATAGCGTCAGCGTTATTTCTTACCGGCTGTGGCAAGAATGACAAAAACGAAGAATATGTATTCAGGATAGGAACGGCAAACGGTTCACTTTGTCTTGCTCCTCTCCATGTTGCAGAGGATAATGGCTATTTTGAAGAGGAATTCCAGAAAGCCGGAATCAAGTATGAACTTGTTGAAATAGACATTCAGCAGACTGCGGATATGATTACTTCAGGAAAAATAGATGCCTGTGTGGGACTTGCCGGAAGTTTTATACCGCAAATCGACAGCGGACTTGAAATAGCTTTCACAACTGGTATTCATACAGGCTGTACAAAATATTATGTTTCTGCTGATTCTGATATTAATGATATGTCTGATTTAAAAGGAAAAAAGATAGGCGTTCCGGGAATGAGTGATTCTTCTGTTGTAGCATTGAAAAGAATCCTTCACGATTTGGAAATCGGCGTAAGTACAGACAATATGGAGATTGAACTTGTTGTTTATAACCTGACAGACTTACCGCTTGCCTTAGCAAATGGTGCAGTTGATGCTGTTGCCCTCCATGACCCTGTTGCTGCATCAGCCGAAGCAGAATATGGTTTTACTAAAATCTTTGATTTGACAGAAGATGGAAAATTTGCTAATGAATATTGCTGTGCAGGATTTGTGACGACTTCCGTAGCGTCTGAACATCCTGAAGCAGCGGCAGCTTATACAAGAGCGTTAATGAAAGCGTCTGCCTATGTGCAGGCTGAACCAGAAAACTCTGCAAAGCTTCAGATAGAAAATGACCAGTGCTCCGGAGATTTGGAAAATAATGCAAAACTTCTGGCATCATATAATTATCAGCCATCTGTAAGTGTGATGGAAGATACATTCCGCAATTCCTGCACAGATTTGCTTGAAATTGGTGATTTGAAAGAAGGCAGAGATATTAATAAATTCACATCGGAACATATTGCTCAATTTGATGACGTTCCGGATAGCTATATTTACAATGCAGACGGAACTTTTTCAAGCATTGACAGTAAAAAAAACAATGAGTGACTGCTGTGGCTGAGAAAGTCTGACACTTTATCAGACTTTCTCTTAAATCAGAGATTGGAGAGAAAATGAAGAGATATATTACTATCATAAAGTTAATTTTACCGGTGATTGCAGTTTTTCTTTCCGTTGCCACATATTATGGATTTGATGACAGCGGAAAACAGAAATCAACAGAATATCCCTACTATGTATATTTAATGTTGTTTGTTTCAGGAATTTACTTTATTTTTGCGATTGCATCGATATTTATGAAAACGCTGAGAGCAAAAATAATTCATAAAGCACCATTGCTGACAGGAACAATTATTTTTATGGCTTTTGTCAATATTGTTACTGCAAAGACAACTATTCTTCCGACTTTATATTTTCCGTCTTTGGACAGAATTATTGGCTTGATATATGAACAGAAACTGTTCCTTTTAGAAAATGTATTCTTCTCGCTGAAACTTTTGATAACAGGCTTTATATGGGGTGCATCAATCGGATTTCTGACAGGCCTTGCACTGGGATATAGCAAAAAAGTCGGATATTGGTTAAACCCTGTGACAAAGTTCATAGGACCTATTCCAACAACGGCATGGATTCCGCTTGCCCTGAGCGTATTTCCGACAACGAATACTGCAAATGTATTTTTAATTGCTTTTGCGGTATGGTTTCCTGTTACACTGATGACAAGCAGTGGTATACAAAGTACAAATCAGGTGCATTTTGAAGTGTCCAGTACATTAGGTGCATCGACACTCTATAAAATTATTCATGTAGCGATTCCAAGTGCGATGCCAAGTATATTCTTGGGTGTATTCTATGGAACGGTATCGTCTTTTGCAACACTTATGGCGGTTGAAATGAACGGAAATTCAAGTGGAATCGGCTGGTATATCAACTGGCAGAAACAGGTTATGATGTACGATGGTGTGTATGCAGGATTGATTATAATAGCCGTTTTATGTTCCTTGATACTGACATTGCTTTTCAAGGTAAGGGACCGTGTTCTTGTATGGCAGAAAGGAGTTATTAAATGGTAGGAAATATTTCAATTCAGAATGTCAGAAAAGAATTTGTAAATCAGGATTCTTCACAGGAAAATATTATTGCCTTGAATGACTTTACTTTGGATATTCAGCCTGGAACATTTGTTAGTCTGATAGGACCGTCCGGCTGTGGAAAGTCAACGCTTCTGCGTCTGATTAGCGGACTGGAACGTCCGAGCAGTGGTTCTATCGTTCTGGACGGTAAAGAAATCTCAAAGCCCGGAAGTGACCGTGGATTTGCATTTCAGGGGTCTAACCTTTTTCCGTGGCTTACTGTCGAACAGAATATAGCTTTTGGATTAAAGGCAAGGCATATCTATAAAGACAATAAGAAAGATGTTCAGGATTTTATTGATTTGATAGGCTTAAATGGATTTGAAAAATCTTATCCGCATCAGCTTTCGGGCGGTATGAATCAGCGTGCGTCATTGGCAAGAGCGTTGGTAGGACATCCGAAAGTATTACTGCTTGATGAACCTTTGGGAGCTTTGGATGCATTTACAAGAATGAATTTACAGGACGAAATTCTGGAAATATGGCAAAATCACAACATGACTATGATTATGGTTACACACGATGTAGACGAAGCTATATATATGTCAGACAAAGTTGTTGTCATGTCCGCAAGACCGTCAAAAGTTGAAGCCGTTATTGATATTGAATTGCCAAGACCTCGTGCAAGAGCTCAGGATACTTTTCAGGTATATCGTTCTCAGATTCTTAATATTCTGAATCTTGGTGGAGATATAGGAATGATTGAGTATCAGATTTGATAAGTCTAAATGGATGTTTTGTAATTTCCTTGCAACTCATCCTTTTTAGTGTATACGGAAAATTAAATGACTTTATAGATTAATTATACTACAGGTTATAGAAAAAATATATTTGACAATTCCTATAGAAATAGTATAATTATAATATAAAGGAATGTTTCAATTTCAAGTCATAGGAGGTGTTTTATGAAAATATCAACAAGGGGACAAAATGCAATCAAACTGATGCTTGACCTTGCCACCTATAACAATGGTGAGCCGGTGAAACTCAAAGATATTGCAAAAAGACAGAATATTTCAGAAAAATATCTGGAACAAATCGTATCTGTTTTGCAGAAAGCTTCTTTAGTAAAAAGTTTTAAAGGCTCACGAGGGGGATATATTCTGCAATATCCGCCGAAAAAATATACAGTAGGATATATTCTGAAAACTGTTGAGGGAGATATGACTCCGACAGATTGTGTCGGAGAAAACGGAGTTATCTGTGAAAACAGTGGTATTTGCGTAAGCCATCGTTTATGGCAAAAGCTCTACACAGCAATGAATGATGTACTGGAAGGAATCACTTTAGCGGATATGCTTGAGTGGCAGAGCGAACTTTGGGCAGACCAGTATGTAATATGAAGAAAGAAGGAAATTCTATGAGCAGAATTATTTATCTGGATAATGCAGCAACAACGCAGGTGAGCGAGGCGGTTTTAAATGAAATGCTTCCGTTTTTCAGACAGACTTATAGTAATCCGTCAGCAATATATGGCTTTGCAGAAGAAAGTAAAAAAGCGATAAACAAAGCGAGAACGCAGGCAGCCGAGCTTATCGGTGCAAAACCTGAGGAGATATATTTCACAGGCGGAGGAAGTGAATCAGACAACTGGGCATTGAAAGCGGTTGTTGAAGCGTATTCTTCCAAAGGAAAACATATTATCACCAGTAAGATTGAACATCATGCAATTCTGCACACCTGTGCATATCTTGAAAAGCTGGGCTGTGAAATCACATATCTTGATGTAGACGAAAACGGAAAAATTTCTCTTGATGATTTAAAAAATGCGATTCGTCCGGATACGATATTGATTTCTGTTATGACGGCTAATAATGAAATCGGAACGATTGAGCCGATTACAGAAATCGGTAAAATTGCTCATGAAAACGGTGTTCTTTTTCACACAGATGCTG
>CAMWQI010000114.1 GCA_947176345.1 uncultured Ruminococcus sp.
TTTTCATATTTTTATTATATCATATCCTGTCAACTTTTGAAAATTGATTTGCGTGAATAGTATAACAAAATTGGTTATTATTATATAAGGAGCTGATAAATATGAAAAGAATTATTCGTGACATTAAAAAAATGATGGTGATTATATCTATTCTTTTAATGTTGGTATGTAATCTCAATATTGACATCTATAATTTAGACGTTCATGCAAGTACAAAAACAAATGTAAGTAATTTGTCTCCTGTAGACAGTACCTATACATTTATAAAAAGCGTAGAAGGATATGCTTCTGAATGTTTCTGGGATGTCAAGCAATGGACTATCGGATATGGTAATAAATGTCCATATGCTCACACTTCCAATGGTGTAAGAGGTCAAAAAGGTGGACATACAATATCGGAGGCAGAGGCAAGGAATTTATTCAGTTCAAAACTATCCGGTTATGTTAATACTTTAAAGTCAAATTGTAGCGGATTGTCAATGACACAGAATCAGTTTGATGCTCTTTTAAGTGCTACATATAATCACGGAAATGTTAACAATTGTCCGCTTAAATATTATTTGCAGGGAAAATTAACTGAATCAGAAGCACGAACACAGTATTACGAGTGGTATATAAATAAAGGTACTGCCGATGAAAAAGGACTTCGTAATCGTCGAAAAAAAGAAGCGGATTTGTTTTTTAAAGATGAGCCTGACCCTAATCCACCAACATATAGCAATCTTACAACGAATAAAACAATGATTGCTATTGGAGAAGAAATCACTTTTACTGCTTCTTCTGATTTAGCTACTGGATATACAATAGGTGTGGATAATAAAAATGGTAGATGTATTACTCAAGAAATGTCAAATGGGCAATTAACTTTAACATTTAATGAAGCTGGTTCTTATGGAGCATATGTTACATCTTATAATTCTGTAGGTTATGTCGATAGTAATTGGATTAGTTTTATTGTTTATGATACTACACCAATGTCAAGTGAACTTTTAGCTGATAAATATATAGCAAAAGTTGGAGAAGAAATAACATTTACAGCTTCATCAGACCTTGCAAGTGCCTATTGGATAGGTATTGACAACACATCAGGAAGATATTTAACTCAAGAAATGCCAAATGGACAATTAACTTTAACGTTTAATGAAGCTGGTTCTTATGGAGCATATGTCACATCATTAAATTCACTTGGATATGTTGATAGTCAGTGGATTAATTTTACAATATATGATTCAGCTCCAACGTATAGCATACTTGAAGCAAATAAAGTTAAAATTGCTATTGGAGAAGAAATAACATTTACAGCTTCATCAGACCTTGCAAGTGCCTATTGGATAGGAATTGATAATGAAACTGAACGATATATCACACAAGAAATGTATAATGGTAAATTGACACTTACTTTTGATAAGGCAGGAAATTATGGCGCATATGTAACATCGTTAAATGCACTTGGATATACTGATAGTGCATGGATTAATTTTACTGTATATAGTTCAGCTGTAACCAAAAGTGAATTATGTGCTGATAAATCTATGATTGCTGTCGGGGAAGAAATAACATTTATTGCATCTTCTGACTGGGCTTCTGAATATTGGATAGGAATAGATAACAAAGACGGTCGATATTTAACTCAAAATATGCCTGATGGCTACTTGTCAGTAACATTTGATACACCTGGTGAGTACAGTGCGTATGTAACATCTTCAAACAGATTTGGTGGAAAAGATAGTATGTTAATAAAATTTGTTGTTTCCTCTTCAATAAAAGGCGATGTCAATAACGACGGAATTGTAACCATAGCTGATGCTATTATGCTTCAGAAGTGGCTTTTAGGTGTACCGAATATAGAACTTGTTAATTGGAACGTGGCGGACTTATGCGAAGATGGTGTACTTAACGTATTTGACCTCTGCTTACTGAAAAAAATGCTTGTTAATAAGTAATTCACAAAAAGACAAAAAAGCTTTTTTATGGTAATATTATGACATAAAGTTATATCTGTAAAGATATGTAAAAATTTTTAAAAGGAGTTGGTCATATGAAAACAAAACGTTTATTTAGCTTCATTACGGCAGTAATTATGGTGTTTTCAATCTGTACACTTTTGCCAGTGAAAATATACGTGCCATTTGAAGCAAGTGCATCCGGAGTAGATAATATTGTTGCCCGTGCAGATTATTTATATAATACTACATGGACAGCACAAGCGACTGTAAAAGGATGGCGTAATAATTATACTTTTTCTAAAGGTTCAACCTATCATATCCCATATGGACAACCCGTTACAAAAGGCAAATATATTTGTTGGGGAGTATCGGTTGATAATTTTCTTTCCGCTACTCAAAATGCATCAAGCGAATTTTATTCAACTTGTTCATATTATAGCGGAAACTCTGGCAGTTATTCTACATATTATGCAATGGACTGTTCTGCATTAGCTTCTTACTGCTGGGACTTGCCAAATCGTACTACAACAAGCAGTTGGAACGGCTTGTCAGTGACAAGTTATGGAAAGTGTACATCTGCAAATGTAAATAAAATTCAAACTGGTGATGCCCTAAATTTAGCTGGTTCACATATTGTAATCGTTTCTGATGTAATTTATGATAGCAGTGGTAATGTAACACAAGTTGAAATTACAGAGCAGACACCACCAGAAATAAAACGTTCCTATTATACTGCATCATCACTCGTTTCTAAATATAGTAGTTATACAATTTATAGATATAACAAAAGAGATAGTGTTACTCCACCACCGAATGTTCCTAACCCTAATCCACCAAGTGGCGAATATTTCCCTAAGTGTGATTCAAGTTATGATTCTTTGATAGAAGCTCTTGACTCAATTGGTGTAGATTCTTCAAAGGCGTATAGAAAACGCATAGCCGAAGCTAACGGAATATCAGATTATAGTTATTCAGCTGAGCAAAATACATATATGTTAAATCTTCTTAAAGAAGGCAGGCTGATAAGTCCAGATGGTAATTCTTCTTCAAATAACAAAAAATGGTATGATGATATGACACCTGTTAATATTGGCGAATGTTTTACAGCATATATAATTAATACAGCTTGTTGGAAACATTTGACTGCAGAAGATAATGATAATGTCATGATGACTTCTGAAACAAGAAAAGCAGAACAGATGTGGCAGTTCACTCGAAAAGCAGACGGAAGTTACAAAATAATTAACTGCAAAACAGGAAAGGCACTTGATGCCGGAGGAACAAACAGTAATCTTTATACATATGATTCATGTGATAATAGCTGGCAAAGCTGGTATATATATGGAAGTTCTGGAGCATACTATTTAAAATCTCAAGAATCAGATTATGTAATTGATATAGTTAGTGGTTGTACAGATGATGGTACAAATACCCAAATATATGAATACAATGGAACTGATGCACAAAAATTTCAGATATATATGCTTGACGATTTTGGAAATTTAGGAACAATACAGAATCTTGGAGAATGTTTTACAGCATATATAATTAATACAGAAGCCTGGAAACATCTTACCGTAGAAGATAATGATAATGTCATGATGACTTCTGAAACAAGAAAAGCAGAACAGATGTGGCAGTTCACTCGAAAAGCAGACGGAAGTTACAGAATCATTAACTGCAAAACAGGAAAGGCACTTGATGCTGGTGGAGCGGATGACAATCTTTACACATATGCCTCTTGTGATAATGGTTGGCAAAGCTGGTACATATTTGGAAGTTCTGGTTCTTACTTTCTTAAATCGCAGGGTTCTAATAATGTAATTGACATAACTGGTGGTTACACAAACGACGGAACTAATGCTCAAATGTATGAAACTAATAATACGGCAGCTCAAAAATTTCAGATATATATGCTTGACGGTTTTGGAAATTTAGGAACAATACAGAATCTTGGAGAATGTTTTACAGCATATATAATTAATACAGAAGCCTGGAAACATCTTACCGTAGAAGATAATGATAATGTCATGATGACTTCTGAAACAAGAAAAGCAGAACAGATGTGGCAGTTCACTCGAAAAGCAGACGGAAGTTACAGAATCATTAACTGCAAAACAGGAAAGGCACTTGATGCTGGTGGAGCGGATGACAATCTTTACACATATGCCTCTTGTGATAATGGTTGGCAAAGCTGGTACATATTTGGAAGTTCTGGTTCTTATGTTCTTAAATCACAGGGTTCTAATAATGTAATTGACATAACTGGTGGTTACACAAATGATAGGACTAATGCTCAAATGTATGAAGCTAACGGAACAGTAGCCCAAACATTTAATATTGAAAAAACTATATTAATAGGCGATGTTAATGCTGATAATGAAGTAAATATAGCTGATGTTTTAATATTACAAAAGTGGCTTTTAGGCGTTCCAAATACAGAACTTGCCAACTGGGAAGCAGCTGACCTTTGCAAAGACGACATTATTGACGTGTTTGATATGATTGAAATGAGAAAACTTCTCATTGAAAATAGATAACTCTCTATCTGCACAAAAAGAGAGTATATATAAGGTTATTCCAATATAAAGGGACAATCAGAAACCTTCGTAGGAGCAATCTTGTGGAGGTTTTTATTTTTTAAATTTGTGAATTTTATTTAATACCAGAAATCATAAACTTCTTACTCTTATCAAACTGGTCACCCAAAACATGAATATCTGAAATATTAAATGGATAGTTTCTAAGAGAATCCTTACTTTTTTTACCTGTAAGAATATAATTTGCTCTGCTTCTCACAAACTCATCTTCAATTTGTTCAGCTGATGTGATACCAAGATTGTGTAAAATTATTCTCGAAATCTGCATCTGAATAATAGCAATGGTTGGATTATTAGTTACATTATCAAGAATAGTATCTAATTTATCACGTCCACGTTCACTGATTTCAACTGTGATTCTATCTGGTTCAGTAGGATTGAACTTTTTTTCACTTTCACTACATAAGAACAATATATCACAGTTTGCATATACCGCTATCTCATTAAGGTACTTATTATCGATAGATTTACTGCTCCTCAAAGAAATAGTACGTGCAGGGGTTGATTTTATAGTACGCAAAGCACTGCTTACAGTAGCCCCAGCACCGTTACTTTCATCTTCTGTGCCAAGCAGATAACCAACGCTACATTCAAGAGTCTGTGCCATTTTTATCAATATATCGTAACTTGGATTACCACCATTTTTCCAGTTTGTAATATTACTTTTACTGATTCCAAGTTCAGTTACAAGACTACTCGCTGAGTAGCCTTTTTCTTTACATTTTGATTTAAATGCGTCATAGTTCACAAAAATTCCTCCTTTTATTTGTTTAAAACATAGAAATGCAAGTTCAGCACTTGACAACTGTTCAATCAGATAGTATAATGCAATATAGAAAAAAGTTCGATAATGCAGAACTTTACATCAATTTAAAACTAATTTTAGCTTAGTTTAATGTTGGTTTACATTCTGCATTTTATTATATCATACTCTTACTGAAAAATCAAGCATTTTGAAAGGAGAAAAACAAATAAATGGAGAATTTGAATGAAACAATCCAATGGGTAACTCCCACACCGCTCCGTTTCGACAAGGCGAATCTAATTGGCTTTCCTGTGAATACTTTACCACCTGTACTGAGGGAAATGGCTGATGCTATATCAGTCACTACCTCAACAGATGTGGCAATGGCAGGAACAGCTATCTTATCAGCAGTGAGTTATTGTTTCAGCGAAGTTTACCGAATGTCCGGAAAGCGTGACCATACCGAACCGCTTGTAATTGATGCACTCACGATTGCCGAACCGAGTTTCAAGAAATCTCCTGTAATTTCGGCGATAAAACGTCCTTTTGCGCAGTTCACGCACGACTGGAATGAACAGAATAAAACCGATATTTTCAAATGTCAGGCTGAACGAAAAATTCTTGAAAGTCAACTGCTTGCACTTGAAAAGAAAGATGATGTTACAGCGAATGAAATCGCCGGTTTACAGACAAAAATCAGCAATATTCAGGACAATAATTTCCGCCGAATCGTTGTTGATGACGTAACACCAGAAGCACTCGTAAAATTGCTTTATGAAAACAAGTCACTGCTGATGATTTCAGACGAGGCGGGTATGCTCGGAAATTTCAACGGTCGCTACTCGAACAATATTCCAAACCTTGACTTAATACTCAAATCATACAACGGCGAAACCTACATCAGTGACCGTGTAGGCAGGGACAGCATCACGCTGAAACGTCCATATATGTCGATTTGTCTTGCCTGTCAGCCTTACGTGTTCGACAGCATGATAAATAACACGGCATTCCGTGGAAGTGGTCTGATTGCGAGATTGATTTATTGTTTTCCGCAAAGCAATATCGGTTGCCGAAAATACGATACTCAGCCGATGCCAAAAAATGTCACCGAAAATTATCAGCATCTGATTTACAAGCTGTTGCACAAAAAATTTACATACAGTGACGAAAACGAGATATATCTGCATTTCGAGGGTAAAGCTTTTAAAGAATTTGTTGACTATTATAACAATTTTATTGAAAAAAATCTGCTCACGGAAATGGCATTCTGTCGTGACTGGGGCGGAAAATATCACGGCTTGATTCTGCGAATTTGTGGAATTATTCACTGCATAAAGTGTGAGCTTGATAATAAAAATCCTGCTGAAGTTCATGTAAGTCTGGACACACTTTGCTCTGCGATTGAGATTGCGAATTATTATCGTGAACAGGCAATTTTCGCCTACGGACAGAGTGATATTGATATTGGTACAGTCAAGGCAGAGAGAGTTATCGAAAAAATCAAATCGAAAAATATTTATAAGATTCGTCAGAATGACCTGTACAAAATCTGCCGATGCACATTTTTCAAGAACGCACAGGATTTCAATGAGACTGCTGAAATGCTCGAAGAATATGGATATATCCGCCGTGAAACCGTCAAGGGTGCGAACGGAAATAATAAAAGCGGAATTATGATTTATATAAATCCAAATATCTGAACTATCAACATTTTCAGCACAATCGACACTTGAATGTGTTTTGTCGATAATGTTGATAATGCTGAAAATTCACAAATCACAAACTCGCCAAGAGAGAAAGAGGAGTTTTTATGACAAAGATTGAAAAGAAAAAAATCGCAAACCAGATTATGAATCTGTTAATTCAGCTTACGAATGATACGGAGGTTTCTGAACCTGTTGAAAAGCCTGTTGAGATGCTCACGGTCAAGGAATGTTGCAAGGAAGTCAAGGGACTTTCTGAGAACACCGTCCGTAAACTCGTGGCACAGAACAAAGTGAAATTTATCCGCACCGGAGAGGACAAGCGTGGAAAAATTCTCATCAATAAGGCTGACCTGATTTCTTATTTTCAGAAATGATTTCGGCAGCTTGTCTGCCGTTGCCTCGCAGAGCGCCGTGTACTTGTGATGTTAGTGGTCACACTAATGTCGCAAGTACTAAGGCGTTACAAACGGCACAAGCCCTTTGTAAATCGGCTATCAAGCCGTTCCTTGCGATAGCACCTCCTTCAATTTTTAGTTGAATTGCTTACAGAAAGGAAAAATTATGAAGTCAAAGAGAATATCATTCGTACAGGGCAAGGGTTCAATCACGCATAACAACAGGACTTTCATCGCAAACAATGTTGACAGAAATCGAATTGCTGACAATATGATATTTATTTCAAAGCCTATTGGTGAAGTATATGAGGAACTTTTTGGCGGTGCAGTCGAGAGGTACAATGCCCGACAAAAAAGAAATGACCGAAAAATTCACGGTACATATTACGAGCATTTATTTCACTGCAAGCCGTCAAATTCCGTGATTACAGCAAGCGATAAGCGTAAAAGTTTCTATGAAGATGTAGTGTACTGTATCGTTGAAAATTAATCTAATACAGGATAAAGTGAAACAAGCT
>CAMWQI010000115.1 GCA_947176345.1 uncultured Ruminococcus sp.
ATCTTGCAAGGAGGCGTAAGGAGCTGCGACTGAAACAGTTTGAGGTCTGTGAGCGAGCGGAAATCAATGACAAATACCTGTCCTGTATTGAAACTGCTCGCTCCATTCCAAGTTTAGAAGTCTTTTTAAGGTTATGTACTGCTCTTGAAACAACTCCTGACCGCATCTTACTGGGTACTGTCCGCCAAACAGATTATTCCAAAGATGATACTGTTCTGCTGGAAAAGTTTCAAACACTTTCTCCAACCAGCAAACGCCTTTGCCTTGCATTTATGGACTTACTTTCCGACGATTTTCAGAATTTGTAACCCCATATCTCTATTATACAAATCATAGTGGACATACGGGTGTCCGTTCAAAAAAAATTTACAATTAAATTTGCAAAAATCCGTTGTGAACCTAATTTCACAACGGATTTTTTATTTTAATTCATACTTTCTAAGGCTAATTTTAAACCTTTAACCATATTCTTTTTAGTCGGTAATGATATATATTTTCTATTTCTTGTTTCTTCTTCAATAAGGTCTGTTAACAGATTACGGGCAAAATTCTTTCGGTCATCACTTGCAAACATATCTTTCAAGGATTTTCCGGTTAGTTTTTTACTTAATTTTTCTACAATTCTATTCGCTTCATCTTCATTCAGTAAATATTCAACTGTCATATCCTTAAAAACATTTTCTATTATACTTACCATTTCTTCTGCATCATCTTCAATAAACAAATCCATAACTGTATTAGATACTTTGCCTGATATACCTCCAGCAAGTATCGAACCGGCCAAACCTCCTATAAGTCCACCAATTGCAGTACCTATAACAGGAACAGCAGAACCTATAGCAGCACCTGCCGCAGCTCCGCCTACCCATCCTGCACCTCCTCCGGCAACAGTTGCTGTAGTATTTGTGATATTTTTAAAAAGTTGTTTTCCTGATATTCTTCCCCTGAATACATTGGCAACATCAAATGATGACAAAACTACCACTGATACTGCTCCTGTAATTGCATTTCCACGAAGCATTTTAGCGGCACTTTTCATTGCAGCAGCACCATATATATTACTTCCACTTCTGAATGCATTTACAAGTACGGCAGATGCTTTAGGACCAATTATATTTACAACTGCTTCTGAACTTCCTACCAGAAGACTGTTCAGTCCTGCTTTTGACAGCTGACTTGATAAAACCGCTGTAACAAATGATGTTCCGCCAACTTTTATTCCGGACAAAGCAGACTGTTTAAGAGCAATTTCAAAATTTTTACCATTCCAGAGTGATGTTGCAAATGTCAATGCCGAAGTGATTCCAAAAGCATACGTTGATACAATTGCACCATTTACTGCATCATATGTAATTGATTCAACAGTTCCTGCTTTTGCAATATTCATAGCCTGCTTATATGTAAAATGTCCTTTTCTGACTATATTTTTTGCCTCCTGTGGATTGTCTACTCCCGGAACTTCACCTTTGATGATACGTTTTTCCATAGCCTGTACAGCAGAATCATACATATCTGACGGGACTTCTATCTGCATAGGCTCTGTTCCACCATTGATTGTATATTTCATTTTTCCGTTTTCAAAACAGTTAGCAATACACTCAATTCCTGTTTTACAATACTTTGACTGAATTTGAACACCATCCACCAATCTGTCCGCACCAAATTTGGCATTATCGTCGCCCACAATATGAGCATCATGACTACTAAGCTTATCATACAGGTGATTTGCACATTCTGCCGCAAAGCCATGACCTCTTGGTGTACTGAACTTATCCTGACCATACATTGTAGCTGCATTGCTGACATTTCCGTATACAATTCCACCTGTTTCAATTCCAGAAAGCTTCAAATCATTTCCGCAGAACTGACATACTTTTCTGCAGTCCTGATTCTTTTTTCCGCATGATTTGCAAATTTTACTCATAACAAAAACTTCCTTTCTATATTTCATAATGAGAAATCATTTTGTTTAATTCTTCTTTCATTTTGTCAACAAGACTTTGTGGTGACAATACTTTTACCCATGAGCCCTGTGACAGCAAATACATAATAATTCCACGTCCGTGGTTTACTTCTGCTTCAATGATACTGATATTGCCGTTTTTCTCTACTATCTTTGCAGTTGGTAAACGGTCAAGAATCGCCTGTAAGGACAATCCCGAAAATTCAAAGCGTATTTTTACAGTCTCACCCGGAAACATGAACTGATTCTTTTCACGCAAATCACCTTCGTCAAAATCATATTCACGCTCTAACTGAAAATTCTTACGATGTTCTGTAATTGCTGAAATCCTGTCAATTCTGAAATATATCGGCTTATACCTTGTATCATCTGCATCATAGGCAATCAAATAAAAATAATACTCGCTGAACATGATAGATACAGGCTTAATTTTATGCTTTACTTCATCACGGTTCATTTTATAGTAGGTAATAGTGATTATACGCTTTTCTTCAATTGCCTGAATGATTTTCCATAGATTATCTATTACAGATTTGCAATCGGATTTTACCTCATGATAGTGATAGATTTCCTTGCGGATAAGATTTCCCAATATTCCCTTATCCTGAATGGTTGTGAATTTTTTCAGCTTTGCAATCAATACCAGAACATCTTCCTTACTTAATGCACGACTACCTAAAATAATCTTTACAAGTGCAAAAAGTTCCTTGTTTTTCAGAAATTCGTCACTGTTTAATATGTATGCCTTGTCTCTGTGGGAGTAGATTAGCTCTGCATTCTGCATCAGTTCACGATGGTCTGACAAAAATTTCTGAATTTCAGAAATATCCCTGCTGATACTTTTGGCAGATACCTTGTATTCTTCTGCGAGCTTTTTAACAGTAATTGCTTCTCCACGCAAGGCACGGAAGAAAATTTCAAGCATTCTGTAAGACTTTTGATTTTCCATTGTTCACACCCTTTCTTTTCCTATTATAACACAAGAAACAGACAGACGTATGTCTCACTAATAATCTTCTATATTTTACACAAAAACATAGTGCTGTTTTTTATACTTTTATACAACTATACATCTGATTTTCTGAAAAAATTTACGAGCAAAGAAATATTTGCTCTGTAACTAAGGACTATACTTACTTTAGGCATGAAATCAACCCCGATACCATCGTAATCTTATTAAAAAAATCTCAGCCACGTTATTTGTGACTGAGATTTCATGTTATTAGTACTCGGATTATGATATATTTTTTACATACCACCAGACACGGAGTATGTAGGCAAAAACGACTTCGTTCTAAATGGACGGAGTTTTTTATTTCAATAAGAAAGGAGAGTAAAAATGGCTGTAAATTACTTTGGAAAACGCCGACTTGAAAAAATCTTTTTCCACTATATTTCCGACAGAAAAGACCTGACAAAGATTGTTAAGAAAAATTTAAAAGAGTCGGGCAAAGATTTTGTTTTTCATTATCGTAAACACAGAGGTTTTGAATGGTTTAAAGTCAGTGTTTTCACCGAAAAAAATAAGGAATTATTTGATTATGAACTTTTTACGCATACTTCTGATAAAGGAAGCCGCATTTCAATGACAGAATTGCGTATGAAATATGCTGACAACGATTCTGAATGTGAAAGTCCAACAACAAAGGAAAAATTGTATTTGTACGCATATTACACGGAAGATTTCTATCCGTATGCCGGAGATCCTAAACTTCGCTGCCGTGAAGTCTGCAAAACGTCTCTTACTGGTGAAACAGCAACTGTATATCAGACAGAAGACGGTGAACATTTTTCGTTAGAACCAACCGACAACAACGGCAGATATATTTCCGCTTCTGAGCATAAGGGAAATGTCTATAAATGCACTCTTCCACCAATGTTCTACGTCGGATTTTCAGGGGAAAGAAAATGGCTGTTTATGAAAGATGTTGATGTAGATGTGCATATCTGCAAAAACAAAAATGGTCTGCCATGTATAAAGTTTATAAACAGAAATCATTTTGATTATGATGATTTTCTGCAAATCGAAAAGGAGGGATTACCATGACAGGAAAAGAACTTGAAAAAAGATATGTCGAAAACGGTCTGAAAGATTATAAACTGAGAAGTACTGATGACCTTAAAGCTGTTCACGGTGTGGATATTACGGAAATCAAGGGCTATAAAAAACTTAATATTAATATAGAGTTTTTCAAAAAAATGCTTGTTCGTTTCTACAATGCACAGGAACTTGAAAGACGTTCCGAAATTAAGCCTTTATCTGTAAAATACGCATCACGCACAAAAACAAGAAAACCATATCTTCATTTTGAAGTCAAAATCGGTGACAGAAATGAATGTTTTCACTTTAACGGCAATGGTGAATGGTACTAAAAATACATAAAAAAATAATGCAGCGGTTCTGGCAAAACCACTGCATTAAATATGGAAAACATGAATTAATTCTGTAATATTATTATATCATGTTTTCCTCAAAAAGTCAATACTTTTCTGAAAAGAAAAGCAGAAAATCAGGAGGAATTTATGTCAAAAATCAAACCCGAAAGTGTACATTACACGACTCCGGAAAGTGCATACAATGCTGGAGAACTGTGGTACAAGAAACAACTTACAAACAGCGAAACAGATGAAGTATTCTATCAGGTTCGCCCGATATTCGTTGTGGATAATGGCGACAAGGTTAAAATTTCAGTGCCGTTCCTTTACAAGTTCTTTCAGAAATCAGAAACTTGTATCATGCTCCGAAACGGTGCTTTGGACAGTGAAATCCGTTACATATACAAGGACGGCGTTTATCAGACTGCCAATGACAGCGATATAATGCAGATTTTAATGCGATATATCGAAGATTTTAATATCAGACTGGTTAATCCGTCCATACTCAAACAGGCTCTTGAACTTCTCGACTGCACCTGTCTTCACTGTCCGCATGACATCATGAACACAAGTGAAGATTACATCAACTTCAGGAACGGAATTTTAAATATCCACACTTTGCAACTTACCAAACACACATCACAGCTTATGTCATCAATACAAATTCCGTGCAACTGGAACGGTAAAGAAAGTCCGACACCTAATTTTGACGGCTTTTTAAATACTTTCACAAACGGCGATATTCAGACACAACAATTGATTTTAGAATACATCGGGGCGATTATTTCCAACATTCAAGGCTGGCGTTTCAAAAAAGCATTGTTTCTGCTCGGCAAGGGAGATACCGGAAAAAGTACGCTGATAAATCTGATTGCAATGCTTTTAGGTTCTAAAAACGTTGCAGAATGTGATCTGAAAAGCCTCAATGAACGTTTCGGAAAGACTGCTGCATATAACAAACGTCTGATTTACTCAAACGATTTATCATTCATGAAAATTGAAGAAAATGCGGTTTTCAAAAACTTAACAGGCGGTGACTCAATTTCGATTGAGTTCAAGAACAGAGAACCTTTTGACTTTAAATTCAAAGGTTTTCTGCTGTACGGAATGAATGATTTGCCACATTTTGGTGGTGACAAGGGCGACCATGTCTATAATCGCATTATCATTGTGAAATGTCAGAATATAGTGACAAAAGACAAACTTGACCCTAATCTGTTGCAGAAACTTTATGATGAACGTGACGGAATAATTTTCAAGGCTGTTATGGCTTTGAGAGAAGCAGTCGTCAGAAACTATCAGTTCAGTATTACACAGGACTGTCTTGACAATCTCACTGAATACAAGCGTGAAAATTCCTATCCGGTAGAGTTCTGGACAACCTATACACGCCCGCTTGTTTCCGGCGAAAAACCTTGTCTGACTTCTCAGAAAATATATGAATTTTTCCGGCATTGGTGTGATGAACAGGGGATTACACGTATTCCGTCTGCACCTGAGTTCCGCAAAGAAATTTCGGCGTTCTGCAAGAAAAACTGGAGCGATATGACCAAACGTTTAAAAACCGGTGTTACGCTTACTGAATATGAAATGAATAATCAGTGGAAAGACGAATATCCATATTTCTACATTGGTAGTGCGGTGTAGGCAATAATGTATGTGTGGTGTAGGTATACTTCACCATAAAAAAATGCTGTTTTTCGGATAATAGGGGCAGTGGGTGTAGGTGGTGTAGGTGAAAATCACTTATAATTCTATATAAAATAATATTTTTCCTATAAGAATAAAAAATACCTACACCACCTACATCATGAAAAATATATATCCATAAAAAACGGCTTATTACAGACGAAAACAAATGGTGTATATATCGGTGTAAGCACACTTAAAAAAGTGTATGCATTGAAATTGCCTACATCACATCAATATTTCTTTTTCAGTAAAGTAATTCAGAAAGGTTTAAATATTATGAATATTATAAACTGTGACGTTGCATTCAGGGGGAAAAGCATAAGTACTGGCGAATGGGTTTATGGCGTGCCGGTTTCAAATTCACGCAAAACCTGTATTGTCAGGCTGAACGATTCAGATGAGCTGACAAGTATTCAGGTCATTCCGGAAACAATCGGACGATTCACGGAACTTTACGACAAGAAAGGCAACGGGATTTGTGTCGGCGATATATTATTTTATCGAAATATTTACAGGAATATGTTTTTACAGGTCAAATGGATTAATTATTTCGGAATGTTTACTGCTGAAAATAATAAAATTCCTGAAGTTATATTATTAAGCAACATTAACCGTAAGGTTGAAATTATCGGCAATATCCATGATAATCCTGAATGGTTGGAAAATGTATAAACGGTTCTTGGAGAAGAACATAAAAAAATACTACTCTTTTATTATGAGGTTTGAATATATGGAAAACACTAAAAAAATCGGAATTTTCAATAACAAGGGCGGAGTTGCAAAAACAACTTCCGTTATCAATCTGGCGTACAGCTTTCAGAAAAAAGACAAAAATGTGCTTGTCGTGGACTGCGACACACAAGAAAACTGCTTCTCTTTCTTCATGACAAGCAGAAATGCAAGTCCGATTTTACCGACGGACTATGAAAAAATCTCCCATACAACTTGGGAACGCTACAAAGACCTTGCTGAAAAAGAAATCGAAAATTTCGATTACATTCTGTTCGACTTACCGCCAACAATCAGTGATGAGGTCAGACAGATAATCAGGAACTTTGATGTGATTTATGTTCCGACTATTCTCGGTGAGTTTGAAATTGCCGGTCTGAAAAGAGTTACGGACGAAATCAACAAACAGGGCGTAAAACTGGGCGGTGTGTTCGTGACAATGTATCAGGCACACAATGATTCGGAAATTATTGAGGAATTCAGAAAAATACTTCAGGAACGTCTTATGAAAACGGTTATTCCCTATTCAAAGACAGTCCGTGAAAGTCAGAAAGAGGGACTTCCAATTGAAGCGTATTTCCGTGAAAAGAACGTCCCACAGAATAAAAATTCATGGAAAATCGTAAATGCTTATGAGGAACTCGCAAACGAAATTATAGGAGGTTGCAAATAACTATGGCAAAAATGATGTTAAAAAATCTCGGTGCAATCGTCGCAAATACGCTTACCGACAGCATAAAGATGATTGATATTGACGAACTTCACAATTCTGAGGACAATTTTTTCGATATAAATCGTATCGAAGAATTTGCAGAAACAATTCTCGGTCAGGGCGGAGTTAAGGACAATCTGGTTGTCCGTCCGCTTGATGACGGCGGATATGAAATCATCAGCGGTCACAGAAGAAAAGCAGCAGTACAGTATTTACTTGATAACGGGGAAAATATTTCCCGTTATCTGCCCTGTCTGGTTCAGAGCTATGACGATAATGACGACAAACTTCTTGACATTGTACTGCTGAACGTTTCAAGCAGACAGATTTCTGATTCGGAGATGTGGAAAAGTTATGAAATTGAGTTTAGCAGCAACTATACTTGTTCTCTGAAACTTTTTTCCTGATATTTTA
>CAMWQI010000116.1 GCA_947176345.1 uncultured Ruminococcus sp.
ATTCTGTTGTAGTAGTTGTTGTCGGCTTAGCTGTTGTTTCAGAAGTTGTTGTTGTTGGTTCTGTAGTGGTTGTAGTTGTAGTGGATTCTGTTGTAGTAGTAGGTTCTGTAGTTTCAGTAGTAGTTTCCGGAACAAAAGTTACAGGCTTTGGAGGTTTTGTCTCTCTGGTGGTGGTAGTAACAGTAGTGGATTCAGGTTCTGTAGTGGTTGACCATGTTCTGTTATTGGTAGTAGTTGTTGTTGTAGCAGGTTCTGTATCTGTAGTAGTAGTTGTGGTGGTGGTAGTAGTATTAGTTGTTGTTGTCGTTGTAGTAGTGGTAGCTCTTGTTACGGGTGGTGTGTCAACCAGACTATAGCTGAGGTTTTGGAATAAAGTTCCTGCGGAAAGTCCGTATATATCTTCCTGATTTTCGTCTTTATCTTCTTCTGATGAGCTTGCCGGTATATATGTTCTTGCTTTTGTATCCAATGTAATAACTTTATCGCCGGCAACATACTCCACTTCTTCTATCTGAACATACGCAGGATTGCTTATGTATCCTATAATTACCGAATTGGTGACCTTATCAAAAAGGGAGTCCTGTTGATAAATGTATATATTTAAATCTCTTGAATCGATGATTTGAGAGTCGCAAATATCGAATATTTCATAAGCATCTCCGAACTCAAATGTAATATTCTGGAACGCTTTAATATGCAGACGTAATGTAGTAATTGATTCGTCTAATGCTCCGGGAGATGTGAGAATTATCTGACCATTGTTAGAATTTATTGTAATACTGCTTTGCAGGGTGGAAGGAATGGTGTCGGAAACGCCATCGTCCTCCTGATTGTCTTCTGTGGAAATTATACTATCTTGCGTGTTATTAGCTATTGTTGTAATTACAGGTCTTACCGAAACAAGCATCATAAGTGCTGCCAAGCCTGCCAAAACCTTTTTTAACATAACTTTTCCCTCCTGTGACTATATTTCTGATATTTTAAAAATCATACATTCATTTTCTGTTAGGATTGTTTTATTTATCTTACTATGATTATAGTTTATCATTATTTCAGGAATTTTTGCACTCTGCAAAAAAGACATTTTCCATAAAAAATCAGATAAAATAACCATTTATATCCTATCTGACATAGCATTTTATGAAAAAAATCCCACCCGTATTTAAACAGGTGGGATATTCTTTATTTGTTATATTTTTCACGGTAAAGCATTACACCATTTGTCAATATAAGTCTTACCGCTTATGTTATTCTGTATCACCGACTTTGGTGGTAACTTCTGTAGTATACTTTCTATTACTGCCGATTGTAATAGAAGATATTTCATCTTTAGCCGGTACTGTTTCAAACAGTGAATCGCTTACTATACGCTGACCCTCATTTGTCTGAGCGTTGTTTACTCTGTAGAGTTCCACACGAACCTGTTCAGGCCAAATCATATTGTCAATATCTTCAGGGTTTACCCAGTATACGAATGTGCCGTTTGAAACGTCTGTGATAAGTGAACCGTCCGGAACGTCTGCAAGAATAATCTGCTGTGCCTTGCCGTTGTCGTCAGTACCAGTTGAACCAACAATATTTCCGTTTTCGTCAAAGAGGATAACTGCATTGTAAGCCGGATTACCTTTGTAAGAACCTATGAATACAACTGAATCCTTAGGAATGAAGTCCGTTGCCTTTGTTCCATATTTGTAATCTTCAGAAAGGATACCGAATGCAGTAGCGCCCTTTTCACCGTCTCTGCGGAAGTCAACGTTGTCGCCTGTAGGACCGAGTACATCAATTTCTGAAATAACAATTTCCTTGCCAGCCTTGTTTAAAAGCTGAATTCTGATTTCTGAAGTTTCAAGAGTGCTGATATATTTGTTTTCTTCGTTAGTGAAGTAAATAACACCTTTATCGTTAAGTTTTTTGATGTTACTGTCTTTCCATGCCAGAGCCCATTTGCCCGCTTCATCTTTGGTATATACCCAGCATTCTTTTATAGCATTATCCTTGTATTCTTCAGGAGTTGTAATTTTAACACCGCATACAACCTGTGGCTGATTGAAGTTGATATATATACTTGGTGAGCCTGTAACTGTAGCTTCATAAACTGTTTTCGGGTCATTGTCGAAAGCATTTATAACAGGATTGATTACTGTAGCTTCGCATGGGAGTTCATATTCTGATGCTTCATGGGTTATCATTTTAGCTGAAAGATTGTGATTTGACTCGGTTTGTGTGCTGATAGTCCAGTTTGACTTGTCAAGACTGCCGTCGTGTTCAATCTTAACCATATCTGTGGAGAATACTGCCGAGCGGTTGAGATAATGGTCGATAAGCGTAACCTTATATGATACAGTACGGTTGTTGAATGCTGTGACTGTATCTGTGTAATTCGGGGTTTGTGTAAATGCTATCGGAGTTTCTTTTACGTCACCGCCGGATATAGTACAGCGAACTATTTCATAACCCAGAATATCATCTGCATACATTTCATCAGAAACATCAATTGAAATGTTTACTTTGTTTGCCTTTGCACCTGTGCCTACGCTTACTTTAACATCGTCTATTACTGCTGCTGCACTGCCGTCATCATTTACTAACCAGCTTTCGTCCGTCATTGCGTAAACTCGTGAATCATCATTTGCATACATTATAGCCCTTGTTTCCTTCGTGAACTGTGAAGCATATGTGAGGGTAGTTGCATCCGGAGTTTTGCCCCAGCGTCTAAAGAATTCAAGAACATCTTTCTCTGCTGCTGCACACGCAAGACGCATAAGTTGCTGGTCTGTTCCGCCACTGAGTGTAAGAGGTGTACCGTAAGGCTGGGGAGCCTTTTCGGGATTTCTTGAATATGTGTCCATTCTTGCATAGAAAAGATTTTTAAGTATTTCTTCGTTTGTATCATAAGTCTTGAAATTGAAATCCTTATCATAAGCAAGGTGGAGTTGCCAGTACATACCAAGCTGTGTTCCCTGGTCTGCATTTCCGCTTGTATTGGAGGTTACCTTTTTATAAATATTGTTGTAATTAAGTCTTGAACCTGCGTTTTTATCTTGTGACTGTGAAAGAAGTGAGAAATAGTTGTTTGTGATTTCAGCTAAAACATAGCTTGAATCGTTGAGGTTATGACCGATTTCGTGAGCAATTCCCCAACCGAAGTAGCTACCGCTTACGTATCTGCCGTTTTCGTCAGACTTTACGCCTGTGGAGCATACCATGCTTGGAGCTGAACCCCACTGAATGCCGATGTGATTGCCTGCTGCATACATGAATGCACCTTGGAACATTCTCTGATAACGGATATTGAGGTGCTGATTGGGAATGCGGTTTACTACGTCTGTGGCATCTGCACTCATACCCTTGTGCTGATAGAATAACTTCATCATTTCTTCCATTGAATTCATTGACTGAATGAGTTTTTCAGCACGGGCTTCAACTGAGCCTTCTCCTAAGCCTGCAAGTATCTGAGGTGCCGGAAGTGAATACATCATTTTATCACAAAGAATATCTGTAGCACCTGCAATACAAAGTGTTTCATTGTAGTTATAATCAAGACTGGTGTTTCTTTCGTCAAAGTACTTTGAACCTTTATGAACTTTGTTGTGTTCTTCTTCCATGTTTGCAACGTAAGTTTCAAGAGCCTCTATATAGTCAGCTGCTTTGTTGAGGCGTTCTTCTCTGTCAGTTATCTGGTAAAGGTCAAGTATCGGAACTTGTGTACCGCCTTCTACACGTACTGAATAATAAACCTTTGACTGGTCACCGCCGTGATGCTGAATATAAAGTGCTCCGCCTGCTTCAGCGTTTGCTATATTACCGCTCGGAATTGTGATTGTATTTGCACCTATTGTAAGGTCTTTAGTAAGTAATGACAAGCTGTTTGATTCAGAATTGTACTGTGTTGCAATAAGTTTTAATTCTGTGCTGTCGCCTGTTTTCATGTATGTGTTGTTATTCGTGTTCTTGCCACCAACATAAATGGTAACTTCTGTATTTGCACCGGCAGTAACACCAAGAGGCTGCCAGGCGTTCAGTCCGCTGTACTTACGGGATTTACCACCAGTCGGGTCATATGTGGTAATGCTGTTGTGAACAAGTACAGGTTTGCTTATATTCTGTGCATTAAGTATCTTTTCTGCTGTGTTAAGTTCTCTTTCAAGCCTTTCTTTATTTGGGTGGAATTCTCCGTTACTCGGTAAAACGATTTTTTTACGGAGTTCTTCAATAGTTGCCTGAGTAACATCGTCTTTCAGAACTGTATGGAGGTCATCAGCATAAAGATTCATGATGTCGTCCATTAAGGATTCATATTGATAGAAAACAATTTCTGAATAAGTAACTTCATTATTTCCAGCTTCACGCCAGTTTTCGAACCAGATTTTAACTTTTTTACCCTTAAAGTGTGGGAATTCTCTCAAGAGGTATGTTTTTCCGTTTTTGTCAGTTTTCTTAGCGTTGCTGAAATATTTTGTTACCACCTGATCCCACTGTTCTGTTTCTTCGTTCCATACGGCTGCATATACATAACATATGTCTGCCTTAACTGGTACTGTCAGAGCAAAAGAACCTATATCATATTCCTTGTCAAATTCAAATATAAGACCTTGGTCACCCCAACTGTTTTTCTTTGTGTAATATGTTTCCTGGTCGTTGTCAACAACGCTCCATGCTGTCTTGTCTTGTGTAGTACCTGCTTCAAGAGCTTTGGCGTTTTCAGCATCTTTTGCGTTGTTGCCTACAATTTCGCCTTCCAATCTTGTAACGGACTTGATATGAGCACTTCCAAGAACGCCGTTATTGTCGCAGTTGATAGCGTTATACTTAGGGAATATAACAGGGTCAACAGAAGTTGTTTTTCCCTTTGCATGAACAGATTCAGGGCTATCGCCTTTACCGTTGTAACCTCTTACGTAAACTTCGTATTCCTGTTTATCTTCAAGACCGTAAATTGTATAGCTTGTTGTTTTGCCTACATTTACTTCATGATATACGTCTGTAGGATTTCCGTCAGCATCAACATTGGTTATGTTTCTGTAGTAAAGTTTATAACCGGTAGTGCTGTTTGTGTTGTCAGAACCCCATGATACTTTCATGCTCTGGAAATCACCTTTAGCACTGACATAGTCGGGCTTGTCGGGTTTACTGTTTGATACTGTAGTAACTTTTGCGAAATCAGACCACTTGCTCTTATAACCGTCTGATATGCAACGAACGTGTACATAATATGTTGTATTTATTTTGATAAGCTTGAAATTTCCGTGTTCTGACTGAAGTGAAAAAGTAGGATTTGTG
This sequence comes from uncultured Ruminococcus sp., assembly GCA_947176345.1. Classification (GTDB taxonomy): domain Bacteria; phylum Bacillota; class Clostridia; order Oscillospirales; family Ruminococcaceae; genus Ruminococcus. The sequence goes on from CAMWQI010000116.1 coordinate 5,281, forward strand.
ACTTTGGTGTTCTGTACACCGGAGATAGTTGAAGCAAAGCTTCCGTCTGCCTTGGTAGCTGAACTTGTGGAAACTTCAAATTCAAACTCAGTACCGCTGTTTAAAGGTTTATCCCAGGTTGCCACAATCTTTGCATCTTTGTCGGCAACACTGCAATCCTGTTCAACTTTAACATTTGTCGGGAAATCTACTTCAGGTTCTGAAATACGCTCTTCCATTCCGTTTAGAAACTCAACTGTTCCTATCTGAGCAAGATTTGTATTTTTTACCTTTGTGATTTTAAGAGTAATCTTTTTAACAGCTATCTGATTTCCAAGGTCCAGTGAAATATTACCATTTTCGTCAATTTTAACTTTTACATCGCTTTCAGCAGCAATTTCCTCGCCGTTTATAGCTGCTTCAAGTTCCTCCTCACTAATGGCATGTGCATCACTATCATTATCACCAAATTTAAATTCAATAGGCTCATCATCATCGGATAACTGAACTAATATAGAACCTTTTTCAGCATTTGTTTCAAAGTTCATTTCTTTTAATGGTGCATCGTTAAAATCTATCGAAACACCTACAGGATGGCTTTCTGAAATTTCAACTTCTTTTGTTACTGGCTTTCCGTCTTCGTCAACAATCGGATTGCCCTCACTATCAGTAACTATTTCATATGCTCCCAACTCTAATTTTTTCGGTGCTTCTTCTGAGTTATTATTGTCTTCGCCTGATTTTTTAATCAGGTTTGCCAAATTAACACCGTTACTGTTTGTATTTTCTATAGTCTGTGCCTTTTTTAAAGTATCATTTTTAAATTCCTCAGATATTTCTTTTATAAGGCTTGCCTCTGTGTTCCAGTTTATGGTATCAATATAGCCTTTTGTAAAGAATGTAAGGTCGGCAAGATTTGTTTTACCGTCATAGTTCAGGTCGCTGTGGAGTACTTCGTTCTCTTCGAGTTTAATATTGACTTTGCCGTTATTTCTTACAGAGGAGTCAATAGCAGCAAGGAGAAGTTGTGCGTCTCTGTCGGTAATTTCGCTGTCGCCGTTTACATCGCCTACAATCATAGCTCCGGGGTGATCGCCCTGATATTTGTCTATTACTGGGTTACCGTCCTCCTTAATTATTATGTCACCGTTTTCATCTGTTTTATAAGTATTTACATAAGTAAATATGTTATTGAAACCGAGCGTAACTTTCAGTGTACATATCATGTTGTCGAACTTTGATATTGTCTGCTTGAACTTCTTGAATCCGGGAGCATTGATTTCAACAACGTATTCACCATTTTCAAGATAAGGTGTATTTATTGTTGCTATTGAGTTCTTTTCATTGCCAACTGTAACAATTTTATCTGATAATATAGGAGATTTAGAACCATCTGAATTTACTTTAGACACATTTACTGTGCAGTCTACTGAATTTACAAACTCGAACTGATTTGAGATTTCAATATCAATTCTGCTGTATTTTCCAGTTTCTTCTGTACCTTCTTGTGGTTGAGATTCATTTTCGCCGTTATCTGTTGCAGCAGCTGAAATGATATTGTATGAAAGAATTTCGGATGCACCAATCATATTGGAGAAACTTCCTATCATAGCTAATGTTGATACTAAAGCAAGTGTTCTCTTTAAGCAGCGTTTTCTTATTGAACCTTTCATAATATTCATCCTTTCTGATTACGGCAACTCTTATTATAAAACGTTGAAAATGAAATCAATAAGCTTGCCAAATAAATTTTTTAATCGGAGATTTTGGGTTATTTTTGTTTTCTCTCCCTTGTGTTAATTATATTATACGCCCTTTTTTAAAAAAATCAATACGTTTTTCCAATCTCAACTGATTTATACAGGAATTTGTCTTATTTTTAGTGGGAGTTCAATAAAAAACAGAAAAAAACGCCAAAATCTGTTATAATGACAAGATTAAAGTAACAGAAAGGCGGTTTTTTTTAATGGAAGAACAAGTAGCAGTTTTTTGTGATGCAGATAATTTTTGTAAGGCATACTCCTGAAGAATCAACGAGAAATATACCGTATCTATCAGTTTGTCATTATTCACATCACCGCTATGATAAATATATACAAATTTATAAAAATCTCATATATATACTATGATATTCCTTACAAAACATCTTCCTGTTTCATCATGTCCGATTTTGTCGGAGCTACTTTCGTTTGATATAACACTCCACAGGCTTAAATTTCCCAGTAGCGATAGGTACATACTTACAGTTGCTTTCTCTATGCTGTTCTGCAAGTCAGATATATCAGCTTTGGTTTTCGGCTGGTATAATTTATTATAACATGATTTGTAATGTTCGTCAAGCTTTTTTAATTAAATTTCACGCAAATCAATTTTGCCCAATCACTCTTAAGATTGACGAAGAATCAATTAAACAATCTAACATAATTTTAGAGATAGCCTTGTTAGATTCAGTTCTTGACTTGAAAAGTCTGATAAGATTAACGTGAGTTCGATAAAAAAAATAGAAAAAACCGCCGAAATCTGTTATAATG
>CAMWQI010000117.1 GCA_947176345.1 uncultured Ruminococcus sp.
GCATACTATATAACAGGATTCCCTATGGATTGTATTCATGCTTTTGCTACGGCATTTTTCCTTTATTTAGCATCTGAACCTATGCTTGAAAAGCTTGAGCGTATAAAGGTAAAATATGGTCTGACGGAATAAATATGAAAAAATTAAAAAACACTTGACATTATTATACAGATATGATATAATTTATAAAAATGCGGTTTTTATATAAAATCGTACATAGTTGATATGAGAAGATACGGTTTGAAAAGTTGTAAGCTGAGTAGATGAAAAGAGAATCAGGTTTGAATCCTGAACAACCGCCATTACTGTATTTGACGAAAAAAGAGTATATTGCCATTGGAATGTTATGTTCCGAGAAGGTTACTCTTTTTGCAGACTGCTGCAAATCATAAGTCAGGAGAACTGCCGTATCTTTTTAGGTTATAACACAACTTTGGTGAGAAGAGTGCAGCCGATTTATCAAATGCCATTATAGGCTTTGAATTGGCGTACTCTTTTTTAGTAAGTGCCGTTCATTGCTTTGTTTGCTATGTCTGATATAATCGTCTGTACTCTCTCTGAAAAAAACAGGGGGAGTTTTTTATTGGGAGGTGATTAAGTGACTTCTGAAGAAAAAAGACAGTGGGCAATAAGACAGCTTCAGATTAAATATGAGGAGCTGGGCAGATTACCCCAAAAAACAGACTATGATGGTGCAACCTGCTCAAGAATAAAGGCATTTCTTGGACCATGGCACAGGGCTTTGGAAAGTGCCGGATTAAGAGAGGTTACCGAAAACAGAAAAAAGCGAAAGGCGGTAAAAAATGATTAACTTACGTAAAAAATTACTCAGTGCATTACTTTCTGTATCTCTGGCGGCAAGCTGTACAGTCCTGAATATGCCGTTCAGCGTATCTGCGGTAAGTGAAGAAATGACTGTAACAGTCTCAATGGAGGGGCTTACTCTCGGACAGGGAATGTATTTTGAACCTGAAACGTATACTCTTTCAGAAATCAATAAACTTGTTTCGACAGAAGGCTACGGTCCGTTTGATGAAAGCAATCTCAATGCGGGTATGGCGACTCTTGCGTTTTTCATTGACAATGGCATTGAATATGAAAATACAGGAAGCTGGGGAGACGGCAGTGCAATTGTAGGCAGCAGCTTCTATCTTGAATCAGTAAAAAATATTGACAAGGGTTATCTTAACATTCCGAAGATTATCTATGACAACGGTTTTGTATATGATGAAAAGTATGCTAATAAGGATGCGTATCTGGGCGAATTTGATTATGGTAATATGTCAGGCTGGATGATTACTGTCAATGACCTTCTGATTCCTCTTGGTGCAAGCAGCTGGACTCTTAATCAGGATTATGAAGGCTATAATGATTACGGCAGTGATTATGTAGTACGCTGGCAGTTTACATTAAACGGCTATGGTGCAGATTTAGGTCGTAGTAGTGGCTGGGGCAGTACTGCCTATTATGAACACGCAAATAAAGATTTGCTTTATAAGAAATACGCAGAACTTTCAGCAGACGGTATTTTCAACAATAATACTGAACTGAAAAAACAGGCACTTTCTGTAATGGAAAACCTTACAGCTACACAAGAAGAAGTTGACACTGTATTTGCTTTTCTTGAGTCAGCAGGAAAAATTAGTGTTAATGAAGTTCTTGAAGATACTTTCAGCAAACTTTCCCAGAAAGTTTCAGAGCCTGTATTCGGCACGACCGGCGGTGAATGGACAGTCCTTGCTCTTGCAAGAGGTAATTATTTCAATAAGGACAGTGATTACTTCAAAGGATACTATGACAGAATAGTTGAAACGGTAAATACAAAAGCACCTAATTACAACGGAGCTTTACATAGCGTAAAATTGACAGAAAATTCACGTCTCATTCTTGCACTTTCAGCAATTGGAAAAGATTCACATAGTGTAGGAGACTGGGATATAATTGCACCACTTGAGAATTTTAATAATGTTATAAAGCAGGGCATAAACGGTCCTATATTTGCACTTATTGCGCTGGATACACAGAATTATCAGACATCTGATTCTACCATAAGACAGCAGTATATTGACTATATTCTTAATAGTGAAATCGATGGAGGTGGCTGGGCATTGTCCGGAACTTCTGCCGACCCTGATATAACTGCAATGGCTTTACAGGCACTTGCAAACTATACTGATGATGAAAAAGTTGCGGCAGCTGTTGAAAGAGGTATAAGTATGCTTTCATCATTGCAGAAGGATAACGGCGGATATGCTTCGTGGGGTAGTATCAACTCTGAAAGTATAGCACAGGTTATAACAGCTTGTACGGCTCTTGGAATTGACCCTGCTACTGATGAAAGGTTTATAAAGAACAGTCACTCGGCGGTAGATGCTCTGCTTGAATTTTATGACAAGGATTCAACTGATTTTACATTTCGTCATATAATGGACGGAAAAGGAGATGCAATGGCTACGGACCAAGCGGCATATGCACTTGTTGCCTATCAGCGTTTTGTAGACGGAAAAAACTCTCTTTATGATATGACAGACGTTGAACTTGATACCGCTCCTGCAAAATTTAGCGGTGCAACATTGAGTCTTGGCGGAAATATCGGTGTAAACTTCCATATGGAGCTTGACGACTCAGTTGTCAATGATAAAAATGCTTATATGCATTTTACACTCCCGAGCGGTAATACAACAAAAGTTATGGTAAGCGATGCAATAATGAAAAATGAAAATAGCAGGACATATTATGTTTTCACCTGTGAAGTTGCTGCAAAAGAAATAAACGACGACATTACAGCCCAGATGATTTTTGGAGACGGTACGGCAAGCGAAGAATATTCCTATTCAGTAAAAGAATATTCCGATTCAATTTTGAACAGTGATTACAGCGATGAAACTAAAACTCTTGTAAAAAAGATACTTGATTACGGCAAGTATGCAAAAGCGTATTTCAGTGGCGGAAATCTCACAACGACTTCTGAAATAAGTTCTGTTACAGCTGATATGCTTTCGGATTATACAATGAAATCAATCGGAACGCTTTCAAATGGGATTACATATTACGGGTCAAGCCTGCTCCTTGAGTCCGAGACAACTGTACGTCATTATTTCAAGGTTGCAGAGGGTACAGATGTAAGTGCATACAATTTCAGCGGAAACAAGGGTAACTATTATTACATTGATATTACTGATATTTCAGCGGACAAGCTTGATATGGCTTGTGACACAAAAATAGGCGGATATACTGTTACATACAGCCCTATGAGTTACATATACGCTGTACTCAGCAGTGAAAAGGCAAGTGACAGTTTAAAAAATGTTGTGAGAGCGTTGTACCTGTATAATCAGGCTGTAAATGCATATCAGCAGAAATGAAGGAGATGATTCAGATGAAAGAAAGTTACACAACACCCGAGATGGAAGTAATAGAATTTGACTGTGAGGACATTATCACAACAAGTTCTATCAGCTATGATAATAACGAAACAGAAATTTTCTAAATCCATGTGCAGACACTGTGTAAGGGGCAGTGTCTGCACTTTCGTAATAGGAGAAACTATGAAAAGGCAAAAAATACTGATTATTTTTTCTATGCTGTTATTACTTTTTATTTCAGTTAGTTTTAAAGAAAATTTTGAGAATAAAACAGAAAGCAATGCAGATATAGAATTTTCAGAAAACATATCTAAGAGCGGTTTGGAAATTTTTGATAAAACAAAACAGGAAGTTTCAGAAACGGAATGTAAATTTGAAAGTATTGCAGATACGGAGTTTTCAGAAAATATATCTGAGAGCAGTCTTAAAATTTCTGATGAAACAAAACAAGAAGTTTCAGAAACAGAATGTAAATCTGAAAGTATTGCAGGTATTGTTACTGCTGAAACAACACAGAATTCAAATGATGTAATTATTAGAGAAGAAGTGCTTGAAGATACTTTGCAAAGCAATATGCCGATAATCAAGCATGATAATTACGAACAGGTTTCACCTGTAACAACTGCTGAATCAGGAGAATACGAAGAAATTACGACAACGCAGTCAATAATTGAATTACCGTTTGTACCTGTGAGGTGAATGATGAAAGATATATATAAAATTGGCGGAAAAGTTATTGAAATTGAATCGCTCTATGAAGAAATCCATAAGCTTTGCAAAGATTATAGATATTGTGGAGATATTGATTTTTCGGTAAAAACTTCGCAGTCGGATATTGAATTTGAATGTGAAAAATCAGCTTTGGAAGATGCAAAAGAGGGTATTCCAACAAGGAATTTTTCAGACAGCTACCTTGAAACTCTTGCAGTATACCGTAAAATTGCGGAGCAAATGCTGGAATATAATATTATTTTATTTCATGGTTCGGCATTTGCGGTAGACGGAGTGGGCTATTTATTTACTGCAAAAAGCGGTATGGGAAAGTCCACGCATACACAGCTTTGGCGTAAGTTTTTCGGAGAGCGTGCAGTTATGGTCAATGATGACAAGCCACTTATGCAAATCACAGAAAGCGGAGTTTTTATATATGGAACTCCGTGGGACGGCAAGCATCGTCTAAGCAGTAATATTTCCGTTCCGCTGAAAGCAATATGTATTCTTGGACGAGCAGAAAATAATTATATTGAAAAAGTAACAAAATCAGCAGCTTATCCGATGCTCTTACAGCAGACTTACCGCCCGATGAATGCAGAAAAAATGAAGAAAATATTTTCAATGCTTGACTGTATGTGTGAGAATTTAGCAATTTACAGGCTTGAATGCAATATGAATCCCGATGCTGTTACAACTGCTTATGAGGGAATGAATACGGAGGAATTAAAATGAAACTGAAAAATGAATTTATGACCCATATGGACGGAGAAAATCAGATTATGGTAGATGTTTCCTTAAATTTTAGCGGACTTGTCCGCAGTAATAAAACGGCAGCTGAAATTGTTGAACTGCTGAAATTTGATACAACGGAAGAAAATATCGTGTCCGAAATGCAGAAAAAATATGATGTTTTTGAATCCGTTCTGAAAAAAGACGTCCATAGAATTATAGAAATATTACGAAGTATCGGAGCAATCGATGAGTGATTTTCGCTCCGAACTTGAAAAGCACGGCAAAATAATTTACACCAACGTCGGCGACAGTATGATGCCACTGATTAAACAGGGCAGGGACGTTCTTATAATTCAGAAAAACGACGGCAGATTGAAAAAATACGATATACCGCTTTATCAGCGTGACAGCGGTCAATATGTCCTGCACAGGATATTGAAAGTCAGGGAAAATGATTACATTATTTGCGGTGACAACAGATGTCATAAGGAAACGGGAATCACAGACCGACATATTATCGGCTTGCTGACAGGAATTATCAGAAACGGCAGAGAAATTTCCGTTACCGATTTTCGTTACCGTATATATGTTCATTTATGGTGTGATTTTTTTCCTGTACGTGTTTTTTTAATAAAAGTACGGAACTTTCTGAAAAGGAGGCTGGAATGAATAATAATATTATCTGCTGGATTTCCGAAGTCATCGGAAAGCATAAAATAAAAATCATTCTGCTTTCTTTAATTCAGGCTGCTTTGGGTGGAAGTGGTGTGTTTTATGCAGTGCTGTTGAGAAATATTATTGACAATGCTGACAAAAAAAATCAAAGCGGTTTCCTGTTATTTTTTATCGGAATCATTTCACTCACAGTCATGCAAATATTACTGCGTGCGGCAGTTAGGAGACTGGAAGAATTGTCACGCTCCGAAATTGAAAATATTCTGAAATCAAGATTATTTGAAGTTCTGCTAAAAAAAGAATATTCCGCTGTGACGGCTGTTCATTCGGGTGAATGGATTAACCGTCTGACATCAGATACAAAGGTAACGGCTGACGGAATCACTGAAATACTTCCCGGAATTATCGGAATGCTTGTAAAAATGGCTGGAGCGTTTATAATGCTACTTGTTATCGAGCCTAAATTTGCGTTTATTCTCATACCCGGCGGTGTGTTATTGATTATCCTGACGTATGCTTTCCGAAAAATTCTGAAAAGACTGCACAAAGCAATTCAGGAAAAAGACGGAAAACTGCGTGTTTTCTTGCAGGAACGTCTGAGCAGTCTTGTTATCGTGCGGACTTTTTCGGCTGAAAATCAAACGAATATTGAAGCAGAGCAGAAAATGTACGAACATAAAGAAGCTAGAATGAAAAGAAATCATTTCTCAAATATCTGTAATATGGGGTTTTCGTCGGCGATGAACAGTATGTATTTGCTTGGACTTGGCTACTGCGGTATGGGAATTATAAGCGGAACAGTGAGCTATGGAACGCTTACCGCTGTTTTACAGCTAATATCACAGATACAGTCGCCTTTTGCCAATATAACAGGGTATCTTCCTAAATTTTACGCCATGACAGCCAGTGCGGAGCGTTTGCGTGAGGCAGAAAACTTTGCGGATGACTGCATAAGAAAAACGATTGAAAGTCATGAAATAAGATGCTTTTATGAAAATAATTTTTCAGCTGTAAAAGTGCAGAATGTCAGTTTTGCATATAAAATCGGCAACAGGGAAAATGTGCTGAAAAATATCAGCTTTGACATAAAAAAAGGCGAAAATATAGCTTTTACTGGTCATTCAGGCTGCGGAAAATCAACGGTACTAAAACTCCTGATGTGCCTTTATCGCTGCAATAACGGCGATATTGTTTTGCAGAAATCAGATGGTACAAAGATACCGCTTTCAAGTGAGTGGCACAGGCTTTTTGCCTATATTCCGCAGGGAAATCAGTTGATGAGCGGAACGATTCGTGAGGTTATAGCTTTTGCGGATAAATCAGAAATTCACAATAATGAAAAAATAAAGCAGACGTTGAAAATATCCTGTGCCGATGATTTTGTAAGCGAGCTTGAAAACGGAATTGATACGATTTTAGGTGAGCGTGGATTCGGACTTTCCGAAGGACAGATGCAGAGAATCGCTATTGCAAGGGCGATTTTTGCTGATAGCCCCATATTGCTTCTTGATGAGGCGACCAGTGCTTTGGACGAGCAGACAGAAAAGAATCTGCTTGAAAATCTGCGTAGTATGACGGATAAAACAGTTATTATCGTAACGCACAGACCAAAAGCGTTGGAAATATGCGATAAGATAATAACAATGACCGAAAACGGTATAAAAATTGAGGTGAGAAAATGAAACAGACAGGATATGATATGCTGTATTTATCAGCGTGCACAGTAAACGGAATCAAGCCTGATCCGGAATATATTGCCCATATCAATTTAAAAAAATTATTTCAGATGTGTGAGTATCACAGCTTGACTGCAATCGTGTGTGCTGCATTGGAAAGTGCAAGTGTTTACGATAAAAAATTCATGGAAGTGAAAGCAAAGGCGATACGGAAAAATCTGCTGCTGGACGCTGAACGTGAAACAATCTGCGGTTTTTTAGAGCAGAATGGTATCTGGTATATGCCTCTTAAAGGCGTTATTCTTAAAGAATTTTATCCAAACATAGGTATGCGGCAGATGTCTGATAATGATATTTTGTTTGACGCATCACACAGGGGTATTGTGACGGATTTCATGCAAAAAAGGGGTTATCATCTGAAAGGTGACAATGGAAGTCATTGTGACGAATGGCTGAAAGAACCTGTCTATAATTTTGAGATGCATCTAAATCTGTTCGTGAAAAGCCGGGAAGTTTTCTATAATTACTATAAAAATGTGAAAGAACGGCTTATCAAGGTAGACTGCAAAAAGTATGCGTACAGATTTTCAGATGAAGATTTTTACATATATATGACAGC
>CAMWQI010000118.1 GCA_947176345.1 uncultured Ruminococcus sp.
AAGCTTGTTTCACTTTATCCTATATTAGATTAATTTTCAACGATACAGTACACTACTGCCGTTGTGGATAAACTTACTTTCAAAGCCCCTGCCTATGCAAATGACACTGTAATTGTATGCGGATATGTAACATATGTAAAAAGAACATCAATGGAAGTATGTATAAAAAGTTACGTTGAAAACTTAAGCGGTGAAAGAAAACTTATAAACAAAGCATATCTTGTAATGGTTGCACTTGATGAAAACGAAAAACCTGTTGAAGTGCCACGTCTTATTCTTGAAACCGATGAAGAACGTTCTGAATGGGAGTCCGCACGGAAAAGAGACCTGCTCCGCAAACAGAGACATGATGAAAAGTTCTGAATATACCGCCGGTAATATTACCGGTGATTTTTTTTATAGTTGCAGTTTCTGTAGAAATGTGTTATAATATAATAAACAGGTTTGTGCCGAATTATATAAAGAAGGAAATGAGTTATTATGTTACAGGATATTATGCCGAAAAAACTTGATAATCACTACTCACCGGATGTACAGCCCGAAAGTGACAGTATATTTTTTCATTTCAGGGGAAGCGATGTTCTTGTAAATGAAACTTCTTCACCGTTTCCGGTTTACAGGAGTTTCCGGTCTGAACACCCCGTATATCTGTTTTCTATAGGAGATGTAAAATATTTCCTTGCACGTGATATGGAAGTATCCGCTCCGTCGGGCTATACATATAAGAATATAAGAAGTCTCCGTAATTCACGGAACGTTAGCAAGGAAAATTTCTTTGCATTGTTTACAGCTTATCATCTTTCGGAGTGGTACAGGTCAAATTATTTCTGCGGACGTTGCGGACAAAGAACTGAATTATATCACGCTGAACGTGCCGTGCGGTGTACAGGCTGTGGAAAAGTAATATATCCGCGACTTAATCCGGCTGTAATTGTCGGTGTAGTAAACGGTGAAAAGCTCCTTATAACACACTATGTCAAAAACAGAGGAGTGACTTGCAATGCTCTTGTTGCAGGTTTTACGGAAATAGGCGAAACACTGGAAGAAACCGTCAGTCGTGAGGTTATGGAGGAAGTCGGCATCAAGGTAAAGAATATACATTATTACAAGTCGCAACCGTGGGGATTTTCCGGCGGAATACTTGCCGGATTTTTCTGTGAAGTTGACGGAAACGATGATATAACCCTTGACAAAAGCGAACTCAGCAGTGCAGTATGGACAGATAAAAAGGATATTTCCGGACAGACAGATGATTACAGTCTCACTAATGAAATGATGATGTACTTTAAAAATTCAACTACGTAATTTATTTATTATTTACAAATTGTTTCTTGACACTCCGGAATATTTGTGATAGTATATATATATCATTTTGTTTCGGAATATCCGGTATTATTAGGAGATTTATTATGAATATTAAAAAAATAACAGCTATGATTTCAGCATTTTGTATAGTGCCGTCAGTCTGTACAGGGTGTGGAAAATCAAAATCTGATAAGAGTTACGGTCTTGATGCTAAAAAGCCGACTACTGTTGTTATATGGCATTACTATAACGGAGTACAGCAGGAAATTTTTGACAATGAAATAATAGAATTTAATGAAACTGTAGGACGTGAAAAAGGAATAGTTATTGAGGCTTACAGCAAGGGCAGTATAGATGAACTTTCCGATAGTGTGCTTGCCTCAATAAGACAGGACGCAGGTTCAGATGAAGTGCCGGATATGTTCACTGCATATTCAGAGACTGCCTATATTGCTGATAAACTTGGAAGTGTTGTGGATTTGTCGGATTATTTCACTGAAAAAGAACTTGAAGAATATGTTGATGGTTACATAGAAGAGGGAAGAATAAGTGCGGACGGCGGACTGAAAATTTTCCCGACAGCAAAGAGTACAGAAGTTATGATGCTTAATCTTACCGACTGGGAAAAATTCGCTGATGCTACTAATACAAGCACCGATGACCTCAAAACGTGGGAAAGCGTTGTTGACACAGCAGAAAAGTATTATGAATATACTGATAATCTCACTCCTGATATTGAAAACGACGGAAAAGCCTTTTTCGGTCGTGACTCCGTTGCTAACTATATGCTTGTTGGTGCTAAACAGCTTGGTGCAGAATTTGTTACACAGAAAAACGGAAAATTCACCTTGAATATAGACGAAAAAGCAGTCCGGAGGCTATGGGATAATTATTATGTTCCATATGTAAAAGGCTATTTTACGGCACAAAGCCGTTTCAGGAGTGACGATGCTAAAATAGGTGAGATAATAGCACTTATCTGTTCCACTACAGGTTCGGCATATTTTCCGGACTCTATCACTATAGATGATGAGTATTCCTATCCTATAGAGTCACTTGTAATGCCTGTGCCTAACTTTGAGGGTACAGACCCATATCTTGTACAGCAGGGTGCAGGAATGGTTGTCACAAAATCAAACCAAACAAGCGAATATGCCTGTACTGTATTCCTGAAATGGTTCACGGAAAAAGAACGGAACGTTTCATTTTCTGTAGGTTCAGGTTATATGCCTGTAATGAAAGATGCCAATGATATGGAAATAATCAAGTCTGACGAATCGGGTACGGAAAACTCAATACTCATTGATGCACTTACGGTTGCCGTTGATGAAATCAAGAATTACAATCTCTATACTGCAAAGCCGTTTGACAATACAGCAGAGACAAGAAACTTTATCGGTGACTATATTCAGGATACGGCACAGACTTCGCATGATGAAGCCTATGAACGCATTCACAGCGGTGAAGACCGTGAAAAAGTACTTGAGGAATATGTTTCCGATGAGGCATTTAATGAATGGTACAATGAATTTTCAGCAGGTCTGCATGATGTGTCGGGTCTGTAACAATGCCCGTACACTCTGAAAGGAGGTAATATGGAGCAGGATTTTAACCAACCAACAAAAAAAATTCCAAAAACACAGAAAATGCTCACACGTCTGCTTATTCCTATGCTTATTCTCATAGTGTTTCAGCTTGTCACATTTTTTTCCGTGCTTGCAATCGGCGGTGAATTTTCATTTATAAAAAAATATGCATATGATACACTCATTGAAAAAACCCGAAACAGAACAAGCTATGTTGAAAAGGAACTATGCCAGAAGATTCCATTTGTCAATGAGTACGCAAGTGAAATAAATAATATTGTTCGTGAAATACTTGAAGAAAATAATACAGATATTTCACAACTGAAAACAGACAAGGAGCTTAATCGTCAGATAATTGAAGGTTCTGTGGACAGCATAATATATCTGTTGAGAAGAAGTCTTGTAAACGATGTATTTATTATTCTTGAAACAGGAGACCTTTATAATAACAGCAATAACATTGACAGTAAAGCCGGTATGTATTTACGTGACCTTGACACATCAACAGATTCCGGCTATAAGGACTTACTCATGGAAATGGGCTATTCGTCCATTTCAAAGGATTTCGGGATAATACTTGACTCCGGCTGGAAAGCACGTATGGAAGCCGACCCGCAAGATATGCAGAATTATGACTTTTATTACAAGACTATACAGAATGCACAGGAAAACAATACAATGCCTATTGAAAGGCTTGGCTACTGGAGTGGTTTTTCAAGCATAAGCCATAACAGTACAGGCAGTATGAAATATACTGTTCCGCTTATTGCAGACGACGGAACAGTGTATGGTGTACTTGGAATAGGTCTCACGGAAAAGACTATACTTGTAAATCTTCCGCCTAATGATTTTGTGAGCGAAAGTGCCTGTTATGTTTTGTGTAATGGCATGGATAATTCAGATATATTCAATATACGTATGCACTCCGGAACGTCTTTCAACAGACTTATCGGCTCACAGGATACATTGAGACCTGACCAGCAACTTGACGAAAATATGTATAGTTTTCCCCTGAAATCCGATATAGATGCTGTAGGAAACATACAGGTAATGAACTTGTATAACTCCGAAAGTATTTATGCTGAAGAACAATGGGCGTTGATTTCAGTGGCTGAAAAAAGTGATGTTCTTTTCCTTTTCAGCAACCTGATAAAGATGATGATTATTTCCGCACTTATTTCAATCGCCATAAGTATTGTAGTAATGGCTATAAGCTGTAATAACGTTGCAAAGCCTATTTCAGCGGTAATAAAGACTATGAACTCAAAGCGTGAATACAATGAGGCTATAAGATTTCAGTCAACTAAAATATATGAACTTGATAAACTGACAGACGCTATAACACAGTTACAGATAGATGTACACAGTTTTTCATCACAGGTATCAAAAATGATACGTATTGCAGATGTAGGACTATGCACATTCATGTATGATAGCATGGACGACAGTGTTTTTGTGGCACAAAGTATGCTGAAACTCCTTAATCTTTCCGTGAAGTATCAGGAAGATATTGTAATAAGCAGACAGCTTTTTCTTGAAAATATAATTGCCAAAGAAACACGACAGATTATTACTGAATGTTTATCTGAAAAATTAACCGATACGGAAACAAGCTTTTCTAAGGAATACTGTATAGAAAAAAAGGAAAGCAGTAATGTATGGATGAGAATAAGCGTTGTATGCAACAGTAATAAAATTATAGGCGTACTACAGGATATAACCAATATTATACTTGAAAGACAGCGTATTGAGTACGAACGCGACTATGATGGCACAACGGGACTTCTTAACCGCCATGCATATTATCATATAGTAAATGACCTTTTCGGACAACCGGAAAAATTAGGCATTGCCTGTATCATAATGCTTGACCTTGATAATCTAAAATACGTAAATGATACGTATGGTCACGATTTTGGTGATGATTATATAAAAACCGCTGCTAATGTCCTTAAAGAATTTAAAAAATATAATGGCATAGTATCAAGATTATCAGGAGATGAATTTAATGTATGCCTGCATGGTTATTCGTCAAAAGACGAAATATGGGAAGTTATTCATACAGTCCGTGAAAAACTCATTAACAGTTACTGTCTGCTTTCGGACGGAACGCATTACAAGATAAGAGCAAGTGCCGGCATAGCGTGGTATCCTGATGACTCCACTTCTTTGGAACTCCTTATGAAGTATGCTGATTTTGCAATGTATACAATAAAGCATACTACAAAAGGTGAAATAACTGAATTTGATATGAATGCTTATGCTAAAGACTCCGTTCTTATTACGGGCGTTGAGGAAATGAATAAGATTATTGACGAATGTCGTATAAGATATGCTTTTCATAGCATTATATCGGCAAGGACAGGCGAAGTTTACGGCTATGAGGCACTTATGAGACCACAGTCGGCTATACTTCATTCTCCCGCTGAACTGCTCCGAATTGCAAAGACGGGGGCAAAACTCTATGAAATTGAACGCCTTACATGGATTGAGGCATTAAGAGCATTCCGGAAACAACGTAAAATGGGAAATATTTCAGAACAAGCATATATCTTTGTGAATACTATCTCAAATTCCGTTCTTGAACATCCCGATATAGATATAGTTGAAAAAGAAAATGCAGGCATTCTCTCTAAAATAGTTATGGAAATAACGGAGGGTGAGGAAGATAATGAAGCTTTCAATATGCGTAAGCTGAAACGCCTTGAAAAGTGGAACGCTCATCTTGCACTTGATGATTTCGGTACAGGCTATAACAGTGATTATGCACTTATTAAACTGCACCCGAATATAATAAAAATTGACCGTTCAATAATAAGTAGCTGTGACAAAGACATGAGCAGACGTACTATTATTGAAAATATCGTGAAACTTGCCCGCACTAAAAATATAAAAGTTCTTGCGGAGGGCGTTGAGACTGAAACAGAACTGAAAACCGTTATTGAATGTGGTGTTGATTTGTTGCAGGGCTATTTTATAAACCGCCCTGTCTTTGAACCACAGCCCATTACACAGGAAGTCGTTGACAAGATTATGAAATATCAGATATAAAAAAATCTCTCCCTGTCCTTATAGGACAAGGGGGATTTTTTTGTATTTCGCTTGTGACTTTTTTGGGTTTGGCGTGTTACTTTTTTGCGTTTCGTATGTTAAATGCGTCCATTCCCGCATAAACGGCAGACTCACCTAATTCCTCTTCAATTCTTAAAAGCTGATTATATTTTGCAACACGTTCTGAACGACATGGTGCACCGGTTTTTATCTGGCAAGTATTGAGTGCAACCGCAAGGTCTGCAATTGTAGTATCAGCAGTTTCACCTGAACGGTGTGAGGAAATAGCTGTATATCCGGCTTTATGCGCCATTTTAATAGCTTCAAGTGTTTCAGATACAGAACCTATCTGATTAAGTTTTATGAGAATTGAGTTTCCTGCTCCGAAACTTATTCCCTTTGAAAGTCTTTCAGTATTTGTAACAAACAGGTCATCACCGACAAGCTGAACTTTATTTCCAAGTTTAGCGGTCATTTTCTGCCAGCCCTCCCAGTCTTCCTCATCAAGACCGTCTTCAATGGAAATAATCGGGTATTTATCAACAAGAGATTCCCAGTGTGCAATAAGTTCATCAGATGTGAAAGTTTTCTGTGATTTAGGCTGTCTGTAGAAACCTATGCCTTTTTCCTTATCTTTCCATTCAGAAGATGCAACGTCCATAGCAATCATGAAATCTTTTCGCGGTTCATAGCCGGCGGATTTTACAGCCTCAAGAATAGTTTCAATAGTTTCCTCATCGCTTGAAAGGTCAGGTGCAAAACCGCCCTCATCTCCTACCGATGTAGTAAGTCCTTTGTCTTTAAGGATTTTAGCGAGTGCATGGAATACTTCCGCACACCACCGGAGTGCCTCTTTGAATGACGGTGCACCTACAGGCATAATCATAAATTCCTGTATATCAACCGTATTTGTAGCGTGTGCACCGCCGTTAAGAATATTCATCATAGGAACAGGAAGTTTTGTTCCCTGAATACCACCGATAAATCTGTAAAGAGGAATATTAATTGAAGCAGAAACGGCTTTTGCAGTTGCTATTGATACGGCAAGAATAGCATTTGCACCTAAATTGGATTTATCTTTTGTGCCATCTGCTATAATCATAGCCTTGTCTACAGCATATATATCAGTAGCATTCATGCCGGAAACAGTATTATTTATCACAGTATTGATATTCTTAACTGCTTTTGATACACCTTTACCACCATATCTGTTCTTATCGCCGTCGCGTAATTCGAGAGTCTCAAATTCTCCGGTTGATGCACCACTGGGGGCTGTACCTCTTGCTACAGTTCCGTCGGAAAGATAGACTTCAGCCTCTACAGTGGGATTTCCTCTTGAATCGAGAATTTCTCTGCCTGTTACTTTTTCGATTTTCAGATAGTTCATTTTTAACACTCCCTTAGAAATTTTCTATGATAATATATTTTTTGGTTTTAATATCTATTTTAATTCATTTTAAATTGTAAATTGTTTATGAACAGACACCCGTATGTCCCATACAAATGATATAATGTAAATATAATCAACAGAAAGGTGTTGTAATATGGAAAGTGATAAAAATACAAGACTGCTGGAAATATTTTTCAGGGCATTGCATGGTGAAAGTATTTCTGTGAAAAGACTGTCAAATGAATATGGTGTTTCTACAAAAAGCATAAGCCGTAATATAAATACCTTACAGGAATTTTTTTCTGAACATCGTGAACTTATGCAGAATGCTGAACTTATTTATTCACATAAGGAAAAAGCATATATAGTTATCCTATTTGACAATAGAATAAAAATATGGTATAATAAAAAATAT
>CAMWQI010000119.1 GCA_947176345.1 uncultured Ruminococcus sp.
CTGGTATCTTGTCTGCACGTCCGGTGAACAGGCTTTAAAAATTATTTCTGTAAATTCCGGAGAACATTTGCATTTCATAAGTTGCTTTATACTTATCCCATAGGAATATATATCACTCCGCAAATCATATGTACTGCAAGTATATACTTCCGGTGCGGTATAGCCGTGACTTCCGGAAATACTTCTTTCAAAACCCTGATAATTGGAAATATTAAAATCACCTAATTTATAAATTCCGTCACGGGAAATAAAAAAATTATCCGGCTTTACGTCGCAATGAACTACTCCCGAATTATGTACATATTCAAGGGCTTTGGCTATATCAAGGGCAATTTTTATGACACGTTCTTCCGACATAAAAATACTTTCCTGCTCTGCAAGAGGTTTTAATTTTTCCAATTTTATAATAAAAAGATATTTCAAATCAGAAATTTTCTGAATAGTTTTCCCCTGATACTGCACAATATATGGACATTCTTTCAGGCTGTCCATTATAACCGCCTCACGTTCTGAAACGGCAATTTTTCTTTTCAGACTTTCCGAATTTTCTGCAAAAACTGGCTTTACCTTGATAACCGCCGTTTCATTTCCGGACTTTATTTCATAGACTTCACTGTAAGTTCCCGACCCTATTTGTTGAGTAATATGCCATTTTTCAAAAACAGGCTGTTTTATATATCCGAAAAGTTTACTCACTGAAAAATCATTCCTTTTTAATTTAATGATAACTGCTTAGGGGATTATTGTTGATATTCGATTACTCGCATAAATCAGAATTTATCCAATGTTTAAATTATTACTCATTGATGATTACTTTTTTGATACCCTGAACGCTATTAAGAGCAAGAAGTATACCATGAATAACCTTATTCTCATTGTTAGGTTCAACATTCCCCAAATCAAGATAAATTAAAACCTTGTCATTTTCTGATGAAACATTTAAATAGCCGGCATAATCATTGTCTGTAAGTTTGAAATCGAAATCTTGTATGGCATTTCGTACAGCATCTACTTTCTTCTTGTCGGCAGTACCATCAGTAAAATAAACATTGTAATCAAAACATTCACCTTCTATTCCTTCAGCATGGGCGGTATAGTTAAGGTCAAGTTGTGTCAAGCCCAGAAATTCGTCCCAGCCAGCTTCTCCGGATTTACTGTATTCGTCTGCTTCTGCATCTTCATCATCCATGATAATACTGCCATCATTAATGATTAATTTTTTGATTCCTGAGATATTGTTGAATACTTTCAGAAAACTTTCTAATATTTCATCATAGAGTTTCTCTTCACAGTATTGGTAATCTGCAAAAATACACACAATATCTTTATCATGACGCTGATGGCTCAGACACATAGGGAAATATTTATTCCACATAGAATCTATTGCAGTTTCTATCTCGTCAAGCTGCTCATCAGTAAATATCGTTTCAGGAAATATATTGAAACAAGCTTCACCTTTATTTTTAATCCTGAAATCGACCGAAAAATACGTATTTATTTTGTTACACTCCATAGTAGCCTCCTTATATTGTTTAATATGTCATTTGTTTTGGATTCATACCGATAAATTCCGATTTATCTTAGTAATAATTATACATCAAAGCCGTTACATTTACTCGCATAAATCAAAATTTGCATTATCGAAATCCTTTAGCGATGAACGAATCAGTCAATCATTTCTGCTTCAACAAATGCTTCTACGAAATTAAAGTTTTTATCAAAGCATACATGAATTGATAACAAATCAGGACAAGAATCATCAATCAGATTATCATCATCATCATAACAATCATCGTCATAAAAGTCCCCGCCATAATAAGTCAGTGCAAAACAATGATAAAATCCCTCGTCATTATTATACGGTTTTCGTAATCTTATTTCCGATAATTTTAACTCAACATCATTCCAGTTTAATTCCTGCTCAGTTATTATTTTCTTTGAAATATCGTCAAGTCCGGATATTTTTTCCTTAAGCTGTCTGAAAAAATCATAGCCTAAAGCGTAAACCTCATCTTCAGTAAACAGGTCAAAGTTTAACAGAAGATTATCATCTTTATATTTCACTTCAGCCCTTACATAGTTCATAGCATTACTTGGGGAAAGTTCCAACTCATCTATATTCCATATATCTTTAAATTCTTTTCTTGTCATTATTTTCACACCTCTAAATCAGAATTTATCACTGTATAATCTGCATTTTATTATTTTCATAGCAGCTTTATTATTCGTTTTTCTTTTCAACAATTCAAGCCGTCTTTTTCCTATTCGTTTGTCAGCGGCTTTGAAAATATTTATCAACCCCCAATTATCATTTTTAAAATGTTTTTGAAAAACTATATCTTTTGGGGTATCAATATATTCCCGAATCAGATTTGATATATCCGAAATGTCTGTTTCATAGGGATAATATTGTTTTTTTCCGCTTAAATTCTTTAAAAAATTACCGTTTGCAGTCGCATCCACAAATTGTTTTGGATAGTCAAAAATTATTTCATCACCAAAAGTTATCCAGTATCGTGGCAAATCAGTCGAACCGTATTGGCTATCCATTCTGTATTTAGAAAGATGAATTTGAAATTTGATTCGCTCATCAATGATTTTATATAATTCCCTTTGTAACGAACTCCATCTTTTCATAAATTCACCTCTAAATTCCGATTTATCTTAGTAATAATTATACATCAAAGCCGTTAAATTGTCAACAGAAAAGCCATAGCATTTATGACTGAAAATCACAAATGCTATAGCTGAAATTTCTTATTATTACCAGCGACCGCCCCAGTTTCCGCCACTGGAAGACGAACCTGTAGTAACTGTAGTACCACCTGAAATAGTTCCATTGCCGTAAACTATCTGTGTGTCATCTGAAAGTATAAGGTCAGTGCCACCGGATATTGTACCACCTGTGTAGCATTTGAGGCTTGAATTGCTAAGCGACGGTGAACCCATAGCCTGCATTGTTGTGAATGATACAATTACATTTCCCGATTCATCTGCAATTGTAAACTGTGTATCTGCGGAAACGCTACTTCCTCCCTGAGATACTGTTGCAACTGTACCACCCGAAGTATTCTTTGTACCATCGCAGTCAAGAGGTTCATTGCCATTTGCGATTACAACACCACCTGAAACAGTAAGATTGCCGTTTGAATCAAATGCATCATGGTCACCGCTTGCGGACTGCACAATAGCAATACCGCCTGAAATTTCAAGGACGTTGTTTCCTTCGCCCATGCCACCGCCGAAGCCACCCTGACCCCAGCCGGTATTGTTTCCTGAGCCTGAACCGTCTGCACCACCGGCAGCGTTGTAACCGTCATCGTCGGCTTTTACAACTACTGTTCCGCTGTGCTGATATATGTTGCCACCCTCGACACCCTCGTAACACTTAGGCACATAAATATTGAAATCGCTGTAAGCTCCGCCGTCTTTGCCTAAAATCAAATCATGGTCAGAATGAAGTGCATCGTCAGCACTTGAAAGTTTAAAAGTACCGCCGTTTATATTCATCTGTCCGCCACAGTGAAGTGAATCGTCTGAAGAATCAACAGTAATATTACCGCCGTTAATAGTGATATTTCCGCCACTCTGCCATGTAGTACCGGCAGTATCATATATACCTACAGACTTTATACCTTTAGCGGAAATATCCGTCTTATTGGAGTTGCCGTCCTGCATACCTCCCATGCCACCGCCGAAGCCTCCGCCCCAGCCTGTGTTACCGGAAGATGACGAACCACTACCGGTATATTCCGAACCCTGATATGTATAAATATTAAGGTCTCCGCCGTTCATTATGAAGTCCTGTTCAGCCTGAATGCCGTCGGAATATGATTTTATGTCAACAGTACCACCGTTAATAGTTACAACACCATAAGCCTTTGTACCTGTTTCGGCAGATGAAGACTTTATACCGTCTCCGGACTGCGTATTTATTGTTAGTTTAAGTGTTGAATAATCTGTAGCTGTATCGTTACCGATAGTAACACTGTCCTTGCCTCTTACACCGTCGTCAACGGCATTTACTGTAACATTTCCGTTGTAGATTTTCAAATCATTCTTTGAAACAATTCCGTCTGCTGTGTTGCCATTTACGGTGAGATTTCCAGAACCTTTTATTTTAAGGTCATCACGGGCGAAAATAGCTCCGTTAATCTGATTTACATTTCCGTCGCTGTCGGTGTATGTATCAGTATGTGATGTTCCGTCCGAAATTGTATTATTCGTTCCGCTTTTTGCTACAATCTGCACTTCATCGCCGATTGAGGCAACATATATCGGAGCGACACTTTCATTAGTGAGGCTTGCACCGTTCAAATCAAGTTCCACAACACCGTCGGGATATGTTGTCTTGTCAACGTCAATAACAATCTGTCCGCCGTTGTTTTCACCGGAAACACTTATTACAGCGGGTTTCTTTATAGTGAGGACGTTATTTTCAACGCTTGCAACGTCTGCCGGAGCGTCCGTAAGAATTGAAGTACCACTAAGAGTAATTGTGTAAGAATCTGATGTGGACGGTGGTGTAATGACTGAACCATTTCCAACAGGATTTACATCATCGAATACAGTAACAGCTCCAGTCATTTTGAATACTGTAGAATTAGTTTTGCCGTATGAAGCATTAGCACCTGTTGAAGCATTATTTAACATATACGAATAATCACTTAATAACTTAGGAGAGCTTATAACAACATAAGCATATTTTTTCTCCCATTTTGTAAAGTCAACAACGCCATCAATTGTAAGTGCGTTAGCCTTTTTCCAGCAACCATCTGTTTCAGAAGATGCAATGCAATTTAACAGCATTGTACCTTGAGTAGTTCCGGACATAAGGGCAGAATCTGTCTGATTATCAGTAGCAGTAGCAACAACTGTACCACCAGTAATATTTGTGCCAGTAACGCTTGTAAGTCCTCTGTCACCACCTGCAATTACTGTACCGCCTGAAATATCAATAGTTGTTTCTGCCTGAACAGCGTCATTTCCTGCTTTTATGTTAAGCAAACCACCCTGAACTGCTACATTTCCCTTTGAAGACTTTAAGCCGTCGCCCTCTGCATCAATATTAAGTGTACCGTCTTTCATAGTAACAGATTTCTTGCCTTTTATGGCATCGGTCTTATCTGTTGCATTAAGAGTTGTAACACTGATTATACCACCATTGATTTTAATATCATTGTTGCAGACAATTCCGTCCTGTGTATTTGCGGTAATATTAAGAATACCAGTTCCGGCAGTTTCGCCCTTGATTGTGATGTCGTCCTTTGCCTCAATTACAGCACTGCCCAGATTGTCTCCGGCATAAGCTGTGTCGCCATCTGAAATAGAGTTTTCTGTACCGTCAACAAGATTTATTGAAGTATTTTCAGCATTTGTAACAAGAATTGCCGGTGCTGATTTACCAGTGATATTAACGCCGTTCAGGAATATTTTAACTGTTTCAGGGTCTGCCACTTCATCGGGAATATTTACATTAATCTGCCCATCATTAAGTGTTCCGTCAACATAGAAAGTACCCGAATGTGTGATAGTAACAGTTGTGCCTTTTACTTCTGCATAGTCACCATCAACCTTGATTGAATCACCATTAAGATGAATTTTTGCGCTGTCGGTAACGGGTGTATTCAGCCAGCTTTCAGGGAGAGTGTCTAAAAGATTTATACCAAGTTTCTGTATAGAAAGTGCATCGGAAGCGGTTACGCCATCTCCTCTGTTGCAGACATCGGCATTATCCATGCCCTTTGCCGTAAGCTTATACTCGTTCGGATTTGAGAGAGTTTGCATTATAAATACAGCATCGGAAACGTTTGTCACGCCGTCTTCATTGGCATCGCCGTATATTATATCAACGGCTGAACTCATAACCGGCAGTGCCTGTGCCATTACGCACAATGTGGAGATACCAGCAATGAATTTTTTTATATTATATTTCTTCATAATAATCATACTCCTAAAAAGTCATTTTGTCACGGAAAATTTTTCAGCTCCGTGTTTTCTATGATTATGATTATATTATGAATTTCTTAAAATAATCTTAAAAATAAAAAAATCTGTAAAAATTTTTTTACCACGCAAAATCAAAAAAAATTACACACGAAATACAAAAAAGTCACACGCGAAATACAAAAAGTTTTGAAAATTGATTTCCATGTTTCTTTATTTTATAAAATAATCCCTTGTCATTAAAGACAAGGGATTTTTGTTTATTTAATCAGAAAAGATTAAAGTGACCTGCTTTTTTGTCTACAACATAGTAAACTTTAGCTGTACCGTCATCTTCGTAAGGCTTTATATAAAGACTTACGGACTTAGGAGATTTAACGCCTGAAAGTTTTGTAGCGATTTCAGCAAGTTCTTCAAAAGACCTTTCAGCACCTGCTCCCTGAATATATGCTTCAAGTTTAGGAGCTGATGTATTTTCAACCGGAGTTTCAGCAACCTCAACGGGTGTTTCCTCTGTTTTAGCACGCCTTGTATATTTTCTTTTCGGCTTAGGTTCAACAGGTTTTTCTTCTTCAACAACAGGTGTTTCCTCTGTTTTAGCACGCCTTGTATACTTTCTTTTCGGCTTTACTTCTTCAACGGGTTCTGCCTTTGTTTCTTCCTCTGCAACAACGGGTGCTTCAATGATTGTTTCTTCAGCAACAGGAGTTTCAGCAATTACTTCCTCAACAACAGGTGCATCAACAATTACTTCTTCAACAACGGGAGTTTCAACAACTTCTGCCTTTGCAGTAGTTTTCTTTGCCCTTGTTGTCTTTGCAGTGGATTTTACAGACTTAGTTGCATTTTTTCGTGGTCTTCCAGCCATAAAAATGACCTCCTTAAATTATTTGTTTACAGCACTCTTAAGAGCGAGACCAGCCTTGAAAGCAGCAGCCTTTGAAGCAGGAGCAGTCATCATTTCCTTTGTCTGCGGATTGATAACCTGCTTTTCCTTACGGTCACGTACTTCAAAAGTACCGAAACCGACGATAGAAACCTTTTCGCCCTTAGCGAGTTCCTCTGTGATTGTAGCAAAAATTGTGTTTACAGCAACTTCAGCGTCCTTTTTCTTAGAACCTGTCTTTTCAGCAACTGCACTGATTAATTCGGTTTTTGTCATTTTTGTTTCCTCCATTAATAAAATTTTACAATTTATTTTAATCCCGTCCCTGTCGGGACGACAAGTGATGACATCTTTTTTCAGAATAACATCACTTTTTGCTGACATTTGAATTATATACTGTTTATTTCAATTTGTCAAGCAATTAGAAAAAAAACCGCAAAATGCCTTACATTTGGCTATACATGGGAATATTTTTATTCAAATCACCTAATAAATTCACGTTTTTTCATAAATTTAAAAAATATATCCGGCAAAATAAAATATACCGGATATATTATAATATGCTTTATTCTGCTGATAATTCACCGTTTTCAATTGTTACATCAATTGTATCTCCAGAACTTAAATTACCGCCGATAATTTTTTTAGCAACAAGAGTTTCAACATTCCGCTGAATAAATCTTCTCAACGGTCTTGCACCGAAATTAGCATCATAACCGCATTCAACAATATAATTC
>CAMWQI010000120.1 GCA_947176345.1 uncultured Ruminococcus sp.
GTTATGAAGATATGAAAAATTTAATTCTGTCTCTTATCAAAAACCATCGCAATCCTGATAACCCCTCCGATTCTCCGGAATATATTTTTTATAAAGCTGATAAAAAATCACGTTTGTGTTTTGCGTGTTCTGCTAAAGACGAATGTTACTGGTCGGCAAACAAAAAAAATATGAAAATAGAGGTTTGATATGATTATAGGAAATAAAAATTTTGATTTTAAAAATAATTGTTATATAATGGGTATTCTGAATTTCACGCCTGATTCTTTTTCAGACGGTGGAAAATTCAATAATATGAGTTCCGCTTTAAAAAGAGTAGGGGAGATGATTTCAGATGGTGCAGATATTATTGATATAGGTGGAGAGTCTACACGTCCGGATTATGTAAAAATTTCTGATGATGAGGAAATTTCAAGAATAGTTCCGGTCATTGAAGCCGTAAAATCGGAGTTTGATATTCCCGTTTCGCTTGATACATATAAATATAAAGTTGCGTTGGCAGGAATAAAAGCCGGTGCAGATATGATAAATGATATATGGGGGCTGAAATATGATAATGGCGAAATGTCCCGAATTATAGCAAAAAATAATCTGCCGTGCTGTCTCATGCATAATCGAACAGATAAAAATTATAGAAATTTTCTTGAAGATGTAATTTCAGATATGGAAAAATCTTTAGAAATTGCCGAAAAATCCGGTATAATTCGTGATAATGTTATTCTTGATATAGGGGTAGGATTTGCAAAAAGCTATGAAAATAATCTTGAATCAATTGACCGAATAGATGAATTTAAAAATCATTTTAATCTGCCGGTTCTTTTAGGCACGTCAAAAAAATCTGTTATTGGCATCACTCTTAATCTTCCGTCTGATGAACGGGTTGAGGGTACTATAGCAACAACCGTTGCCGGTGTTCTGAAAGGCGTATCAATTGTGAGGGTTCACGATGTAAAGGCAAATGCACGTGCAGTAAAAATGACACTTGCTATAATGAAAGGATATAAAAATGGACGAAATACGTATTGATAATCTTAAAATATTTGCACATCATGGTGTTTTTCAGCATGAAAATATAAATGGTCAGAATTTTTTTGTAAATGCCGTTTTGTATACAGATACTGAAAAATCGGGTACTCTTGATGAACTTGAATGTTCCACCGATTATGGAAGTGTATGTGAATTTATCCGCGATATAATGACAAAAAATACATTTAAGTTGATTGAAACTGTTGCGAATAATATGGCTATTGAAATTCTGAAAAATTTTCCACTTGTTAAAGGCGTTGACATTGAAATAAAAAAACCGGAAGCACCAATTGAAATGGAATTTGAGTCTGTTTCTGTGAAAGTTCACAGGAGCTGGCATGATGTAGTTATTGCATTAGGTTCAAATATGGGAGACCGCCGTAATTATATTGAGACCGCCATAAGACAGCTTGAAAACAGCGGTTATGTGAAAGATATTAAAGTTTCGGAATTAATCGAAACAGAACCTTACGGTTACACTGAACAGGCAGATTTTCTGAATGGTGCTTTATTCTGTCATACATATCTTTCTCCGGATAGTCTGCTTGAATTTCTGCATTCTATAGAAAATAATTTCGGACGTACCCGAAAAATAAGGTGGGGCGAGCGTACTCTTGACCTTGACATTATTTTTTATGACAATGAAATTATAGATACTCCGGATTTGACAATTCCACATATTGATATGTGCAACCGCTATTTTGTGCTGAAACCGGTAAGTGAAATTGTGCCTTATTACCGCCACCCTGTTTTTAATATTACAGTTTCACAGCTTTTTGAAAAGTATCTGAAAAATTCAGAAATGACAGAAAAAAATGATTAACATAATTGTAGCAGTAGCGGAAAACGGTGTAATAGGAGCAGGGGGGAAAATTCCGTGGGATTTTCCGGAAGACAGGGCTTATTTTAAGAAAATAACATCCGGAAATATTGTCATTATGGGCAGAAATACTTTTGAAGATATAGGATTTCCATTGCCGGAAAGATACAATATTATAATATCAACGACAAAAAACTTTCATGCAGAAAATCTTACAACTGCACATGATTTTGAAAGTGCATTGGAAACAGCCCATTTATATGCAGAAAAACACAATATAAATGACATTTTTCTTTGTGGAGGCAGAAAAATATATCAGCAGGGGCTTGATATTGCCGACCGT
Source organism: uncultured Ruminococcus sp. (assembly GCA_947176345.1). Taxonomy (GTDB): domain Bacteria; phylum Bacillota; class Clostridia; order Oscillospirales; family Ruminococcaceae; genus Ruminococcus. Next base: position 2,190 of record CAMWQI010000120.1, read on the forward strand.
ATATATCTTACGAAAATTCATTCTGATTATAATGGAGATGTGTTTTTTCCGAAATTCAGCAGAAACGATTTTTTCCTTGCTGAATGCACAGAAATCAAAGATATATCTTTCTGTGTATACGTCCGCATTAACAAGGAGATTTTAAATGGAAAATGAAAAAATAATAAAACTTATCCCGAAAAAAAAGAAAGGATTTTTAAAAATTGTATTCAGTCGTATGCTGATAATAGGCGCACTTATAGCATTTCAGATATTCATGCTACTTGCTATTTATGCATGGTTTTCTGAATATTTCCCGCATTTTACAATTTTTCAGGCGTTGTTTTCAATAATCATGATTGTATATCTTTTTCAGTGTGAAATGGACTCATCAAGCAAACTTACATGGCTTTTTTTAATATCAATGTTTCCGATTACGGGAAGTGCTTTATTGTGGTTTACAAAAAAAGATATAGGAAACTATGCACTCAAAGAGCGAATTAATTTTTTAATTAATGAAACTAAAGATAAACTGCCACAGGATAACAACGTAATAAATGATATTGATATAATAAGTTCGTGTACAGACGATTTGTGCTATTATCTCAACAGAAGTGGTTGTTTTCCGGTGTATGCAAATACTGATGTTACATATTTTTCGTCCGGTGAGGAAAAATTTGATGCACTTATTGATGAGCTTCAGAAAGCTGAAAAATTTATATTTCTTGAATATTTTATACTTGATGAGGGCTATATGTGGGGAAAAATCCTTGCTGTTCTGGAAGAAAAAGCTAAACAGGGAGTAGAAGTACGCGTAATGTATGACGGAATGTGTGAAATTTCCACACTTTCATTTGACTATCCAGAACGTGTATACAAACTTGGCATAAAATGTAAGAACTTTTCACCGATAAGACCGTTTCTTTCCACACACTATAACTACCGCGACCACCGGAAAATACTTGTAATTGACGGAAAAACTGCTTTTAATGGTGGTATAAATCTTGCAGACGAATATATAAACAAAATAGAACGTTTTGGACACTGGAAAGATACGGCGGTTATGCTGAAAGGCGAGGCTGTACAGAGTTTTACGCTTATGTTTTTGCAGATGTGGAATATAAGTGAAAAGTCACCAGAATGGGACAAATTTCTTACAGAAACTTACAAAAACAAGGAAAGTAAGGGTTTTGTTATGCCATATGCGGACTGTCCTCTTGATGACTATAAAGTCGGTGAAAATGTATATATGGATATTCTCAACCGTGCCACAAGCTATGTTCATATAATGACACCATATCTGATAATCGACAATGCCCTTGAAAATGCATTGAAATTCGCTGCTCAGAGAGGTGTTGATGTAAAAATAATTCTCCCTGGAGTACCCGATAAAAAAATGGCTTATGCACTTGCAAAATCCCATTATAAAACGCTGATAAAATCCGGTGTTAAGATATATGAATACACACCTGGATTTGTTCATGCTAAAGTCTGGACTTGCGATAATGTAAAGGCTGTCGTGGGAACTATCAATCTTGATTACAGAAGTCTTTATCATCATTTTGAATGTGCAACATATATGTACAAGACAAGATGTATTCCGGATATTGAGCAGGATTTTTGCGAAACACTTGAAAAATGCCGTGAGGTTACCCCCGAAACTATAAAAAAAGAAAAATTTTTCTATAAATTTTTTGGTGCAATCCTTAAAATAGTTTCACCGCTTATGTAAGCTTGACATACTCCGGATAATATGCTATAATATTAATAAATATTTATGAAAGGAGTTTTTTATGAAAAGAACTGATTACATAAGCTGGGACGAATATTTTATGGGAGTTGCCATGCTGTCCGCTGAACGCAGTAAAGATAATTCAACGCAGGTGGGTGCTTGTATTGTAAATGACGAAAAAAAGATAGTTGCCGTTGGCTATAACGGTATGCCCAGAGGCTGTGATGACGATGAAATGCCATGGGAGCGTTCCGCTGAATCATCACTTGATACTAAATATCCGTTTGTATGCCACGCTGAACTAAATGCAATTCTCAACCGTAATGCCGCTTCTTTGAATGGTTGTACCTTATATGTTACACTTTTTCCGTGTAATGAGTGTGCAAAAGCTATAATTCAGTCCGGAATAAAGAGAGTTGTATATTATGACAACAAATATGCCGGTTCTGAAAGTGTAACTGCATCAGAATTTATGTTCCGGAAGTGCGGAATAAAAGTTGAAGAATATCAGAAAAGCGATAAAAAAATAACTCTTTCAATGTAAATAAAAGAGACTGTAATATTACAGTCTCTTTTTATGATTTGAGATATTTTGACAATTTTTTCCGGCGTTTCTGCTTGTACATCACCTTGTCGGCTTCCGTCACAAAATGGAATATATCTTCATTTGGTTTCGGCTGTGCTATTATGTAGCCGGTGCTTGCATTCAGTTCAAACGGGTACAATCCCGTATTATTTATTTTTTTAATGTTTTCCTCTATTTTTCGGGTAAGTTTCATTGCATCGTATTCGCCGTAATCGGAGGCAAATACTATAAATTCATCACCACCGAAACGGCAGTATATCTCATTTTCACTGCACGAAACACGCAGAACGTCCGCGATATTGCATATAGCCACATCACCTACATCATGACCAAATGTATCATTTATTGTTTTCAGTCCGTCAAGGTCAATAAACATCAGCATAACATCACGTTTTTCATTTATGCAGTTATTGTAAGTCTCACGGGTAGCATTAATAAAGCCATTCCTGTTGTATATACCTGAAAAAGTGTCCTGTGCATAAAGTTTCCGGAGATGTTTTACAGCGGTATTAAGACACATAAGTTTTCGTATATTTTCAAGGGAATTGCTTATACTTATACATAAAGTCTCAAACATTGAATTGTGAATATTCACACGGGGGTTCATTACAGCCATATATCCAAGACAGCGTGTACCGAAATGCAGAGGCACAAGATAATAGAAACGTCCGGATTTTGGTGTTTTTGCCACAGCCGGAAGAACATCACTTTTTCTGATTACTGAACTTTCATAGAAAATTCCTTGTCGGTAGGCTATAGGTACAACAATATTTTCAGTATATTCCGACGGTATCGGAGCATCTTCATTTTCCTGATAGGAATTTTCATCAGTGAGTGATTCAGCATTCCAGTTTTCGCAAAGACAGAAATAAAATTCCTCCGGTCGTATTTCATCAACAAAATCTTTCATTGCGTTGATATACTGTTCATAAGTATTGCTCCCAAGCAGTACGCATGAAAGTTGATTGAACATCGCCATATAGCTTTGTGATTTTTCAAATTTAGCATAATTATTATAATTGAACTGCTTGAAAGTGTTAATGTCAAATTGAGATTTCGGAGAACAGCCACAACTTTCTGTAAAATGTGGCGACATATCAAGAATAATACTTCTTTCCTGTTCAATATTATTGAAATGTTTGAACAGCATTTCACAGGCAAGTTTTCCGGAAAATTGCAGTGGTCTTTTTACGGAAGTTATTTCTATCTGATAATTATTTGTATTGTATGTATTGTCAAAACCAGTAACGGCTATATCCTCCGGCACTTTGTATCCGGCTTCAATCAGGCGGTTTATAGCGGTAGTCGCCATAACATCATTTGCACATATAAGTGCGTCGGGAAGTTCTGTCCATTGTTTCAGGAAATACTCAGCTCCGTTTTTTCCTGATGGTGCGCGGAAATCACCATAAAAAATATTATTTTCGTCAATACTGATATTGTTTTCTGCAAGCACTTCACGGAAAGAATTTAGCCTGTCGGCACTTTCCGGATTGTCTGCCGGTCCGGATATATAGCTGAAATTTTTAAAGCCATGTTTATTTATAAGGTGTTCAGTTATTTTACGCATAGCTTTTTTATTGTCAATGCCTATATGGTATAGTTCCGGAATATCGTTATCCATGCTCACAGCCGGAATGCCGGCGGATTTTATACGGCTGATAATATTATCAACAACAGGCGGATAATCTATAGTATTGGTAAGAAGTATAGCACCATCGTAATTTCTGAAATCAGGAAGATTAAAAATGTTAAATTCCCCTGTATCGTGGACAGGATTTCCCATTGACCCGATAAAAGATATAAAAGCCTCTACATTTATTGAACATTCGGTGGCGGAGGCGGAGATTCCGTTCAGGATTTCACTTTGGTAGCTTTGGTCTATTCCGGCAATAATTACGGCAACTCTGTAAACGGGCATTAGTCTCATCTCCTTCAAAAAACTCTTTATATATATTGTACAGTAGTTTTCCAAAAAAATCAATAGAATTATAATATATTAATTATCAGACTAATTAATTATTTGTTAACAATTTTCAAAAGTGACAAAAGCTGAAAGTTTTGCAGTAATTACGGATATTTTATATCATATTGACGAAATTTCACCGCCTTATTGACAAATCCTGAAAAAATGGTATACTTATTAATAGCAGATAATATTTTTCCGGATTATTTTTTCCGGATTTATGCGGAGGTAATCAAATGAATATCTGGCACAAAATCAGCCCTAAAAGAATTACTCCCGAAAATTTCTATGCTGTCATAGAAATAGGCAAGGGAAGTAAAATCAAGTATGAACTTGACAAGGACACAGGTCTTATAAAAATGGACAGGATTCTCCATACTTCAACTCACTATCCGGCAAATTACGGATTTATTCCACGAACCTACTCCGACGACAATGACCCTCTTGATGTTCTTGTGCTATGTTCTGAAAAACTTATCCCTCTTACTCTTGTAAAGTGTTATCCGGTCGGCGTTATCAGAATGCTTGATAATGGTCATCATGATGACAAAATTATTGCCATTCCGTTTGATGACCCTAACTACAATATCTATAAAGATATTGACCAGATACCAAAGCACATTTTTGACGAAATGAGCCATTTCTTTACAGTGTATAAGGAACTGGAACACAAGGCAACGGCAGTCAACGAAGTGGAAAATGCTGATTCTGCAAAGCGTATTGTTGCGGAAGATATAGAAAGATACATCGAAAATTTCTGTAAGTAAAAAATTAAAGTGAAAGGAAATTATTTTTATGACAGCTTCAAGTGAAAATTTATTCGGTCAGACAAACGTTCCTCCTATGGGCATTATTGCTATGGAAAGCGTTAAGGAAATCGGTGCAAAAATCGACAAGTACCTTGTTGAATGGGCTGGAAAAGCTGGCTATGAAACAGATACTTTTCTTATTGAAAGCGAATGCCCCCGTTTTTCTTCAGGCGATGCAAAGGGTCTTATAAAATCCACCGTTCGTGGCAAGGATTTATTTATAATTGTAGATGTAGGAAACTACAATATCAAGTATTATTACTTTGGTATCAAGAATGCTATGTAACCTGA
>CAMWQI010000121.1 GCA_947176345.1 uncultured Ruminococcus sp.
TTTTTAAATTTTTCTTTAAAAAGTATTTAAATAATGTTTAAAAAGTGTTTTAAGATTTTAAAAAAGTGTTTAAATGCTGAAAAATAGCGTTTAAATTGATTTTAAGAATTTCTGAAAATTCATAGGACAATTTACTTTTAACAAGCGAAAATGATATACCAATATACCAACTAAAACAAGGTGATATACCAACTGGTTGGCATATTATTTTTATACAAATAGTAAATTTATGCTATTTCAATTTGTGTTGAGCTATAAAGTTTGAAAACTGTTTAAAGACCTGCCTTTCAATAGGAGAAATTAGGAATTTATTACGATTGTAAAGTATCTTCATTCTTTCAGCTCTTCTTTGTGATGCCGATATGGAAATATTGCACACTTCGGAAATATCTTTTGCATTATGTAGATTCAGTCCCCATAGAACACAGGCAGGAGCAAGAATATCAATAGCGAAACGTTCCGCCTGATACTCCATATCAAAGCTACTCAGTGTTTTGTTTTTAAAGTGGTCAAGAAAAATATGCCCGAGTTCGTGGGCTATGGTGTATCGCTGTACCGCTATACTGTCATCAGGCTTCAAGATTATACTAAATCCTTTTTCAGCATCAGTAAATGTACACCCTCTTTCGTTTCCTGACAAACACTTTCTGTCATGGTCATAAAGCAAAGAAATCCCTCTTTGCTGGCAAATAGCTGAAAGCTTTACAGGTAAGGAAGTTACATGGTTATCAATCAGGAATTTCCATGCTGTATCTCTTGCCTGTTTGTAAATATCATGTGCCATAAAAACACCTCCGACTATCAGTATAGTAGCCGAAGGCATTTCTTTGATGAAAAATCTTTGCAAACTTACAAATCGCTGTCTTCTGGAACGGGCGTAAGGCTTGCTATCTGTTCCGGTGTAGGAGCTTCACGGAATGGGTTGCTTTTACTTCTTGCAATCGCTTTTATAAAGTTTTGGGAAAGTTGAATGTCAGAGCGTGGTGTCTCATGTTGCACTTCACCATTTTCAGTTATGATTACACCTGTTTGCTGTCTGAATAGGTCTATACAAAATGCTCTCATTTCTTCATTAAGTGCTGTATACTTTTCTATAATTCGTTTTTCAAGTTCAGCTACATCAATATTTGCAAATAGGTCTGTCTCTTCGGTTGCCATTCGCTTTACAGGAGTTCGTCCCAAAAGATAATCAGTTGATACTCCGTAGAAGTCGGCAAGCTTGCAGAGAGTGTCAAATGGAGGTTCTGCTGTTCCATATTCATACTTTTGATATGCAGCTGATGAAATATCAAACATTTTTGAAAAGAATGCTTGACTTAAACCTTTTGACTTGCGAAGTTCTTTCAGTATTTGACCCCTTTTTATTTTCATATCCATGTTATCACCTCCTTTTATATTATTATACAACTTTTAGTTGCAGTTTGTCAATACTAAAACGATTTTTATTATTTATATAACTAAAAAGTTGTTAATTTAGCACAAAAACACAACTTTTAATTTGTACAATAATACAAAAAGTTGCGAAAACTATTGACAATTGCAACAAAAAGTGGTATTATATAATCACAGCAAGGGAAACAACCCGAAGCCGAATAAACAGAAAAGAGGTGAAAAGAATGTTAAAAATTATCTGTGAAGGCGAACCAGTACATGTTTATGTTATGCGTAGCATTGATGGACTTGTAAAGGTTGGAATTGCTAAAAATGTTATTACACGAACATATGGTGAACGTCTTGAAGGCAAAATAAAGCAAATTATAAGCATTTGTTATAGCATTAAAAAATTTGATTTAAAAACCGCAAGAATTTATGAAGCAGCATTACTCGGATTGCATAGAAAACATATTATCAATCACAGTGAGTGGCTTAACACTCAATGGGAAAGTGTTGTTGAAACCCTTGACAATATGCTTGATGGTGAAACAATAAAGATACAGATAAGCGAAGAAGAGACACAAAGTGTTTTACATGATGAATTTATGAAAAACAAGGGCTATACAAGAAAATATCTTGGTAAACGGCAAAAAACTCATTATTTAAAATGTGAAAATGGCATATGCAAATTAGTACGTCGTCTTTCTGTGGGTGAAGAGGGAATTGAAGTTTGTTCCCTTCCTATAGAAGAAATGATGGATTACTTGACAGAAAATGGCTACACGCTTATAAAGAAACTTTAAAAGGCTTCTGAACGGTTGAGCCTTAATCAGCCGTATCTCACAGCAAGGCAACAGCCAAAAGCTGAATAAAACGAAAGGAGTTTGAATTATGAAGAACGAAAGTACACCGACACCACAGGAACTTAACAAAACATTTGAATCGCTGACAAAATCTCAGAAACTTCAGTTTGAAGCAATTATGAATATGATAACAGCGTTGCTTGTAAGCGTTTATCAGGTACAGACAGCAGAATTTCATGAAAGGAATAATTAAAATGACATTCGGACAGAAAATAAAAAACCGCCGGAAAGAACTTGGCTACACGCAGTTTGAACTTGCGGAACTTGTGCATGCAACACAGCCGTATATCTCACGTCTGGAAAGGGGCTGGTTCAATCCGTCAATGCAGATGATTGTAAAAATATCAACTGTCCTCAATATCAGCGTTGATTATCTACTTTTTGATAACGGAAAAGTAGAACAAAAAAATAATTTTCTGGTAGATTTCAAAATAAGGTAAAAATAAGGCTTCTGAAGGGTTGAGCCTGAAATCAGCCCTATCCCACAGCCAAAAGGCTGAAAGAATCTTGAAAACTGAAAAGAGGTGAAAAGTATGAACTTTTTATGTAAGGCATAGGCTTATCTGAACAGCGTGACTTCAACTGTCAATTCACTTGCTGGAATGGTGATGAGTAGCGAACTTCAGGGCAATATTGAAACACAGTATAAAATTACTGTAGAACTTATTGAACTGGAGCAGGCGACTTCCGAGTTTATTATCGGTATGGAACTTGATGCTGAACTTCCAAATGCTGTAAGAATCAACAAACAGAAGTTTATGAACATCAATGAACATCTGATAAAACACTTAGAAAAAATCCAGCTTCAAGGCTATCATTTCGACAACGTGATAACTACCTTGAAACTGGAAAACGAAACCTTAGAGAAAGAAACACACTTTCTTTAATGTTCATTTTAAGTGTATCACAAAAAAGTGAAAATGTCAATACCTGAAAAGAAATTTTTGTCGGAGCGTACCTGCTCCGGCAGAAAGGAGAAAATATGGATTACTTAACAGTAGCCGAATTTGCGGAACTAAAAAATTGCTCCGTTCAATATATACAACAGTATTGCAAAGACGGAAAAATCCAAACTGAGCAGATACTTAACTGCAAAGGCAGAATGAAGTATCTGATACCTGTATCAGCCCTGCCGGAAGACCTGCAAGCTAAATACTACGCCCGACTGAAAAAAGATACAGGGCTTGAACCTGAACTCACGGAAGAAAAACCCGAAAAGCAACCAAAGACAAGAAAATCAACAAGGAGCTTTGAGGAACTATCCGCTGATGAACGCACAAGACTTAATTTCTGGTGCGAACTGCTTCAGGAATGGCAAGGCAGACGTTCACAATACAAAAGCAAGACGGAGTTTGACCACAATTTCGTGGGAGAATGCCGTCTGAAATATGAGGGCATTGAGATAAGTGAACGTATTCTTTACCGCAAGTGGACGGCTTACAAAAACGACGATTTCGACGGAATTTTAGGTGTGCGTGGTGCATGGAACAGGGGAAATACAGTAATTCCTGAACCTGTCTGGAACGACTTTCTATGGGAATGGCTCGACGAAAACAAACCGACTGTTTCACTGTGTTATCGTTCGACGATTAAGTGGACAGCTGAATTTTATCCGGAATTGCTTGACCTGATACCCAGTGAGATGACATTCAGGAGACGTATAGAAAAAGACGTTGCATATGCGGTGAAAACCCTGCTCCGTGACGGTGAAAAGGCGTTCAGCGATAGATGTTCACCGTATATAATGAGAATGTATGATAATTTGGAGGCTAATGATTGCTGGATTGCAGATAACCACACATTTGACATACAGTCGTATGATGACAACGGCAATGTCCACAGACTTTATCTGACAGCTTTTCTTGATGCAAAATCCGGTGTTATGACCGGATGGAATATCACTGAAAGTCCCGATTCACAGTCAACGATACTTGCACTCAGACACGGAATAATGCGTTTCGGTGTTCCGAAGTGCATTTATGTCGACAACGGACGGGAATTTCTTACGCACGATATAGGCGGAAAAGGTCACAGAACCCACGGCAAAAAAGACGATTTACAAACAGAACCGCCGACAATCCTGAAACGTCTTGGGATTGAAATGCGTAATGCTATTGTCCGGAACGCAAAAGCAAAACCGATTGAAAGGACTTTCTACACAGTCAAAAATCAATTTTCAAAGCTCTGGGACGGTTACTGCGGTGGTACAATTCTTGAACGTCCTGAAAGTCTGAAACGTCGTATCAAAGACGGGAAACTTCCGTGTGACTATGAAATAAGAGAAGTCTTTGAAAAATGGATTGACAATGAATACAATTCACAGAATTACGGTGGTTCTGAAAACTGTTACAAGGAACTTTCAAGGCTTGATGTATGGAACAAGACCTGTTCCGAAATACAAAAAGCTCCTGAATGGGCACTAAACCTTATGCTGATGAGAAGCACACGCAAGCAGAAAATCAAGCGTAACGGCGTTTATGTTATGATATGCGGTGAAAAAATATGGTTCACCGAACCGAAAGAAACTATCATGAACCTTGAAAAAGAGGTTTATGTGAGATATGACCCTGCCGACCTCAGAAGCGTCCGGATTTACGACGCTGAAACAGATAAATATATGTTCACATGGTCACTTGCAGACCAGCTTATGACAGATTATCTTGAAGAAAATCTGGAGACAGTCGCCGGTGCAAACGCTCTAATCAGAGAGACGAAAAAGTTTGTGCGTGAACAGGCGAAAGGAACGGTCACAGCACTTTCAAATCAGCAACGACTTACACTTCTTGATATGACCGCCCGTAAGTCACAAGCTGAAAAAGATGATGATTTCCGCATAATACAGCCAAAACGCATTGTTCCGGTCATAGTCAATGAAGAACCGGCGGAACGCATTGCAGTCGGTGCAGAATGCGTAACGATTGACCTTGAAAAAATGACGAAAAATTCAGAAAAGAGGAAGAAAACAAATGTATACAGATGAACAGAATGAACTTCTTGAAAAAGTGGAAGTCCTTAAAAAAGAAAAAAATCTCAGTCAGAACGCTGTCGGACAGCTCATCGGCGTGTCCGGAACAGCTCTTTCACAGATAAAAAACGGCAAATACGATGCCAATCCGCAGAATTTTTTTGACACTCTCGCCGCATATTTCGGAGTAAAGGAACGTGCAAAACTTACATATTCTGAAATCGAATATGCTCCGACGACGATTTCAAAACAGATTTACAACGTAATCGCAAACTGTCAGAGCAAGGGCGGACTTGCTGTGGCGTGCGGTGATGCCGGAATCGGCAAGACTAAAGCCGCACAGAAATTCGTGTCAGACAACCCATCAAACAGCTTTTTAATAACAATTAATCCCTGTTTAAACAACGCTAAAAGTCTGCTTGAAACGATTGCCGACCGCATCGGAGCGGTTCAGGAAAAGTCCGTCAACAAACTCTGGATTTCGATTGCAAACAAACTTTCGGACGGCTCGGTGCTGATTTTTGACGAATCACAACATCTTACAACAAAAGCTATTGAAATACTCAGAAGTCTTTCGGATTACTTCAATGACAAGGGACAGACACTCGGAATATGTTTTATCGGAAATCTCGAAACGGTAACGAGAATGGGCGGTAAAAAAGCCGAGTTTGCACAGATTTCAAACCGCACAAAACAGCGTAAAATCTACAGAAACACAGAAATTCAGCGTGATGACATATGCAAACTTTTCCCGATTTTAGAAGCCGAAAACATGGACGCTGAAATTGATTTCCTGCTCAGAATTGCACGTACTCCACAGGCTCTCAGAGGTGCGATAAATCTTTTTTCAAACGCTTACGACAACGAAAATTACACATATGCCGGACTGGTGGCAATGGCACAGTTCATGGATATGGAAGTTTAAAATCAATACAGGGGAATCCGTTCCCCTGCCCTAATGCGACCGGAAATCCGGCGGTGACAAGTCCGCATGAACGCAGAGTCAGGGCAGAAAGAAAAGAGGTGAAAACAATGAAAATAGTGCTGAATCTCAGTGAACTTTACCGGCTTATGAATGAACATAAAATTGAGACTATCCGTCAGCTAAGCCGTGAAAGCGGTATAACGTGCGAATGTCTTTATGGTTCGGTGAACAGAGGCGTTACTTCAAAAGAGACATACTGGAGGCTTGCTGAATTTTTCGGCTGTCATGTCGAGGATTTGCAAATACCCGATTATTCAAAATAAAATTATACATATTGAACAGTATTTTAATTGCAATAATACTTTAATTATGATATAATAGAGAAAAAAGCGGACTGGCAACAGTCCGCTGTGTTGTAAAGGAAGTGTTTTTAATGGTTGACATCGAAAAAATAGTCAGTTCTGAACAGCTGACAGGCAGCAGCAAGGAACTTGTAAAAATCATCGGACTTGAAGCCTACAAGAAACTTGTACAGCATTTCGGCGGAAGTTACATTTACATCAACAAGCCTGATACGGTCGTGAGAAGTGAACGTAATGCGGAAATCTGTAGAAAGTTTAACGGTTCAAATTACAGCCAACTGGCTATGGAATATAATCTTACCGAAAACAGAATCCGGTCTATTCTCAGGCAGAGGTGATACTATGAAACTTCCAAAGAAAAAAGAAAAAGGAATTTACAGCGAAAATCAGGAAAATAAAGGAACTTGAACAGCAGAAAAAGCAGACCGAAGAAACAATTTCCACACTCAAAGACGAAATCAAGGCTTACATGGACAAGAACAAGATTTCTGAATTATCAGCTGACATTTTCACAGTATATTACACTAAAACTGAAACGGAACGTTTCGACAGCAAGGCTTTTAGGAACGCTGATGAAGAACTTTACAACCAGTTTGTAAAGACCGTCACCACAAAAAGATTTTCAATAACATAAACAAACAGTTAAAAAAATTATGAAATGCAGTATAATTGACCGGAAAGTTAATCATACTGCATTTTTATCAGGAGGGATTATTCTGAATATTGAAAAAATTACAAGTCCTGAACAGCTTTCCGGAGACCAGAAGGAACTTGCTGAAACGGTCGGACTTGACGCTTATAAAAAAATGGTCGGACAATACGGCGGAAGCAGTGTTTACATCAACAAGACCGATACAATAATACGCTCCGAAAGAAACGCCGAAATACAACGGAAATTTAACGGTTCAAACTATCGTGAACTCGCAAAGGAATACGGACTTTCGGAAGCAGGGATAAGAAAAATTGTAAATAAAAAATAAAATTTTTCGTCAAAGAATTTTTCTTGACTGGTACATTTGAACGGTAAATATTTTTCATGCTATAATGT
>CAMWQI010000122.1 GCA_947176345.1 uncultured Ruminococcus sp.
TCGTCATCTTGGTATTATACCCAGAATTAATTTCCTGTTACAGGAAAATTGTATATAATTTTCATAAGGACGGTGATTTTATGCGGAAAAAAAGATTTTTTATTATGATTTTTTTACTTGTCGGAATTATGTTTGTATTGAGTGGGTGTGGTTTACATTACAGTGACCATTTTGACTTTGATTTTTCGGGTGGATACATGGCGAATAAATATGTAGATTTGCTTATCCCGATTGACGAAAACGACGAATTTTACACCCCTTACAACTGTCATATTGAGGGTCATATAGAAATCCCAGAAGACAGCGAGATAGTAAACTACAATAAAGACGGTTACCGGAGTATGCTTATGCACGTGAAAGATTCAAGACTGGAAATTTACATACAAGATTCTGAAGGTCATCACAATACGCACGAAGAATATAACGGTATTCCCTATAAAATAAGTCAATGGGTATGTTTACCGTCTTATCATATGTCTGAGAGAGATGAAAAGTTTGTGGAGTTCTGCAATAAGTATAAAAAATGTTATGCTGTAGTATTCGACGGTGACGGAAATATATTACAGATTTCAAAGCAGATACCGATTGTATCGCTCGGAGAATTTTATCTGCAGGATATTTCATATAATCTTGAAAGGAATAGAATAAAACCAGATTATGTAGTATCAGAGGGCTTAAGTTATTCTGTTCTAGAAGTATGGTTTTTATCTGTATTAGGTACGATAGGCAGTATAATAACGCTTATTGTAGGTGAACTCAATCAGAATAGACCTATTATAAGTTATAAGGGATATGGATATATTATAGCATCTGCAATATTTAATATTCCGGTTGCTGTATTGATTTTGGCGTTCTTGTATATGGCTTTCGGAACATCATTTACAATAGTTGATTTTTTTATAAACCTGTTCAAGATATTCATAGGTTATTTAAGTTTCGCATTTATACCGATAAATATAGGCGTACTGATACATTTCATACGGCTCATACAGTTTGAAAAAGAAAATGCGTCTGAAAAAAATCTTGACATTTCCGGAAAGATATGATATAATATTCCCGACAGACAAGGAGGTCACTATTTTGTGACCTCTTTTTTTATTTTTTAGCTTATTTGAATCTTGACAAAGTCTGTTAATTGGTGTACAATAAAATCATAACAATGAAAGGAATGATTAAAAATGGGTTTAACCCTTACTGAAAAAATACTTAAAGCACACCTTGTTGACGGTGAATACGTCAAGGGACAGGAAATCGGAATACGCATTGACCAGACACTCACACAGGACGCTACAGGCACTATGGCTTACCTCGAATTTGAGGCTATCGGTGTTCCACGTGTAAAGACTGAACGTTCAGTCGCTTACATCGACCACAACACACTTCAGAATGGTTTTGAAAACGCCGACGACCACCGTTTTATCGGCAGTGTTGCCAAGAAACATGGTATATATTTCTCACGTCCCGGCAATGGAATTTGTCATCAGGTTCACCTTGAAAGATTCGGCATTCCAGGCAAGACCCTTATCGGTTCGGATAGTCACACACCTACCGGTGGCGGTATAGGCATGATTGCCATAGGAGCAGGTGGTCTTGACGTTGCTGTAGCTATGGGTGGTGGTGCATATTATATCACCTGTCCGAAAGTCGTAAAAGTTGAGCTTACCGGAAAACTTCGTCCGTGGGTAGCTGCTAAGGACGTTATTTTAGAAGTTCTCCGTCGTCTCTCTGTAAAGGGCGGTGTCGGAAAAGTTATCGAATACTGTGGCGAAGGTGTCAAGACACTTTCTGTTCCAGAACGTGCTACAATTACAAACATGGGTGCTGAATTAGGTGCTACTACATCTATTTTCCCGTCTGACGAAATCACAAAACAGTTCCTTAAGGCACAGTGCCGTGAAGAAGTTTGGACACCTCTTTCTGCTGACGAAGATGCAGTTTATGATGAAGAACTTACAATTAATCTTAGCGAACTTGTACCGCTTGCCGCCTGTCCGCACTCACCGGATAACGTTAAGAGCGTTGAGGAAATCGGCAGACTTAAAGTAGACCAGGTTTGTATCGGTTCATGTACAAATTCATCACTGCTTGATATGCTGAAAGTTGCACATATCTTAAAGGGCAAAACTGTTAATCCAGATGTTTCACTTTCAATTGCTCCTGGTTCTAAACAGGTTCTCAATATGCTTGCACAGAATGGTGCATTATCAGACCTCATTGAAGCCGGTGCAAGAATACTCGAAAGTGCTTGTGGTCCATGTATTGGTATGGGACAGTCACCTAATTCAAAGGGTATTTCACTCCGTACTTTCAACAGAAACTTTGAGGGACGTTCCGGAACAAAGGACGGTCAGATTTATCTTGTATCGCCTGAAATGGCTGCTGTATCAGCACTCACAGGCTATCTTACAGACCCACGTGAACTTGGTGATATGCCTAAATTTAAACTTCCTGAAATATTCTCAATCAATGATAATATGGTTGTTCCGCCTGCTCCGGTTGAGGAAATGGACAGCGTGGAAATCCTTAGAGGACCAAACATAAAGCCTTATCCGGAAACTTCACCACTCCTCGAAACTATCGACGCACCTGTTTCACTCAAAGTAGGCGACAATATCACTACAGACCATATTATGCCTGCCGGTGCTAAAATACTTCCATTACGTTCAAATATTCCGAAAATCTCACAGCACTGCTTTGCTGTATGTGATGAGACTTTCCCTGAAAGAGCAAAAGCTCTCGGAAAGAGCATTATTGTCGGCGGTTCAAATTATGGACAGGGTTCTTCACGTGAACACGCTGCACTTGCTCCGCTGTATCTTGGTGTAAAGGCTGTACTGGTTAAGTCATTTGCACGTATTCACCGTGCTAACCTCATTAATGCTGGTATTCTTCCGCTCACATTCGTAAATGAAGCAGACTATGACTGCATTAATCAAGGTGACGAACTTGTTTTAGCTGACGTAAGAAAAGCAGTTGAAAACGGACAGTCTGAACTTACTGTACTCAACAAGACAAATGGTAAGGAAATTCCGGTACTTTGCGAACTCTCCGGACGTACTAAGGACATTATGCTTGCTGGTGGACTTCTTGACTATACAAGGGAATCAATGAAATAATATATATAATTGCTGTTTCCTGTGAGGTGACAATATGAATAATTCAATACTTCGTTTTTTAATGGACATGGACTGGAAAAAGCTTTCAGTATAATTATTAAGTTCAGTTGCGAAGCAGGAACAGCAAAACTTTTCGGATATGGTTTACTGTCACTTGTAAGTTGGTATAGCTGGCATTATATCAGTATTTATCATAGGTATACTTGAAAGAATGATTTTAGATAAATTTCCCTTAAAACAGGTAGTTCTGGACAGTTTGGCAGACTCTTATTCAGTTGCTTTTATAATTGTTATGTGTTTTATATGTAAGAGGTAGTAAATTATGTCTATGGCTAAATATATGAAAATAAAATCTGAAAATGACCGTATTTTCAAAGACGGAAATTTCAACATGATTTCTGAAACAGTAAATTCTTTTTCCAGAAATCCCATACAACGTGAAAAATATTTTTCCGTATCTGAAAACACCGAAAAAGCAACTACTATACAGGCAATTCTTTCACACTCCAAACAGGGAAAAATTATCACTGCACTTAATTTCGCAAATGCAAAACAAGCCGGTGGTGCTTATGTTCTCGGCGGTAACGCACAGGAAGAAAGCCTCTGTCGTGCCTCACTTCTTTATTATACAATATGTACGCAAAAAGAATATTATAACAGAAATAGACTTCATATCACACCTGATTATACTGACATTATGATTTATTCGGAAAACGTTCCTGTTATCCGTGATGATTCCGGCAGAATGCTTGAAAAGCCTGTATCATGCAATTTTATAACAAGTCCGGCAGTAAACAGGACTTTTGCAAAGGTTATGTTTTCACAGAAAAAAATAAATGAAATCATGAAAACACGTATTGAAAAAATAATCATGCTTGCGGCTGAAAAAAATACAGATATTCTTATACTGGGAGCATTCGGGTGTGGTGTTTTCGGAAACAGGCGTGAAGATGTTTTCCCGTTGTTTGAGGAGGCTATAAACAGATACGTTCCGGATAGCGTTGAAGTCATTTTTGCTATACCATAAAAGGAGGTATTTAATGAAACTTGCAGAAGCTCTTGCACTCCGTGCGGAAATGAAAACTAAAATGAACAATATCCAAAGCAGACTGAATAACAATGCCAAAGTTCAGGAGGGCGAAAAACCAGCTGAAAATCCCTATACATTAATTAAGGAACTGGATAATGTTTCCAACGAAATGGCAAGATTCATCAAAAACATTAACTACACTAACTGCATGACAACTGAAAACGGCGTTTCACTTACTGATATGATAGCCGAAAAGGACGTTTTAAAAGAAAAAATTACAGTTATGAAAAACTTCCTTTCAAATGCCGGTGCAGTCGTGAACCGCTATTCAAATACGGAAATCAAAATACATAGTACCGTTGATGTTGCTGAATTGCAGAAAAAAGTTGACGCTATGTCAAAACAACTCCGTGAACTTGATATGAATATTCAGCGTATTAACTGGACTGTTGACCTTATAGAAAAATAATTCTTATCCGGTATATTTTTTACGGGGCGGATAGCACAAAAAAAAATGAAGTCATATTTTCTTTATTGTTACAAGTTATGGCTTACAAATGTATTGTTACACATGAATTGTTTTCACGGAAACAATGAATGTATTATTGTTATTACCACGTTATCGACTGTAAAGAAAGGGCGGGGCAGGGGACTTATGGATAAGAATGAACTAAAAGACGATATTAAAAATGCTTTGAATGACCTGAAAGACGATTACAAACTCTATGCAACAAGAGGATATGAAGAAATTCAAGACATCAATAATAACAAAATGGACCTTCCGAAAAATCTGATGATGAATGAACTGTGTCGTTATTCCGAACATTCGGAAATGAAAAGAACTTCTCCGGAAAAATACTTTTCAAAAACTGAACTTGAAAAAATGGGTATTCCGATACGGTCACGTACGGCAAGCAGTGAAAATGCTACCGGCTATGCTGTATTTAAAATGCTTTTTCCGCAGATTGCCGGATTTGCTATCGGCTGTGCATTCGCAAGGATTTTGACTTTCGGTTTTATAGGTTACGTGATTATGGGTGTTATATTTGCGTTTCTTGTGGGTGTCCATAAAAGCACGTATAATGACCAAATTTCACTTAAATATGCAGTGATAAAAAATATCGTTTTTATGCTTATTGAAATTATGTTAGTCCTGTTATTTGCCGGAATTTACGGCATAATATATTTAATAGGATAAAAATTTACAGGAGGTAAAAACCAATGGCTAAAATTACTATGAAAACTCCGCTCGTTGAGATGGACGGAGACGAAATGACCCGTATTCTGTGGAAGTGGATTAAGGAAACACTCCTTGAACCATACGTTGATCTCAACACAGAATACTATGATTTAGGTCTTGAACACAGAGAGGCTACCAAAGACAAGGTAACTATGGATTCCGCTGAGGCTACCAAAAAATATGGCGTTGCCGTAAAGTGTGCAACTATTACTCCGAATGCCGCAAGAATGCCTGAATATAACCTCACACAGATGTGGAAATCTCCTAATGGTACTATCCGTGCCGCTCTCGACGGTACAGTGTTCCGTACACCTATTATCGTTAAGGGCATTGAACCCTATATTCCGACATGGACTAAGCCTATCACTATTGCACGTCATGCATACGGTGATGTTTATAAAAATACTGAAATGCGTGTTGAAAAGGGTTGTAAGGCTGAACTCGTTGTTACAGACGAAAACGGAAATGAAAAACGTGAACTTATTCACGATTTTTCAAAGTGTGATGGTATTATTCAGGGTCTTCATAATCTCGATGACAGCATAGCAAGTTTTGCAAGAACTTGTCTAAATTACGGTCTTGACCTGAAACAAGATGTATGGTTTGCAACTAAGGATACAATTTCCAAAAAATACGACCACAGATTCAAGGATATTTTTCAGGAAATTTACGATAATGAATACAAGGCAAAATATGAAGAAGCCGGCATAGAATATTTCTATACACTCATTGACGACGCTGTAGCAAGAGTTATTCGTTCAAACGGTGGTTACATCTGGGCTTGCAAGAATTACGACGGAGACGTTATGTCTGATATGGTTTCCACAGCTTATGGTAGTCTTGCTATGATGACTTCCGTGCTTGTTTCACCGGACGGCATCTATGAATATGAGGCTGCACATGGCACTGTACAGAGACATTATTATAAGTATCTCAAGGGAGAGGAAACTTCCACAAACTCCGTTGCTACTATCTTTGCATGGAGCGGAGCTTTAAGAAAAAGAGGAGAACTTGACAACACTCCCGAACTTTGTGAATTTGCAGACAAGCTCGAAAAGGCTACAATTCAGACTATTGAAGACGGCGTTATGACCGGCGACCTCTATCTTATTTCAAAGCTTGAAAACAAAAAGAAAGTTGACTCAAAGACTTTCCTTGACGAAATAAAGACAAGACTTGACAAATTAATGTAATCCGGACTTGTCTGCACATGAAAGGCAAGATAAAATGTCAAAGAATGCAATATCAAATTCAGTTATACGGCGACTGCCACGTTACTACAGATTTCTTGGCGAACTTGAGGGAAACGGATATATCCGCATTTCCTCAAGGGAACTTGCCGAAAAAATGGGACTTACCGCCTCACAGATACGACAGGATTTTAACTGTTTCGGTGAGTTCGGTCAGCAGGGATATGGCTACAATGTAAGCGAACTCCGCCGACAGATTGGCATTATCCTTGGTCTTGACAAAAAAACTCCCATAATACTTATGGGAGCAGGCAACCTCGGTAAAGCCATTTCTGCACATATTGACTTTCAGAGCAGAGGCTTTGAGCTTATCGGTGCTTTTGATATTAGCCCTGAAATAATCGGTAAAAAAATTGGCATGATTACTGTCAGAGATATTTCAGAACTTGAACAATTCTGTGCTGAAAATAAACCACAGGCGGCTGTACTATGCATTCCGCAGGATGTCGCCGAAAAAGAAACTGAAAGACTTATTGAGTATGGGATTCATGCTTTCTGGAATTTCACTCACTATGATTTGAGCATAACTCATGAAAATGTTGTGGTTGAAAATGTTCATCTTGGCGACAGTCTTATAATTCTCTCATATGCCATAAATTCCACAGAAAATGAGATTAATTCCTGATATTTCCAAAATTTTAGGAAAATAATTATCAATTGACACACAGAAAATAATATGCTATAATATATTATGTTCTGAAAATCCCCTGTCTGAAATGACAGGGGAAAGTGTCATAAATGAATGTGAAATTTTTATCAATCATTGTATCATAGTTATAGC
>CAMWQI010000123.1 GCA_947176345.1 uncultured Ruminococcus sp.
TTATTATACTACATTATTATAAATTTTTCAAGTAATCTGAGTAAATTTCATGAAATAAAAAATTTTTTTCATTTTTTTTCAAAAAAGACTTGATTTTTTCTGAAAGATGTGTTACAATAATCATGTTGACTTTTTTAGACAGATAAGGAGGTGCAGCCTAATGGCAAAATGTGATTTCTGCGGTAAGGGAGTAACTTTCGGTATAAAGGTTTCTCACTCTCACAGACGTACTAATAGAACATGGAAGCCTAACGTAAAGCGTGTTAAGGCTATCGTCAAGGGTACTCCTTGTCATGTTTACGCTTGCTCAAGATGTTTACGTTCCGGCAAGGTTGAGAGAGCTTAATCTTACATTACAGAAATTCAGGGTATTCTTTCGGGAATATCCTGTTTTTTTTGCATTTTAAGATATTTTTAAGAATTTTTTAATAATAATGTAACTTGATTATTCCGGCGTTCCGTGCTATAATAAAAAAAATGACATCTGTCACAAAAAAAAATTACTTATGACACTTTTTGATTTTTACATAATCTGCTATAATATACATGAGGTGAATAATATGACAATATGCGAACACTGCGGGGCATCTGTCCACGGTAACATATGCGAATACTGCGATATGCCGGTAAAAAATATAAAACCTGCTCCGGCTGAAATGATATATAAATCCATAAAATCTGCAAAACACAAAAAAAACTTGAAAATTGAAAAGCATTTCATACATTTTAAACCAGTGAAAGCAGAAAGAAAACCTAAACTTAAACTTAACAAACGTGGCAAGAAATTTTTACGTACTCTTTTTTTATGTGGTATATCTGTTTTAGCTGTAAGTTTCATAACAATGGTAGTTGCAATTAACCATAATGTAACAAGAACATATATCCAGTCAGTGCCGGAATATGCAATAGAACATCATCATGAATACGACCATGATTATGACTATGATTATGAATTTGAAGATTATGATTATTATGATAATGACGGTTACTTAATTGAAGAAGCCATACCCGTTGATGAAGAACGACCTGTTTATGACGCAAACGAAATTTTACAGGAAAACGGCGTTTTTCCCTCTGGAAAATATCAGATAGGCGTTGACATTCCGGAAGGACTGTATATCTTCATTCCCGATATGGCAGACGGTCACGGCGCTGAGGGAGTATATTCCGACCCCGACTGTCAAAATCAGATTTCTTCGGCATACGTCCATTTTGACGGCTCACGCATTGCCGAAATTTCCGGCAGAGGCTATCTTGATTTTGCATGGGCTACCGCCTATAACCTTGATATGCACCCCGAAATTGTCAATGACCCATACGAAACAGACGGTATGTTTATAGTGGGACGTGACATTCCGGCGGGAACATATACCCTTACAGGTTACGGCGAATACGTCGATTGTGCGGAATGGTATATTTACTCATCTATAAACGCCATCAGTGCGGTACTTAAAGAGTTCGGACAGCTTGAATACGGTGATTATATGGAGAATGTCACAAACGAAATAACCCTGAATGACGGTGAATTTCTTGAATTAAGACACTGTATTATTGAGTGATTTCCTCAACTGCTATTGCCTGCATACCCATTTCACCGTAACGCCTCTCCGCAAGGCGTTTCATGTATGGTGTATTCTTTTTCACAAGTGGGTCATTAAAGTAATAATTTTCCTCATCATAGCCGACAAGCACAAGACAGTGTTCATTTGATTTCCAGAAATAACGTTTACCAGTCTTTTCGACTATCCAGCTGTTGATAAGTTTCTGAAAAGTCGGTTTCATGTTTATGCTTGCCCACATAATAACCGGAATGCCTCTGCTGATATACTCATCACAGATTTCGTCAAGTTCCATGCCTTTAAGGTCTGTAATTTCATATTTTTTGTCAAGCTTGTACTCTTGCGGTTTAAGATATTTATTCAATGCATATATAATCGCACCGCTATGACAGCCATAACCGGTATTTTTAGCTGGATTTCCAACAAAGACTTTATCAGGGTCACCGCCATATTTTTTTCCGTCTTTTTCGGTTACATCTACAGCATTGAGATAACCTTTTTCAATAAGTTCACCGGCTTTTATATCAAATCCGAAATTTGCAAGTAACATTGATGTACTTACCAGTTCACAGCCCGTCGGATAGTCATGCTGTGAGTAGTATGGCACATCTATAAGCATTTCGCTTTTTGTATTGATTTTCTTTTTTTCAGCCGGACGGGTGGTGGTTTGTGTAGCAGTTTCGGAAATTGATACAGTCGTTTCCGTGGTGGGCAGAATATTTCCGATTTCCACGCTACCTAAAGGATTTACAGAATTTTCATTCTTGTTTCCGCAAGCTGTAAGCATAATTACAGACAGCAGGCTTAACAGGAATTTTTTCATTTTTTCACCTCACATAAAAGGGACAGCTTTTTACTTGAAAAAAACTGTCCCCATTTATCAGTTTTCCGTTGTTTCGGACGCTTCCGTTTCAGACACTGTAATGTTAGTTACAGCTTTTGTTTCAATTATATTTCCCTCTTCGTCCTCACTGGTTGTTGTGACAGTCACTTCAATGTTGCCGAAACTGTTTATTACCTCTGAAAGATTCAGCATAGTTCTATGGAGAATTTCCGCCTGATTTCCCATATATACACGACCAGCCGGAGTTTCAGGGTTCTTTTCAAGCAGTGAAAAAAGCATACTGAGAACATCAACGGCATTTCGCGGTGACTGTGCCGGTTCAATGGTATCAAGCTTAATGCTGTATTTTCCAAAATTGGAAATATGCAATATATCGGCAAGAATTTCATTATCGAATTTTATTTCGACATAATTATTCATAATAATTCCTCCTTTAGTGCTTCAACTTTATCTGTCTTTTCCCATGCAACGCCTAATTCCTCACGTCCCATATGACCATATGATGCAAGTCTCCTGTACTGTGGTTTTCTTAAGTCAAGCATTTCAATAATTGCTGTCGGTCTGAGGTCAAAGACTTTTGAAACGGCTTCAGAAAGCCTGTCCTCTGAAACTTTTCCTGTTCCGAATGTATCAACAAGTATTGATACAGGCTTTGCTACACCTATGGCATATGAAAGCTGAACTTCACATTTATCAGCAAATCCGCCTGCCACTATGTTCTTAGCGATATATCTTGCCGCATATGCTGCACTTCTGTCAACTTTCGTCGGGTCTTTTCCGCTGAATGCACCGCCACCGTGTCTGGAGTAACCGCCGTATGTATCAACAATTATCTTACGTCCGGTAAGACCACTGTCACCCTGTGGACCACCGATAACAAAACGTCCGGTAGGATTAATGAAAATCTTTGTATTTTCGTCCATGAGATTTTCGGGGATTATTTCCCTTATTACGTACTCTTCAATATCCTTGCGGAGCTGACTGAGTGTAATATCTGCTGAATGCTGTGATGAAACTACTACTGTATCAATTCTTGACGGTTTGCCGTCGATATATTCAACAGTAACCTGAGTTTTTCCGTCGGGACGCAGATAACGGAGTGTGCCGTCCTTGCGTACTTCTGTAAGTCTCATAGAAAGCCTATGTGCAAGGGAAATAGGCAGGGGCATAAGTTCGGGTGTTTCATTGCAGGCATATCCGAACATAATTCCCTGGTCGCCCGCACCATTAGAAAGACCATCATTTTCGGCATTGTTTTCGCGGTATTCAAAAGCTTCGTTTACGCCCATAGCAATATCAGCGGACTGCTCATCAATGCTTGTAAGCACTGAACACGTATGAGCATCAAAGCCGTATTTTGCGCGGTCATAGCCAATATCAACGACTACCTGACGTGCAATTTTCGGAATATCAATCTTTGCACTTGTTGAAATCTCACCCATACATAAAATCATACCGGTTGTAACGGCTGTTTCGCACGCCACACGTCCGAATTTGTCCTGTTCAAGAATAGCATCAAGTACAGCGTCTGAAATCTGGTCACAGATTTTATCAGGGTGTCCCTCTGTAACTGATTCAGAAGTAAAAAAAACCTTACTCATAAAAATAATACCTCCTAAATAAAAAAACTCCGGAAAACTCCGGAGTTTTTCAATTTCTTCAGAAATTCCTCATCTTCCGGATAAACCGCAGGAATTAGCACCTTTTCCGCCTATGCGGAAGGTTGCCGGACATCATAGAACCTGTTTTCTCCGTCCTTCTTGATAAGGTTATACCGTTATTATAACATAACATACGGGAAATGTCAATAGTTTTTCCGAAAAAATCATGAATTATTTTTTTTATAATTTTCAAGAGCATCATAGACTTTATGAAATACGACTTGATTAGGAAAACGGTCATAATCCGCAAAAATCCATATACCGCTTTTATAGAAGTGTTCCATTATGGCAGCAGCAGTACCGGCACTCCTGCTCTGACCGTATTCACATTGGCAGATTATATCCATGCCGTTATTGTATGCATTATATATAAATTCAGCCATATCAGCGGTTTCAGGGAAATATGTATCATAAGTATAACCTTTTTTTCCAAGTATGCTTAAATCAAGGTCATCAAGTTCGCTGAAAAAGACATCATTGCACACGCCGTCATAATCAACGTGTGTATAGTCCTTATCAATTTTTTTTATTTTGGGGTCATAATAGCTTATTACTGCGGTATTTTCCGGAAATTCTCCGGAATTTATAAGTTTTTCGATTTTTTTCTTGAATATATTGAAACTTTCATATGTTTGTCCTCCGTAAAATCATTTTTAAAACAAACGGACTTCCCATAAGGAAGTCCGCTTGCCATGATATAGGGATTATTGGGGATTTAGTGTTCAGCGATGGGGTAAACGCCGAAACACTTATGAAAAAACAGCTTTCAGGATTTCTCCTTACAGCATCATTATTTTATAAAATATTTGTGTAAATACCGTGATAGAAAAGTAAATATTTTGTTAAAATTCCGTAAAAATTATAAGAACATTTTACTTACCGTCGGTCATTCAGGTATATCTTCAAAGCGTATGATATAAATTTTTTGCGTTTGGCGTGTGACTTTTTTGGATTTAGCGTGTTACAATAAAATTATTAATTCCTAATTATTCACGTCATTTATCTTGAACCAAAATACAGACCCTTTGCCGATAGTACTTCTCACACCGTAATCATAGCCATGCAGTTTAAGTACAGCCTTTACTATAGAAAGACCTAATCCTGTACCGACCACTTCACGCTTATGATTTTCGGAGCGGTAATATTTATCGAAAATAAGCTTTATTTTGTCTTCTACAATGCCATCGCCGGTATCTTCAATTTCAATAAGAACGCCGTCGGGCTTGTTAATCTGCCGGACATAAACCTGTTTGTCATCACCGGTATAATTTATAGCATTGTTAATCAGATTATAGATAACCTGCTCAATCTTGACCACATCACAGAAAACAATTTTTTCAGCGTCGGGCGTGAAGTGTATATGATAACCCATTTTGTCGGAAATGCCCTTAAAACGTCCTATAATATCATGCATTTTAGAACTTATTTCAAATTCCGTCGGGTTCATTTTCTGCTTACCGCTTTCCAGTTTTGAGAGGTCAAGAATATCATTTACCATAGCGGAAAGTCTGTCGGTTTCGTTTATGATTATTTCAAGATGTTCATTACGCTTTATGGGATTATCACCGGAGAGGTCACGTATCATTTCGGCATAGGCTTTAAGCATGGTGAGGGGCGTTCTCAAATCATGCGAAACATTAGCTATTAAGTCCCTTTGCATAGTATCAACCCTTGAAAGTTCCTTTTCGGCATACATGAGTGTATCAGCAAGTTTCTGTGCCTCCAGATAGCCACGCCCATCAAATTTCGTATCAAGGTTGCCTTTTGCAAGATTTTCAGCGGATTTTGTTATGCGGTCTATCGGACGTGAAATTCTGTTTGCAAGGAATATTGATATAAAAACCGCCACAAATATAAGTATGATTGTTATAATAAAAAGCTGTCTCTTTATTATAGATGCCGTTGAGCTGACGGGAGCTAATTCTGAATTTATAAGTAAATAACCTTCCGGATATTTTTCACTTCCAAGTACACATATATATACAAGCATATCAGTTGAATTTTTCGGATTTGATACTTTATATAATGCCTCCGGCTGTTCAATCCGGCGGATTTCATTCAGGTATTTATATGTGCTGTTTTCTCTGCCATGCACCATGCAGTCACCAAGTACGTCCTTTGAGTAGATAGACCGCCCGTATCTGTCAAGGATTTCAACGCATACGTCATTATTCACTGCCACTTCGGAATATCTTTCCACAAATGCCGTTTTGTTGCCGGATTTGTAGTCTGTATTGTAAGCCTCTTTTATTTCGATGGCGTTTTTAGTGACGGAGCGGGTCTTTTCGCCCTCATAGAAAGACTCAAGAAAGAATATCTGAAATATCCACATAAGCACGAAAACAAGCAGAATGAACACAACAAAATGTATCCATACTTTCAGGCGTAAGGGCATACGGCTGTTTATGCTTTTTATTTTACTGAAGATATTCAAATTTATATCCCAGTCCTCTCAGCGTAACTATAAAACGACGGTATTCACCCAGACTGTTACGGAGCATTTTAATATGTGTATCAACAGTCCTGTCGTCACCGAAAAAGTCATATCCCCATACTTCCTCAAGGAGTTTGTCCCTTGAAAGTGCGATATTCTTGTTTTTTACAAGATAAAAAAGCAAATCATATTCCTTAGGGGTCATTGACGTTTTAACGCCGTTTACGTAAACTTCACGTCCGGAAATATCAACTTCCAGTCCCTCAAATACGTACTTGTCCTGTACAGCCGTCTGTTCAGTAAGCGTATTTCTTTTCAGGACTACTTTAACCCTTGCCATAAGTTCCTTAGGCGAAAATGGCTTTACAACGTAATCGTCAACGC
Source organism: uncultured Ruminococcus sp. (assembly GCA_947176345.1). GTDB lineage: Bacteria > Bacillota > Clostridia > Oscillospirales > Ruminococcaceae > Ruminococcus. The sequence goes on from CAMWQI010000123.1 coordinate 6,883, forward strand.
CGATTTCAAAGCCGAAAAGCTTGTCATATTCCTCACCACGTGCGGAAAGCATTATAACGGGAATTTTCTTTGTCTTATGGATTTCCTTACAGGCTGAATAGCCGTCAAGACGTGGCATCATAACGTCCATAATTATCAGGTCATAATCATTGTCGTGACATAGACTAACAGCCTCCATGCCGTTTTCCGCTTCTGTTACTTCATAGCCCTCAAACTCCGCATACTCACGGACAACCTTTCTGATATTAATTTCGTCGTCTACAATTAAAATATGTGCCATAAATGCAAACACCTCTTTTTTTATTTTTTACCGGAAAAAAATATCTTCCGGCTGATTTAATTATAACATACTACCACATAAAAGTGTATATCATGTGATAAAATTCTGTAATTTTACAGTAAATTTATTTATTTTGTTATTAATTGCAAATTTGTCGTTGACATTTTCAGTAAATTTTGCTA
>CAMWQI010000124.1 GCA_947176345.1 uncultured Ruminococcus sp.
CACTGGTTTCAGCGCTTGACAGGCTCTAACTCTTAAAAGCATGACTCGTTTATTTCGCCGGCTACACGTGGTACGGCTATAATGGAATTTTCCGGCAAGGCACTTGTAAAAGGTGAGCCTGATGCCTCGTCTTTTCCATCAGGTGGACTCAGACAGACCAGCAGTGCAAGAGGATATACAGCATGGGACCCGACTTCATATTGTTTCGTGAAAGAGGGAAGTCTTTACATACCGACTGTTTTTCTTTCGTATACGGGCGAAACTCTCGACAAAAAAACACCGCTTCTGCGTTCCATGGACGCTTTAAGCAGTACAGCGGTTGAATTTCTGAAACTTTTCGGCAATGAAAAAGTAACAAGAGTTACATCTACAGTCGGTGCGGAGCAGGAATATTTCCTTATTGACAAGGATATGTATGACAAGCGCACTGACCTTATTCTTACTGGACGTACTCTTTTTGGTGCAAAGCCACCTAAGGGACAGGAACTTGATGACCAGTATTTCGCTAATCTCCGCCCGCGTATTGCCAAATATATGGCAGACCTTGATGAAGAATTATGGAAATTAGGCATCTACTCAAAGACAAAGCACAATGAGGTTGCACCGGCACAGCATGAAATGGCACCTATTTTCACTACTTCAAATTTAGGCACAGACCAGAACGAACTTGCCATGGAAGTTATGGAAAAAGTCGCTTTAAAGCATAATCTTGTGTGCCTGCTCCATGAAAAGCCATTCGAGGGCGTGAACGGTTCGGGAAAGCATAATAACTGGTCTATGTCCACCGATGACGGACAGAATTTGCTTGACCCTGGTGATACACCTATGGAAAATCTCCAGTTCCTTACTATTTTATGTGCGTTGATTAAGGGTATTGACGAATATGCAGATTTGATGAGAATTTCCGCATCTTCAGCCGGAAATGACCACAGATTAGGTGCAGACGAAGCCCCACCGGCTATAGTTTCCATGTTTTTAGGTGAGGAGCTGGACGCTGTTCTTAAAGCTATTGAGGAAGACAGTGTTTACAAGACACAGACACAGGCTTTTGAAATAGGCGTGAATGCTCTGCCGTCTTTCCCGAAAGACTCCACCGACAGAAACAGAACATCTCCATTTGCATTTACCGGCAACCGATTTGAGTTCCGCATGGTTGGCTCATCTGATAATATCGCTTGTCCGAATGCACTTTTAAATACTATAGTTGCGGAGGAATTAAGCGAATTTACGGAGATTTTAAAGCCTTTCAAGAATACTGATAAGTTTGAAACTGAAGTGAAAAATTTAATGAAAAACGTTCTCAAGGAACACCGCCGTATTATTTTCAACGGTGATGGTTATTCTCTTGAATGGGTTCAGGAGGCTGAACGTCGCGGATTGCCTAATTATCCCTCTACCGTTGATGCTATACCGCACTATATCGACGAAAAAAATATGCGTATTTTTAAGAAATTCGGCATATATACGGAAAATGAACTCAATGCAAGAACAGAAGTTCTTCTTGAAATTTACTCAAAAACCTTACGCATTGAGGCAAGAACTATGATACAAATGGCAAGAAAACAACTTCTGCCAGCTACCCTTGAATATATTCACAGGTTGTGCGACGCTATAGCTGTAAAAAATCAGACCGGTATTTCTGCCGTTGTTGAAAACAGAACCGTCAAGAAACTGAATGACCTTGCGGAAGCTTTCTATGAGTCAATTGAAAATCTTGAACAGCTTGTAAATGAGGCTTGTGAGATAAAGGAAATTCTCCCACAGGCAAGATTTTTCCATGATAAAGTTCTTTCGGAAATGGAGCGTATGCGTACTACTTCCGATACGATAGAACGCATTATGCCAAGTGACAAATGGCCTGTTCCGGATTATTCGGCTATGATTTACAATGTATAATCTTTAATTCAGATATTCTTCTAAGGTTATATTTCTTTTATGGATTTCTGAAGCCGTTTCCGTTCCGACATAACGGTAATGCCACGGCTCATAGTCTATGCCAGTTATGTATTCCTTGTCCGGCGGATACCGAAGTATAAAGCCATATTTATAGGCATTTTCAGCCAGCCAGTCATAAACTTCAACATCTGTTGATTGTGACTGGTCGGCGTTTATGTCAAGTGCAAGACCTATTTCGTGTTCACTTTTTCCGGCTTCTGCAACCCATTCATGAGCAAGTTTTTTCGCCTCGCGTTTTGAATGTCCTTCCGAAATGAAACTTTCCACTTTATCGGACATCATTTTTTTCTGTTCGTCATGGGTACGGTAGCCCTCGCTTACAACCGGATAAATGCCGACATTCCGTGCATCGTCAAACATTCTCTGCAAGTCCGGATATATTCTTTCGTCAATCCGTATGCCGTTTGAAAGTTCCATGAGTTCAGGTTTGTAGCCGTAAGGTATTGTGTGTTCATCATTAACAAGAATTAACCGCCAGTCGTCGTATTTTTCAGTATGAGTCAATTTCAGTGCGAACATTCCGGCAAAAATAAGTATAACTGCAAATAAAAATTTTCTTTTCATGTTTTAAAAACTCCTTTTTGATTTTTGATGATTATATCATGCTGTTTTTAAATTTGTAAGATAAAATTCATAAATTTTTCTTAAATTTTCACAGTTCTGCCATATTGATTTCATTATATTATGTATAATGAAGATAAAAAGGAGTGTTGTATATGAAACGCTTTATTACTGCAATTTTTAGCCTTGTTATATCAGGAACTTTGTGTATGCCGTTAGTTTCAGGCTATGCGGAAAGCGACAGCGAAAATTCCCTATATATTGAAGATATTAAGTTTTCACGGACAGATAATATTTCAGCCGACACAATGCCATACTATATAAAAGAAGTAAATTCCGGTGAAAAAGTTGATGTTTCAATTATGGGTAAGGAACTAAAAGCCGTTTTTGTAGGGAAATAATTAAAATGAGTCTGTCGGAAATGACAGGCTTGTTTTTTTATTGTTACAAAAAAATATGTAAAATTTTGTATGATATTTACAAAAATGAAAAATTTTTCTTTTTGGTATTGCATATTTTTTCAATACGTGGTATAATTATAATATAATGTCTGAAAAAAAGGAGTGTACAAAATTGACTGCAAAAGAAGAATTTATTTCTATTTACACTGAAAATATCAAGCGTAAAGGTGCGGACAAGCTTTTGGAATACCTCGAAAAAAGCGATTTTTTTACTGCACCAAGCAGTACACGCTATCACGGAAGCTATGAGGGCGGACTTGTTGAACATAGCGTGAATGTTTATCACTGTCTGAAAGATTACCTCGCTCGTCCACGTGTAAAGGAACTCTACAATATGAATTATTCGGAGGAAACTATAGCTATAGTTTCACTGCTTCATGACCTCTGCAAAGTGGATTTCTACACAATCGAAATGCGTAACCGCAAGAATGAGGAAACGGGCAAGTGGGAAAAATACCCATATTACACTATAAACGACACTCTCCCTTATGGTCACGGTGAAAAGTCCGTGTACATAATTTCTGGCTTTTTCTATGGAGAAGCAAGACTTACACGTGAAGAGGCTTTTGCTATAAGGTATCACATGGGATTTTCAGGCGTTGAAGACAAGAACACTATCGGCAGGGCTTTGGAAATGTATCCCCTCGCTTGTGCCTTGAATGTAGCCGATATGGAGGCTTCTTATTTCATGGAGGGCAGTATTAAATAAAAAAATACGCCTATGCGTATTATATAAAAATATAAAAAAGGAGTTAATTTTATGAATTGGTATGATAACGCGATAATTTATCATATTTATCCGCTCGGCTTTTGCGGAGCGCCTAAATTTAATGATGGCGGTGAAGTCGTTTACAGACTTGACAAGGTTCTTGAATGGATACCACATCTCAAGGAAATGAATGTCGATGCTGTATATTTCGGTCCTGTTTTTGAGTCCGTTGAACACGGCTATGACACCACAGACTACAAAAAAATTGACCGTCGTCTCGGCGACAATAATTCTTTCCGCAATATATGCGAAAAGCTCCATGAAAACGGAATAAGAATTATTCTTGATGGCGTTTTCAATCACGTGGGAAGAAAATTCCCGCAATTCGTTGACATTCAGCAAAAGGGACAGGGTTCAGGTTACTGTGACTGGTTTCAAAACCTCAATTTCGGCGGACAGTCACCATGTGGTGACCCGTTCTGGTATGAGGGCTGGAATGGTCATTACAACCTCGTGAAACTCAATCTCCGCAACGTTGGTGTATGCGACCATCTCATAGACGCTGTAAATTACTGGATTGAGGAATTTAAAATTGATGGTATCAGATTTGACGCAGCCGACTGTCTCGACTTTGATTTCATAAGGAGAATACACACATTCTGCAAGAGCAAAAAGCCTGATTTCTGGCTTATGGGCGAAATTATTCACGGTGACTACAACAGATGGGCTAATCCTGAAATGTTCGACAGCGTGACAAATTATGAGTGCTATAAGGGTCTTTATTCGTCACATAACGACAAGAATTACTATGAAATTGATTACTCAATTAACAGACAGTCCGGTGCAAACGGCGGTATATACAGAAATACTAATCTTTATACTTTCGTTGATAACCATGATGTCAATCGCCTTGCAAGCACCGTGACAAATCCGGCACACCTTCCGCTGATATATACACTCCTCTATGCTATGCCTGGTATACCGTCAATTTATTACGGCAGTGAGTATGGCATTCAAGGTCGCCATGAGAATAATTCTGATGATGGTCTTCGTCCGTGCCTGTATCTTCCGGACATGGAGAGGGAAAACACTTCGCTCTATAATCATATTGTCAAGCTTGGCAGAATATATCGTGCATATCCGGCAATGCGTACCGGTGCTTATGAAAGAATGCATATCACTAATCAGCAATTGCTTTTCAGAAAAGTTCAGGGTGACCAGACGGTTTATGTTGCTCTCAACCTTGCCGACTATGAGTATGAAATAAGATTTAATACACATCTTACGGCACTTGTTGACGTTATCTCCGGAAAGATGATTCAGGTTGACAACGGCAATGCATATGTAAAAATGCCTCCTTTCTCCTCAATGGTAATCGTTTCTGACGATATTGTGAATGTTGAGCCTGAAAGCGTGCCGGTTCACACAACAGAAGAAGACAAGGACACTGAAATAGTAATCGGTGCAAGATATCGTCATTTCAAGGGCGGAGAGTATGAAGTCATTACGACAGCACGCCACAGCGAAACAAATGAAGAACTCGTTATCTATAAAAATACCTCAAATAATGAAGTATGGGCAAGACCGCGTGAAATGTTCGTCGGAAAAGCCGGAGATGTTAGAAGATTTGTGAAGCTTTAATATATTATAATAGTATACCGTCGGAATTTTTCCGGCGGTTTTTTTCATAAATTGTAAAAAAATACTTGACAAGCCGTTTTTTTTGTGATATAATATAATCACCGCTTGTGAACGGGTATTTTTCAAGTGGCGTTGCACACCCGTTACAGCGAGTTTATTGAAAAGGCAGGTGCGTAATATGTACGCAGTTATCGAAACCGGCGGTAAGCAGTATCAGGTAAGCGAAGGAGACGTTATCTTTATCGAAAAGCTCACAGCTAATGCAGACGAAACAGTTACTTTTGACAAGGTATCTGCTGTAGGTGCAGAAGATGGCATTAAGGTAGGCACTCCTTACGTTGATGGTGCAACTGTTGAAGCTAAGGTTATCAAGAACGGCAAGGCTAAGAAAATCACTGTTTTCACTTACAAGCCGAAGAAGAGCGAAAAGAAAAAGCAGGGTCACAGACAGCCTTACACTCAGGTGAAAATCGAAGCTATCAAGGCATAATCTAATGGTTCATGCAGAATTTTATCAATCGGATGGGCTTTTTAAAGGTTTTGATATAAGCGGTCATGCAGGTTATGCAGAGTACGGCAGTGACGTTGTTTGTGCATCGATTTCTTCAGCCGTGCAGTTTGCCGTGAATATCCTTGCTAAATTTGACTGTGAGCCGGAAATGTACATGGAGAGTAATTTAATCAGTTGTCGGATTATTGCATCTGAAGATACTGCCCATGCTGTTTTGGAGGTTTTCAGAAATCATCTTGTTTCTATCCTTGATGAGTTCCCCGATACAATTGAAATCACTATTTCGGAGGTGTAAATATGTTTAAGATTAGTATGCAGTTTTTCGCTCATAAAAAGGGCGTTGGTTCTACAAAGAACGGTCGTGACTCTGAGTCTAAGAGACTTGGCGTAAAGAGAGCAGACGGTCAGTTCGTTAAGGCTGGCAATATTCTTGTGCGTCAGAGAGGTACACATATTCATGCAGGTTCAGGCGTTGGCATTGGTTCTGATGATACATTGTTTGCTACTGTAAGCGGACGTGTAAAATTTGAACGTTACGGTCGTGACCGCAAGAAAGTTTCTGTTTATGCAGAACAGTAAGTAAAAATTAATCCCGAGCAGTACGCTTGGGATTTTTCTTTAGAAAACCGGAGGTATAGAATGTTCGTTGATAAGGCGAAAATAAAAATAAAAGCCGGAGACGGCGGAGATGGTGCAGTTTCTTTTCACCGTGAAAAATACGTCGCTTCAGGTGGTCCGGACGGCGGAGATGGTGGTCGTGGAGGAGATATTATTTTTCAGGTTGACGATAATTTTTCCACGCTTATTGATTTCAGGTATAAAAGAAAATACGTCGCTGAACGCGGTCAGAACGGCTCATCACGCAACTGTACTGGAAAAAGTGCAGAGCCTCTTATTATAAAAGTTCCACGCGGAACTGTAATCCGCGATGCAAAAACCGGCAGGATTATGGCAGATATGTCGACCGATGAGCCTAAAGTTCTTGCACGTGGTGGTGCAGGTGGTAAGGGAAATGTTCATTTTGCAACTTCTACCCGTCAGATACCACGCTTTGCAAAGCCCGGATTTATGGGTGAGGAATTTGAAGTTACTCTTGAATTAAAACTGCTTGCGGATGTGGGACTTGTCGGCTATCCGAATGTGGGCAAATCCACGTTAATTTCGGTTGTAAGTGCCGCAAAGCCGAAAATCGCAAATTATCATTTCACAACTCTTACACCTGTACTGGGCGTTGTACGTGCCGACGAGGAAAAATCTTTCATTATGGCTGATATTCCAGGACTTATAGAGGGTGCAGGCGACGGCGTGGGGCTTGGTCATGAATTTTTAAGACACGTTGAAAGATGCCGTCTTATAGTTCATGTCGTGGACGTTTCCGGCATTGAGGGGCGCAATCCCTGTGAAGATTTTGAGGTAATCAACGCTGAACTTGCAAAGTTCAATGCGGAACTGGCAGA
>CAMWQI010000125.1 GCA_947176345.1 uncultured Ruminococcus sp.
TGGATAATTCCCTGAATATCCTGAACAGTGTCACGGTAACCGTAACCATTTCTTAGTCCGCAGTAAATGAATGATGCTGCACGTGACCATATGAATGTAATGAAACACTGATATGCATTCCATACATTAATCATGTTATTGAACTCTTTGGACGGTGTTTCAACTCTGAAATTAGATAACTGACCATGCCAGTAGTCTTTTAACTGTTTTATTTCGTCGTCAACCTTGCTGGACTTTTTATATTCATTGAGAATTTCTTCTGCCTGTTCGTTGTTACGCTGACCCAAAATATAAATAAGTTCGATAGTCTCACCGGACTTTAAAGTTATATCAGACTGCAATGCACCACATGAATTTGAATTGTAGTTCATGACATTATTGCACTTTCCGGACTCAACGGCAACAGGATTTGAATAAGTCCGGTAAGCACCTATGAAATCTGAAAGACTTCCACATGATGCCGAAATATCAGCACCAACCATACCGAAAAATCTGTCTCTTCTGTCCTTTGCGCTGTTTCCGCTGATAGTCTGGACGATTTTGTTATTTATAAATTCAGTCTGTGAGATGAAAAGTGAATACTGTAAATTAACCTGGTCTTGTTCGTAATTGTCTTCGTTCGTGAACTCTACAAAACCGAATGTTGAAAGATTTCTGTCTTTTTTGTCGTTATTTGTAATTTTTGCACGCCATACTTCATAGGTTTTTCCGTATGGGACGTAATATGTCACTTCGGATTTTATTTCAGCATATTCAGCAGAAATAACTGTATAAGCTGTACCGTGACGGCATTCGGATTTGTACATATCAAGAGGCTTGCCCACTGGTTGCCATGATGCCGACCAGTAGTCATTTGTGTCGTTGTCCCTGATGTAGATATAGCGTCCGGGGAGTGCCATATCGGAATTGAAACGGAAACGTGTTATTCTTCCGTTCGCACCGGATTTCACAAAGCTGTAGCCGGTGGCGTTGTTTGAGATAATAGCACCATATTCGGGGTCACCAAGGTAGTTAGCCCACGGAGCAGGTGTTGCGGGATTTGTGATTACATACTCCTTGTTTTCAAGGTCAAAATGTCCATACTGCATGATTTTTTTAACTCCTTTGTTATTTGTTTTTATCAGAATGCAAGGTATTGTGTCATTACATACCCTGTATAACTTTCCCATGTGATATAGCACCATGTACTATCATATTCGTAATTTACATATACCGAACTTCCCTTAGGGATAGAGGTTATAATGCTTGAGCTTGTTGAGGGAGATGAACGGAGATTTAGAGGGTCGCTTTTTGTAGCAATGGTTGCCCAGTCACCGTTGTGTCCGTCGCCGTCTAAGATAGAGTTATCATAGTCATAGTAGCCGTTATAGTCATCATCATAGCCATAGAATGCACCCGACAGGATAAGTGTTATATAGTCAGAACTTACATATCCGCTTACTCCACCGTAAGTTGTATAATACCAGCCTGTTTCGCTTGTCATATATACATCTATATATTTTCCTTTCGGAATAGTGCCTAAAACTTTTCCGTTTTTGTCTGGTGTGGAACGTATATTCAACGAGTCTTTTTGCGTGGACACACAGGCATAATATGCACTATTATATATTTCATAGTTATTCTGTACGGGGACTTCTACTTCCTTTATAACTTCCTTTTCCACCTCTACAATAACTGTAACAGTTACCGTTTCTGGAACAGGTTCAGTAATAGTTGTTGTCTGCTCAGTAGTGGGGGTAGTTTCTGCTTCGGTAAAAGTTTCAGTGGTTTCTTCTTCTGTAGTTTCCTGTTTACTTTCGGTGAAAATGATATTATTTTGTTCGTTGTCGTTTGTTTTATTGTTACCGCCATTTAACATTGCACGCATTGAAGTTGACATAAGAACTATTATAACAGCAAAAAATATTATTATAGCTATAAGTATTATGTATATAAGTTTCGGATTTCTGGATTTTAAAGGTTGTTGTGGAATATAACCCATATTATTAGGGGCATACGGATTCTGCTGATTCATATTACCCTGATAATTGTTATAAGGGTTATTATATGGGTTATTGTATTGGTTATTCGGATTTTGCATATATGGTTGTTGAGGATTATTCAGAGAATTATTATTCCACTGATTTTGTGGGTTATTGAAATCTGGCATTTTTAAAAATCCCCTTTATTTTTTAGTGCATACCGATACTATAAATTTTCCGTCTTTAAGTATATACTGTCGGAAATTATAGTCATTCACGGAAGATATTATCTTGTTGCCGTCGAATGAAAATTCAACAGTATTCAGCGGATATGAAATTCCTATGCCTATTGCCTTGACATAAGCTTCTTTTAAAGTCCATAGCCGGAAAAATAATAAATCACGTTCGTTTTCGGAGGCATTTTCTATAAGCATTTTTTCATTTTCAGAAAATGAACGTTTAACGACATTAGGACGGTATGGGCGTACACCCTCACAGTCAACACCGCATTCAGTATCTGCTATGAGACATACTGCTATTCCGTTTGCATGGGAGAGGTTATATTTTATTTCGGGGTGTTCCGCAAGTGAGGGCTTGCCGTGGTCGTTTCGGACAATGGGTGTTTCGTCGGTGACGTACTCTATATGACTTTTCCGGAGACACTCACGGAGCAGTTTATGGGCATGGGAACGCTGTTCCTTTTTCGGAACTTCTTTCAACGATATAAGCAACATATTTTTAACCACCTTATATTAAAAAATCTTTTACGGATATTATATCACATTAGTGACAAAAATGCAAGAAAAAAGTGACAAATGTCACTTGTTTTCATAAATTTCAATATGTTATAATTTGTATATGAAATGTGTCTGTTTTGTAATGGCAGATTAATTGTACAGCATTTTTTTATATGCTACAATAAAGGAGGGCTTTAAATGTGGATTTTTTTCATACTTTTTATAATTATATTATTTGTTATATCACAGATTTTGATTGAAATAAATTCGGAAGACAATAAAATTTATTCCGGAATAAAAATGTTTTTTAAAATACTGGGATTGATTTTAGCAATACTTTTATCAATATATATACTTATTTCTATAGTAGATATAGTTTTCGGTATTTTTACTCATTCTATATTGGAAGGATTACGTGATTTTTTGCTTGGATTCGGATTTTAAAATAAATATAAAGGAGGATTTTTATATGGATATTATTTTTTCATTTCTGCTGTTTATCGGAATACCTGTGACAGTAATTATATTTTTTATAATGTCACTGCTTGAATTTAAGGGTACTCCGAAAGACCATTTATACTATAAGAAAAGAAAGACAAAGTTTATAGTTTCGGCTGTACTTATGGGGATAATTTTGGCATCAGTTTTGGGGTTATTTATAATGGCACAGATGATAATCAGATATATGTAAAGGAAGATTTATATATGGAAATTATTTTACTGTTTATTTTTGTATTTTTTACCATGTCATTGCGTGAGTTTAAAGAAACTCCGAAAGACAGCGAAAACTATAAGCAAAAAAAGACAAGACTTATAATTTCGTCAGTGCTTATGGGAATGATTGTAGCGTCGGTGGTGGGAATTTTAATGATGGCTTATATGACAAAATAAGATAATGTAAAGGAGAATTTATATATGGAAATTATTTTTGAAACTATTATACCGTGCCTGTTGTTTATCGGAATACCGGTTGCAATAATAATATTTTTTATAGTATCGCTGGTTTTGTTGAAAAAAACTCCGAAAGACAGCGAAAAATATAAAAAAAGAAAAACTGCTTTTATAGTTTCGGCGGTGCTTGCCGGAATACATGTGACAGCAGTTGTGGCATTATTTATAATAATTTCAATTTCACTTACACATATGTAAAGGAGTATAAAAATGAGTGATAAGCTTTTTAAGAAAATATTGATAACTGTTCTAATTATTGGTGCAGTAAGTACAGCTGTACTTGTCGGATATACATTTTATCTGCATGAACACTGTTCTATAATTTCCTACATAGCAAACGGAGGCTGATTATTATGAAACTTTTCCGACAGATTACGGCAATATTATTAATAATTCTTGTTTTTGCAGGATTTGATTTTTCTGTTTATAACCTGTTCACAAAACGCTACATAAACAATACAAGCGAACAAATGCAGGCAAAATCAATTGAACTGGACAAATATTTACCGTTTGTAGAAAATTCAGAAGTCATAAAAGTTGATACGGATTTTAAATTAACTGAAAATTTACCCGTTATAGACGGTGCGGCGGCATTATATCCGGTATTTTCGGGATTTGTAGGTGCTGTATATCCGGAAGACAGCGTTATTTTTGACGGCGAAAATTTTACGCCTGAAAGTTCTTTGCACTATACAAATACTCTTAAAGCTTATAAAGCGGTTGTTGATGGTGATGCGGATATTATTTTCTGTGCCGAACCCTCACAGCAACAGCTTGACTATGCACGGGAGCAGGGTGTTGAACTGGAGTTTGTACCGGTAGGACGTGAGGCTTTTGTTTTTATCGTGAATAATGATAATCCGGTTGATAATTTAAGTGTTGAACAGATAAGGGGGATTTACTCCGGAAAATACAAAAACTGGTCAGAAGTCGGCGGTGATAAAACCATAATTGACCCTGTTCAAAGAATTGAGGGTAGTGGAAGTCAATCTGTTATGGTGTCATTCATGAACGGCATACCTATGAAAAAAAATCTGTTCGGATTTATGGGACGTGCTATAGGTTTTTCGTTCCGGTACTATGTGTCCGGAATTGTTGCAAATGGCGGTGTTAAAATGCTTTCAGTAAACGGCGTATATCCCGACAAGGAAAATATATCTTCCGGCAAATATCCAATAACGGTTGACTTCTATGCGGTATACAGAAAAGACAACACTAATCCGAATGTTGAGTTAATGCTTGACTGGATTCTTTCGGACGACGGACAGGAAATTGTTGAAAAATCAGGATATATTCCTGTAGAGTAGGAGGACTTTATGTTTATAATTCTTGAGTCAGGTATATTTTGGCAGATGTTTCTGGTATTTCTTGTGGTGGAAATATTGTTAGGATTTTTTATGACAATATCAGGAAATACTATAATTACTAAAATTTTCATTGTAATAGGAGATATTCTGCAAATTTTCTGGGAGCTTTTTATGCTTACGCTATATCTTCTGGCTTTGTGGACTGGCGTACCCGACATATTCAGAGCAATAAAGTTTGCTCATGAAATAGAAATATGGTATATATTCCTTAGTGCTATAGTAACACTGATATTTTTTGTGTTTGTGTTGTTGCCATACGGACTGAGCAAGTGTTTATATAAGTGGTGTTATAAGAAAAGAAAAGTACCGGAAGACTGGATTATACCATCAAAAATAATAAGCATTATAACAGTATTGATATATATAATTGGAATAGTATTGACTATCTGAATATATGAGAGGCTTTAATTATGAAATTTTCAGAAAAAAATACTTTAATTAAAATTTTCATTATAACAGAGGATATTTTTCAACTTTACTGGGAATATCTTATATTTCTGATATGTTGTCTGTTTACATTTCCACGAGGCAGTGTTAGCGACACAATGGACGGAACAGAGTACTATTATGACCCTGAAGTGATTTTGTTTTTATTATAGTAATGCCAATATTCTTTTTATTAGCATTTCTGCCGTACAGGATAAGCAGACGTTTATATAATAACTGTTATAGTTACCGGAAAATGTCTGAAAACTGGATTTTTCCGTCACGACTGATAAGTATTATTACAGTTACAGTATATTTTGCCATTATAGTAGATTTTCTTATTGAGAGTACAGGGACATTCCGTGCAATGACGGCTGTTGCTCATACAATAATATTTGTACTGATTGCAAGAAGTTTTTTCCGGAAAAAAATACCCTATGAAAATAATTCACGATATAGTTATGTGATGAAGTTTCTTTCAGTTATTCTTAACATGGAGTTCGGAGTAGTTGCATTTTTAGGTGTGAAACTGGGATTATCTTTAATTTCTCCCTATTATTGTATTCCGGATAATGAAGATTTTCATTTATTGGAGTTTATAACAGGAGTGATAATAAGTGAAGTTGCGATATTTCTGCCATATGGAATGAATCTTTTATTATATAAACGCTTGTACAGAAAAAATGGACTTTCTAAATGGTGGATATTTCCGGCGATACCGGTCAGCGTGGGGACGTTTTTAATATACTGGTATGGACTTACTATAAATTATTGATATGAGGTGTTTATATGGCTAAAACAGAAATTAATTTCTTTGTTGCAGTTATGATTAATATAATCGGATTTTATTTTATGACAAAAAATTTTTTCCGTAAGCGGACGGTCGGCGGAAAAACTTCTTCATTCAGTACAGCAACAAAAATTTTTTCAGTGATATTAAATCTTGCACTTGCTTTTGGAGCATTATTTTGTGCGGCACTGGGATTGTTTTGTATATCGCCTTTTGGCTGGTTTGGAGGTGTCCGTGATAGGTTATGGATTTCGGATTTTGCAACAGGTTTTTTGTTGTGTGAAGTTTCAGTATTTGTGCCGTACGGTCTGAATGTACTGTTATACAAATTCTGGTATAAAAAATTCAGTCTGTCGAAGTGGTGGACGTTTCCGGCATTGGTAGTTGGAGCAGGAGCGTTTATAATTTGTGTATTTGAAATACTTTCGGGTAGATATATACGTTACTGGTCGCAGGCAGAATGGATATGGAGGTGATTTCTATGAAAAAAATCCCTTTGCATACTATAATATTCTTTTATCTTTCGTTAATTCCGGTGGTATTTTTTCGGTTTTCCTGTTGCCAATGGCTGTTATGTATATTTTTCCGGAAAATGCAATAATATTAACACCTGTTATTATATTTCTGCAAATATGTGCAATTGTCAATTATATTGACGCTTATAAACAGGTACATAGTTATAACTGCGAGCTGTACAACAAAAACAAAATACCATTATGGACAGTAAAATTCTTTTATTTTTCGATTGTAATGATGATATTGTTTTTTATAATGTGCGGATTTACCTTATATGAAGGTGCATATTTGAAATATGTTATATTTTCACCTGAAGCACTTATTTTAGTAACTGTTGCAGCATTATCAATCAGAAATTATTTAAAAGTCCGTAAAAACAAAAGTATTTATAAAGATAAGGAGTGATTTTATGAAGAAAATCCCATTACATACTACTGTACTGTATCGTTGAAAATTAATCTAATACAGGATAAAGTGAAACAAGC
>CAMWQI010000126.1 GCA_947176345.1 uncultured Ruminococcus sp.
GCTCTAAAGGGATTATCGTTGAACCAATCGACACCATAAAATGAAAGGAGATAAATTTATGAAAAAAATATTATCAGCTTTCATGTCAATGACATTTGCCATGAATACCGTGCCGGTGATTTCAAATGCAGAAGATACCGGACGTATATTGCCATATGAAAAATCCGATACACTCCCCTATAGTGTATCAGATTCAGGCGATATGGTAATTTTTGACGGCAACAAGAGTTATGACTATATAATAAGTACAAACTCAAAGTTTACAACGGAAAGAAAAGATAACTCAACGGAATTTACACCGGAGCAGGACGGAAAATTTATTGTTTCAAGGGTATGGCTTGAAGAAAGTATTATAGATTATTCATTTAGTACTGCTTATGACCCCGAAACAGATGATGTAATTTACATTAATGACCCTATCAATACGCATTGTCATTATTTTTATCCGCATATACAGAACTTTGAAATAACATATTATTCAAAGACAGGTGCGGAAGTTAAATTTTTAGGTGAAACAACTTTTTACAATGAACGTACTGTCGAAGAAATAAAAACAAAAGCTTCAACAGAATGTTATGACTATATGGAAATGGAAACATCAGATATTTTAGACCGTTCAAGCTATTATGCTTTAGCGTCAAGTCGTCTGCTTGATGACATAGGTGCATTTTTCACGTATTATGACTACGGCTGGAACGACGAAAAAGACAAGTCTATTTTCTGCATTGACATCGGACATTACGCAAATGAAGAATATGATATACCAGTAAGCGTTTCCGGCAATGCTGAAATAACTAAAACTCTTTATGGTGCAAGCTATATTGACGGCAATTTAGGGCTTGCCACCTGTGATATGGTGCCTTATACGCTTATAGAACCCACTGCCGACGGTTTTGCGGAAATAAATTCATTTATTGTCTCCCCTATGTCTTCAACTATACTTACCATTGAAAACGGAATGTTTACTGATAGATATTCAATTGGTTGTGATATGCCCGAACAAGGAGACCTGAATTTTGACTATAAAATAAATATTGCCGACGCTGTTCTTTTGCAGAAGTATATCTTAGGAAAAACTAACTTTACTTCAACACACTATGTCTGTGCAGATATGAACGACGACGGATTTGTTGATATATTTGATATGGTTCTTTTAAGGCAGGAAATTTTCGGCTCTGAACCGTTTATCGTTGAACCAATCGACACCATAAAATGAAAGGAGATAGATTTATGAAAAAAATGTTATCAGCTTTGATTTCAATGACAATTTCTTTTGGTGCTGTGCCTGTTATTTCAAATGCAGAATATACTGAATATACACTGCCATATGAATTGTCTGAAGCAATTCCGCCATCAGTCCAACCCTACACCGTTGATGGCGACACCGTTATTTTTGAGGGTGGCAAAGATTACGACTTCATAGTAAGTAGCCTTTCAAAATTCACTTCCGAAAGAAAGGACAATTCATTTACATTCAAACCGTCCTATAACAGCACTTCTTTTCTGATTTCAAGGGTATATATCGCAGAAGAAATTATAAACTGTGATGTTGTCTATGATATAGAAGAAAATATGCCTGTTATTGAATCACACTGTCATTATTTCTATCCTGTTATTGAAAATTTTGAAGTATCGTATAATATAAATACTGGTACACAGATTGAATATATCGGCAGAAGGTCTTACAGAAACGAAACAAATATTGATAAAATAAAATCGGGCGAAATGGGTGTATGTTTCGACTATTTCGAGGATTACGATACTGAAAAAATATGTAACAGCGGTGATTACTATGCTTTAGCGTCACGCATAGCTGATAGTAATATGTTCTTTACATTTTTTGATTACGGATACGAGTACACTAAAAAAGATAAATCAGTTTTCTGTCTGAAAACTCCATACAGTACAGATGATACAGCAAGTTCTTATATAGATGTTTCGGGAAATGCTGAAATAAAAGACACTTTCTACAGCGGAAGCTATATTGACGGTAATCTTATGACAGGAACTGGTGATGTGGTTTCATATACTACTATCGAACCCACAAGCGACGGTTTTGTTGAAATATACTCTCCCGATATTATTCCTATGTTTTCAATCATACTTAACGTTGCCAATGGTAAGTTTATACCAGTTTATACGACAATCGGTTGTGTATTACCCGAAAAGTGCGATTTGAATATGGACGGATATATAAATATTTCGGACGCTGTTATATTCCAAAAGTATCTTTTAGGAAAAACTGACCTTACAAGAACACAATATTCCTGTGCTGATATGAACGACGACGGATTTGTTGATATATTTGATATGGTTCTTTTAAGGCAGAAAGTCATTGAAGAAAATTATTTAGGTTTAATTCCTGAACCCATTGATACTATCCAATATTCAGGCGAGGAATGCGGAAAAAATCCAGAAATTTCCTGATTGCAAAAAAACTATTGACAAACTTAAATTAATGTGATATAATGAAAACGTCTTCAGGGCAGGGCGGAAATCCCTACCGGCAGTTAAAGTCTGCGAGCCTACGGGCTGATTCGGTGAAACTCCGAAACCGACGGTTATAGTCCGGACGTGAGAAGATGTTATATTTCACGCTATATTTACGCCCCGAAACATACGCTTTCGGGGATTTTTTTATCGGAGGTGTTTATGAACCACGAAAATTATATGAATATTGCCCTTGAACTTGCTGAAAAAGGTATGGGTTTTGTCAATCCTAATCCTATGGTAGGAGCTGTAATTGTCAGGAACGGAAAAATTATTGGTAGAGGCTGGCATAGAAAATACGGCGAACTCCACGCTGAACGTAACGCCTTTGCAAACTGTACGGAAGACTGTTCCGGTGCTGATATGTACGTTACACTTGAGCCGTGCTGTCATCATGGAAAAACTCCCCCGTGTACCGATATTATCATTGAAAAAAATATCCGGAGAGTTTTTATAGGTTCGTCAGACCCTAACCCGAAAGTCGCCGGAAAAGGCGTTCAGATTTTAAGGGAACACGGTATTGAAGTTGTAGAGGGTGTCCTTAAAGAACAGTGTGACCGCCTGAATGAAATTTTTTTCCATTATATCACTACCGGAAAACCGTTTATTACTATGAAGTACGCCATGACTATGGACGGCAAAATAGCTTGTCGGACAGGGCTTTCCAAATGGATAACTGAAGAACCGGCAAGACAATACGTCCAGTACGAAAGACTGAAACATTCGGCTATAATGGTTGGCGTGGGTACGGTCATTGCGGATAATCCTATGTTGAATTGCCGTCTTGAAAACGGACGTAATCCGGTGCGTATCGTATGTGATACAAATTTGCGTATGCCTTTGGAATGCAATATAGTTAAAACTGCAAGTGAAATTCCGACTATTATCGCCACCTGCTCCGGTGATACGGAAAAAATAAGTCAGTATGAAAAATCCGGTTGTCGTGTTATGAGTGTTGAAAAATCTGAAAATCATATTGATTTAAACGACCTTATGAATAAAATCGGTGCTGAAAAAATTGACAGTATACTTTTAGAGGGTGGCGGAGAATTGAATTATTCCGCACTTAAAGCCGGTATCATTAATAAAATTCAGGCTTATGTTGCACCGAAAATTTTCGGCGGAAAGAACGCACAGACATCTGTTGCCGGACTGGGTGTTGAGTCTCCGGAAGACGCATTCCGGATTGAACGCACTGCAATAAAGTGTATCGGCGATGATTTTCTTATAGAAGGCTGGGTGAAGTAGATGTTTACTGGAATTATTGAGGAAATCGGAATAGTCAAGGAAATTCGGCATAGCGGTGACAGTTCTTTTATAAAAATTCAGGCGGAAAAAATCTTTGAGGATATGCATACCGGCGACAGCATAGCGGTTAATGGTCTTTGCCTTACAGTTACGGAATTTAATAATAATATTTTTCGTGCGGATGTCATGAACGAAACTTTAAACCGTTCATCACTGGGAAGTCTAAAAAGCGGAAGTCCGGTTAATCTGGAACGTGCCATGTCAGCTAACGGACGTTTCGGTGGGCATATAGTCTCCGGACATATCGACGGTACGGGAATTATTTCAGATATAAAAAACGACGGTATTGCCATATGGTATACTGTCACGGCAAAACCTGAAATTATGCGTTATATCGTGGAAAAAGGCTCTGTAGCCATTGACGGCATAAGCCTTACGGTAGCAAGAGTAACGGGAAATAATTTCAGTGTTTCTATAATTCCGCATACTGCCGAAAATACTATTCTTTCGTATAAAAAATCCGGAGATGTTGTCAATCTTGAAAACGATATAATCGGAAAATATATCGAAAAATTTACCCGTCCAGAAAAAAATAAAAGCAATATTTCAATGAATTTTCTTAAGGAGAATGGTTTTATATGATGGACATTGACGAAATAAAAAGATATATACACGTAGGTTATGGATATGTGGAAGTCGCAAGGGACTATCTTCCAGAATACAAGGGACTTTGCCGGCGTACTTTCATAAGGGAAAATCAGATACAGCTTGACTTCTGCACCGCCGGTGAAATTGAATTCAACGAGGGCGAAACTACTTTTTACTTTGGTTATGAAAACTTTGAGGATGTTATAAAGTCGGCTGAAAAATTCCTTGAAAAGCCCGTTTCTGAATGGACTAACTACAATCGTACTTGGAATGAATGGCACTTCCCTGAACTTAATGAAAATTCCGTCCGGAATTTCTTTAAAGATTTACAGGAACGAAAGCTTATTTTTCCGAAAAATTTCAGCTATATGCGTATATGTAATATTTACGCACTGGGGGTTTTTCTTGGAAAAATAAGTCCTGATAATATCACTGCTGACATAGACCTGACGGAATTATATGAACTAAACCGCAACGATTTTACAAAATATTAAGGAGGTTTGTTAAATGTTTGAATATAACACTATTGAGGAAGCTATACAGGCTCTCCGGAATGGTGAAATTATCCTTGTCACTGACGACGAAAACAGGGAAAATGAAGCTGATATGATATGTTCGGCGGAATTTGCTACCACTGAAAACGTCAATTTTATGGCAACACACGCAAAAGGTCTTATCTGTATGCCTATGAGTCGTGAACTTTGTCGGAAATTATATCTTCCGCAAATGGTTAACGAAAATACAGATAATCATTGTACAGCATTCACGGTAAGCATCGACCATGTAAATACTACCACAGGCATTTCCGCCGAAGAACGTGGATATACTGCCCGTATGGTCGTTGACGACAATGCAAAGCCTGATGATTTCCGGCGTCCTGGGCATATGTTTCCGCTGACAGCTAAAGACAATGGAGTTTTAGAGCGTGACGGACACACAGAAGCAACGGTTGACTTAATGAAAATCGCCGGACTTAAAGAATGCGGACTTTGTTGTGAAGTCATGCGTGATGATGGCACTATGATGAGAACTAAAGAAATTCAGGAAAAAGCTAAGGAATGGGGCCTTAAGTTTATAACCATTCAGGCTATAAAGGAATACAGAAAATGCAATGATAAACTTGTTGAACGTGTTGCAGATACCAAACTTCCGACAAAGTATGGTAATTTCCGTGCGATAGGTTTTATAAACAAACTCAATGGAGAACATCACATCTCACTGGTAAAAGGTGACATTGGCGATGGTCAGGACGTTTTGTGTCGTGTACATTCTGAATGCCTTACCGGTGATGCTTTCGGCTCTCTCAAATGCGATTGTGGTCAACAGTTTGCATCTGCTATGACGCAGATTGAAAAAGAGGGTCGTGGTGTTCTGCTATATATGCGACAGGAAGGTCGTGGCATAGGTCTTATAAACAAACTCCGTGCGTATGAACTTCAGGATAAGGGTATGGACACACTGGAGGCAAATATAGCACTGGGATTTCCGGCAGATATGCGTGAATATTATATAGGTGCACAAATTCTCCGTGAACTTGGCTGTAAGACTTTACGACTTCTCACCAATAATCCGGATAAAGTTTATGGTTTAAGCGGTTTCGGGCTTGAAATAAAAGAACGTGTGCCAATTCAGGTACAGGCTACTGACTATGATTTATTTTATCTGAAAACAAAAAAAGACAAAATGGGTCACATATTAAATTATTAAGGAGGATTTTATTTATGAAAATCTATGAGGGAAAACTTGTTGCTGAAAATACAAAAATAGGTATTGTAGTGGCAAGGTTCAATGAATTTATAACTTCTAAACTTCTTGGCGGTGCTGTCGATACTCTCAAAAGACACGGTGTTAATGAAAATAACATTGATACTGCATGGGTTCCGGGAGCTTTTGAAATTCCACTTATCGCAAAAAAAATGGCTGATTCCGGCAAATATGATGCTGTAATCTGTCTTGGTGCAATAATCAGGGGTTCAACTTCTCATTATGACCTTGTATGCAATGAAACTGCCAAAGGTATAGCACAAGTGTCGCTTAATACTAATATTCCGGTTATGTTCGGAGTCATCACGACGGAAAACATTGAGCAGGCTATCGAAAGAGCAGGTTCTAAAGCTGGCAACAAGGGCAGTGAATGTGCTGAAGGTGCTATTGAAATGATTAATCTGATAAGAGAGATTGATAATAATGACTAATCTTATTTTCGATTATGACGGCACTATTCATAACAGCATGAAAACTTATGCACCGGCTTTCCGGAATACTTGTCGGTGGCTTTATGATAACGGCTATATCGAAAAATGCGACTATTCAGACAGACAAATCAGTTATTGGTTAGGATTCAATTCAACGGATATGTGGAAGCAGTTTCAGCCGGAACTCTCCCCCACAATCCGCGAAAAAGCCCGTATTATGCTTGGTGAGGATATGGCACAAAGAGTTGAAAACGGTGAGGGAGCATTATTTGAAAATGCCGAAAATGTTCTTGAAACACTAAAAAACAAAGGTTATAACCTTATTTTCCTTAGCAACTGCCGTGTACATTATATGGAACGTCATAAACGTGTTTTCGGTCTCGACAGGTTTTTCAGTTATTTTTACTGCTGTGAAGATTTCGGATTTATTTCTAAATATGAGATTTTCCGGAAAGTAAAACCTGCTCATAAAGGTGATTTTATAGTTATTGGTGACCGTTTTCATGATATTGAGACGGCTGTAAAAAATAATCTTCATTCAATAGGGTGCGGTTATGGCTACGGTATGCCGAAGGAACTTGTTAATGCTGATGTTATTGTGAATGATATAACTGAAATTCCGCTTGTTATTGAT
>CAMWQI010000127.1 GCA_947176345.1 uncultured Ruminococcus sp.
GGGCATAGAGCGTTCAGGGCTTGTTATGTGACGTGTGTTACAATTTTGTAATATATTTTTTGTGCATATTGTATAATAAAATCTTTAAATTTATCTCAAAAGTTTCTGAAAAATCCATTTACTTTAGTTTCCATTTGTGGTATAATATATATTATACAGGGAATGCCTCTATATCTTCCGGAGGGAGTATATATGAAAAAATTAATCATTTTGCTTGTGATAGTTTTTATGGTATGCGTTTCGTGCAGAAATGACAAAATGTCACAGTTTGTCGGAAAGTGGCAGGGCGTGAAAATTATCACCGACGGTGAGGAATGGGACGAACTTTCTAATATACCTTTATATGCTTTATATCAGATTGAAATTTGTGAAGATGGTTCTGTGAAATTCGGTGGAGTAACCTCTGAATATATCACTGATACGTGGAACTGGCGTGAAATTTCAGACAGTACAGAAATTGAACTTTACGTCAGTGATGATGATACAGAAGTTTTTGCACTTTACGGCGACGGTCTTGTATATTCTGAAAGTGGAAACGATAGCACGCTTTATCTTGAAAAAGTCAATGAGTTTGCACCTTATGTTGAAATTCCGGAAGAAACTACCGAAAATACTACCCATGAATATATAAACGCCGACCCGACGGCTTTTATCGGCAACTGGGAAAGTATAAAAATTTCTGTCCCACGGAAAAAACAGTATATAATTACTGATTATTCATTGCAAGATGTTTTCCGGCTTACAATAAATGATGACCATACAGCAGTTGTTTCAGGAATTGAAATAAGTGGTTCTGAAAATCCTGTGACTTATACATGGGGAATGGTTAACGATACTGAAATAGAACTCTTCAACGATAACGGCAGTATTATTTTACTCTCCCTTGACAATGACGGCTTACTTGTATATGATAATCCTGATATGACTGTGTCTTTGCAGAAATTATAAAAATGCAGTTTCCGGTATAAATACCGATACTATATGAATAAAAAAGGAGAAAACAAATTATGAAAAAATTACTTGCACTTTTAATGGCTTGTGCCACAATGACCTGTGCTTTTGCATCATGCGGAGATGATGAGGCTGATGACGTTTCAACATCAAGTGAAAGCTCCGTTTCTGAATCCAGCGAGGAAGAAACAGAAACTACTACTGAAGAAGATACAGAAGAGGAAACCACAGAAGAAGAAACTACTGAAACTGATGAACTTGACGCTGAAGAAGATAATGCTGTCGAGAAGACAACCTATGAATTTATTGAAGGTGCAGATATGACCGCTTTTCTTGGAAAGTGGGAATGTGAAAAACTTATCGTTGAGGGCGAGGAAATGACAGACCTTATGGGTATTCCGCTTTATGCCGTTTATCAGCTTGAAGTAAAGGAAGACGGCACAGCAGTTATGGGTGAGTCCCTCAATGAATTAAGTGATGCAGAAGTATCTATGGTTTATGAATGGGGCGTTATAAGCGATACAGAAATGGCTGTCATAAATGAAGATGGCGACTCTATGCTTTTCAAACTTGATGGTGAATACATGGTAGGCACAGAAGATGGCTATGATGAACAGATTTATTTCAAGAATGTTGAAGATTTTACACCATTTGACTTTGAGTCTTTCATGGGTGAATTCCAGGAAGGTCTTGAAGATACTGAAATTGACGACAGTGCATTAACTGACAGCGACAGTGAATCAGAAATGTCTGTAATCGGAGACTCCGAAGAAGAACTTGCTGACCCTCCGACTGATAGTGAAACAGAAGACTCTGTAGCAGAATAATTTCAGGAGAGTATCATGAAAAAGTTACTTGTGTTTCTGACAGCCTGTATAGTCATCTGTGCTTTTGGTTCATGCAGTGAAAAAGAGGAAAGTTCCGTTTCGGAAACGGCAACTAATGGAAATTCTGTACCTGAAATAGCAACTCAAGAATATGACAAAAGTATTGACACAACTGCTTTTATCGGAAAATGGGAATGTACCAAATTCGTTAAGGGCGGTGAGGAATACACCAATGTAAATGGTATTCCGATATATGCACTTTTTCAGTATGATTTGCTTGAAGACGGAAAAATTAATCTTGCCGATTCTCTCATGGAAGTTGCTCCCCCTGAAACTGATATGACATATTTGTGGGGAACTATCAGTGAAAATCAAATTGAAATAGCTTCCAGTGACGGAAATATGATTTTCACTATGGATAACGGACAACTGATAAGTAATACCAGTGATGAAGAAATTTATCTTGATAAAGTTGACGAATTTCAGGATTTTGACTTTAAAGCCTATTATGAACAGTTTTCACTGAACTATTCTCTTGTTCCGGTTGAAACAGACGCAGACGGAAACGTTGTCAGTGAAGGTGAGCCTATTCCTATTAAATAAATATAAAATTGCGGACTTTTTTAAAAAGTCCGCTGTTTTTTAAAACTATAAGGAGGAATTTTAATGTCATTCAGGTTAAAAAATGTTGTACCATGGGGAAGAAATTTCAGAGAATATGTAAATATGTTTAATCTGACTGAAAACGATTTAACGAAAAAAATCGCTGGTTTTGGTGATGGTCCAGCCAGTTTTAACTATGAAGCAACAGAAAAAGGCTATGATGTTGTTTCTTTTGACCCTGTTTATCAGTTTTCAAAAGAAGAACTCAGTAAGCGTATTGAGGAAGTACGCATTATAGTTATGAAACAGATGAAAGAAAATATGGATAATTACATATGGAAAAATATTAAAAACTTAGATGAACTTGAAAATTGGCGTATGTCTGCTATGCGTTTGTTTTTGTCAGACTATGAGTGCGGAAAATCTCAAAATCGTTATATTGTTCATATACTTCCTGAAAAGCTTCCTTATAATGACAATACTTTTGATATTGGTTTGAGTTCACATTTTCTTATGATGTATACTTCATTGGGATATGATTTTCACATTAAGGCAATGTCAGAAATGCTTAGAGTGTGCAAAGAAATAAGAATATTTCCAATAGTTGACCTTGATGCTAATAAAACATCACTCATAAGTGACATTTTAGATTACTTTAAAAATCACTACAACACTGAAATCGTAACAACAAATTATGAATTTCAGAAAGGTGAAAATAAACTGCTTATTATAAAAAAATAAATAAACAGCGTATTTCTATACTGAAATACGCTGTTTTTTGGATTTGGCGTGTTAAATTATTTCCTTGTCATAGTGCCATGAGTAGTCAAGCATTTCAACTTTATATCCATTGAGTTTTTCAAGCAAGGGCAGAACGTCTTTTTTAGCAGATTGTAAATCATGTTCAAGATAGTTACCGCATTCCACAGCGGAACAACCCATAATTTCGCCGTCATACTCTGATATATATTTATATGCATCACGAACAAGTTTTATAGCGTTTTCGTGTGAAAGTCCACGGGTGAGCAGATAGAAACCAGTTCTACAGCCCATAGGACCTACATAAATTATATTCTTGCTAAATTCAGAATTTCTTGCATATGTAGCAAAGATGTGTTCAATAGTATGAAGTGACGGATTAGAGATATATTTTCCACCATTTGGACGTACCATTCTTACATCATAAGTAACAATATCGTCATCTGTTCTTGATATATACATACCAACACCGAATTTTGTGTGGTCAACCTGAAAACTTGCTATTTTTTCCATTTAAATTCTCCATTCATTAGATTTTTCATATCGTCGGGGATATCCGACTTTATAGTTATAATTTTGTCCGTAAGTGGATTTCTGAAAGACATAACACCACAATGTAAAGCCTGTCTGGAAATATCATCACGTTTTCCGCCATAGAGGTCATCACCGGCAAGGGCGTGACCGATATGTGAAAAATGCACTCTTATCTGGTGAGTACGTCCGGTTTCAAGATGTATTTCAAGAAGAGAGTATTTTTCATTATGGGCAATTCTCCTGTAATGCGTCACCGCTGACTGACCGTCTTCACGGACGCACCGGACTATTATTGATTCACACTTACGGGCAATGGGTGCATTGATAATTCCAGAAGTATCTGTTATTCCGTGTACAACTGCAAAATAAGTTTTTGTGCATGATTTCTGCAAAATATTTGCAGAATATGCATTTTTTGCAACTACAACAAGTCCGGAAGTGTCCTTGTCAAGACGGTTCACGGGTCTGAAAGTAAGTTCCGGATATAGTGCTGAAAAGAAATTGCCAAGAGTGTCCCCCTGATGCTTTATTGACGGGTGAACAGGCATTCCGCCCGATTTATCGAAAATAACAAGATGTTCATTTTCAAATGCTATCGGAACATTCAGTTTGGCATTAGGTTCAAGGAAACTATTGTCATTTATTTTCAGCACAATTATATCACCATTATAAACCGTATCAATGGTGCGGATTGTCATACCATTACGGGTTATGCCGTTTTCCTCACGCTTTAGTTTTGTGAGCAAACGCCGTGAAACGCCTTTTTCTGCGGTAAGGAATTTTTGCAGTGTCATCGGATTTGTTGAATTTACAGTTAATTTTAATTCTTTCAGAATAATCGTCCTCCCTCACATAAATAGAGATACTCAGCGAAAAAGCGGTCATGAGTTCCGGCAGAAAGTAGGGAGCTGTAACAAGTGTTATTACTGGAAAAGCGTATGTCATAAATAATTTCAGCATACCGGTACGCCTTCCACGCATAAACCGGAATGAATACCATACCAGTTTAAAAACGCTTTTCTGCGGAAAGTGTGCCATAAGAAACGGTACAGCAAGCAGTGTGAGACGGACATTCAGCCAGAAATACAATGATACTATTGTAAGCACAACTGCCTGTACCACCATGAATAAATCATCTGTATTCATAATAAAATAATATGCTGTAACAGCGGAAATTCCGGCTGGTATAAGGGCAAGTATTCCGACAAATTTTGTCCATAGTGATACAGCAAGACTTCTCCTGAAATTCCGACCGTTAATTAAAATTTCAGATAATGGTGTAAAATTATGCCTGTTATTGTTGTAACATATTTCACATAGTCTGAATGCCGACACATATATAAGTGGTGCAGTGGTCAGCCAGCGGAGTATCATAATGAATACCGCAATAGTCACCTGTAGCGGATTTTCACCGCTGAAAAGCGAAAGGGGATTCATTTCACCAATGTACAGTAACAGACTATACACTGTAGCCTCTACAGACCGGAAAAATATTTCCGGCAGAAATGGCAACAGGCATACAATTATAGTACTTATGCGGTTGTGTTTAAGTAAAGTTTTTGAATATTTTATCAGTTCCCGTAATTTCATAAAACATACCTCCGGACGTATTCATAGGTATTATGTTACAGGAATGACATAATATTCATTTATTAAAGAAATTCTTCCGGAACTTTATTATATGGACAGTACCCTAAAATTTCAAAAGCCTGTGAATTAAGCCACATTTGCGTTGTTACAAGAATGTCGAAACCCTCTCCGAAAGGTGCATTTAATATTTGTGGTTCATATTTAGGCATTCCGAAACATAACATCATATTTGAAATTATTCCCCCGTGCGTTATTATGGCACTATTAGTTATGCCATCACGCATCATATCCATAATGATATTATGAATAGCCTTATAGGTACGTGCGGTCATTTCCTGAAGACTTTCACCGTTAGGAGCGTGGGAGTCCTTACCACCTTTAAGCCATTTTTTGTAGTCGGGATTATTGATTAATTCGTCAACGCTTTTGTTTTCAAAGTCTCCGAAATCGATTTCACGTAAATCATCTACCGGCACAAGCTGTGTTTCCGGAAAGATTATATCAGCAGTTTCCGTGCATCTTTTGAGCGGTGAACTGTAGACCCTGTGTACTATAGGATAATCGAACTCATCCATTTTTGAGGCTATTTCCGCAGAACCCTTAGCAGACAGCGGTAAATCAGTTTTTCCTATGTAAATACCGTTTTCATTGGCATCGGTCATGCCGTGCCTTATAACACTTATTCTGTATCCTTTCAATTTACCAGTCCTTTCATGTAAGTATAATTAATTATACTGTTTTGAAATTTTTTTGTCAAGTGTGTTAAGAGTGGTTTACACGCGAAATCCAAAAAGTAACACGCCAAACCCAAAAAAGTCACACGCGAAATCCAAAAAACTTTTAAAAATTGATTTTCGTGGAGTGGCTTATACATATGGGCAAAATGCATAAAAAATACATACTATTTTTTAACTTCCGGCAAATATAATGAAAAATCTGTCAAAACCTGTGGAATTATTTCATATTTCACCATATTTACATATTATACAAAATGTATTATAATAAATATTAGATTACTATTATTTCAGGAGGAGTATAGAAATGAACTCAGATTTTGCAAGAATAATTACTTTACAGCGTAAGGAAAAGCACATCAGTCAGAAACAGGCAGCCAGTGACCTCGGTATATCACAGGCATTGCTCTCGCACTATGAAAAGGGCATACGTGAATGTGGTCTTAACTTTCTTGTCAAGATAGCCGACTACTATAATGTGTCGTGCGACTATCTTTTAGGAAGAACTCCCGAACCTGGTGGAAAAAATATCACTATTGAGGACATTCCGGACGACGACGGCAACAATAAACTTGAAATGCCCTCACCTAAGATTATAAACTTCAACAGACGTATTGTCAATAATTCAATCAGTCTGCTTTTCAGCTTTGCACAGAAAGCAAACAGCATTACTCTTATAAAGGAAGTCTCTACTTATCTTATGCTTACAGTTTATAAACTTTTCCGCATAGTCTATAACGCAAATCCGCATAATGACCAGAAACTTTTCCGCATTCCGAAAGTAATTGCCAACGACAGTGCAGACGCTATTATCGCCATGAGTGAAGCCAACATAAAAGCCGCATCAAGTGGTATATCACTTGACGGAAACGACAGTGTAAATGATTTCAACAGTCTTTATGTAACAACTGCTACCTTACAGAAAGACTATGCACAATATTCGTCATCATTACTTAATCTCATAAAACGCAGTGAGGAAAAAATTGCCCGAACACGTGAAAAATACTGAAATTAAAAACGCACAGACTACAAATAAGCCTGTGCGTAATTTTTTATATTTCACCTTGTTTTGTTATATTGCCGTTCTCGTCATATTCGACAACTTTATAATGACAACTGTTTCCAAAGCGTTCTAAGAGCCTGTTCAGTATCTTTTTAAAATAATACGAATAAAAGCAAGAGTAAC
>CAMWQI010000128.1 GCA_947176345.1 uncultured Ruminococcus sp.
GTTACTCTTGCTTTTATTCGTATTATTTTAAAAAGATACTGAACAGGCTCTTAGGCGTACAAAAAGATGAAAGTGGTATTTATCGTTTGTATCATTTATCATACCTTGACCCTGAAATAAATTTTGTAGATACTCATAAGGGAAGCCCTTTTATAGATACTTCTGGTTTTGTTAATCTCAAAATTGCACAAGAAATAAGCATGGACGACAATATAGCAAATTTTTTCTGTTTTGATAATCCATATATTACAAGCGAAGAATTTAATGCACTCAGTTATGATGACAAGATTATAACAGCAGAAAAGATATATGAGGAGACAGGCGAAGATATTGTAGATGTGTGCAGTATTGCAATAGCTTGTAGCCCACTATATGTTGATGTAGACGGAAAAGGACGTAATGGTGCTGGCGAAGAACTGGATATAGTAGACGGAAAAATAGTAAGTCTTCCTAATGTAAGTCTTGACAGTGTAGATATTCTTGAGACTGAAAAACTCACAGGAGATGTCAATTTGGATGGCAATGTAAATATGTCAGATGCTGTATTGATTATGCAGTCTCTCTCAAATCCTAATGAGTATAAACTCAGTGAACATGGCAAAATCAATGCCGACTACAACGGTGACGGTAGTGTTACTGCTCTTGATGCACTTGAAATTCAGATGTTAATGATTTCATAAAACTTATATAAAAAAATCCCGTGAAAATTATGTTTTTCATGGGATTTTTATCTTTTTTTTATTTTCCCTTGACTTATTTCCGATAATATGCAATAATATATTTATTAATATCAATGAAAGAGAGTTTTTATCATGAAAAAATATATTCTTACGTTTTTGATTTCAATGGTTCCTATCGTGGAATTACGTGGTGGTGTTCCTGTTGGTATAGGTTTAGGCATTCCGTGGTATAAGGCACTTCCGCTGTGCATGATAGGAAATATGATACCCGTTCCGTTTATTTTTCTGTTTGCCCGCAAAATTCTTGAATGGGGAAAAGATAAGAAATTTATCGGTGGATTTTTTACATGGTGTCTTGATAAGGGCAGTAAAGGTGGTGAAAAACTTCAGGAAAAAGCCGGAAAAGGTATGTTTTGGGCATTACTGCTTTTTGTCGGAATACCACTCCCCGGCACTGGTGCATGGACAGGCACTCTTGCCGCAAGTTTTTTAAAACTTGATTTCAAGAAAAGTGTTATAGCTGTAATGTGTGGTGTACTTCTTGCAGGAGCAATTATGACTGTACTTAGTCTGCTTGGATTTTCTGCATTCACTAATTAAGCAAACTCAATCTTATTATAGCAATTTGTAGGGGTTATGAAAAGTGTTCAAAGGAACATTCAAATATACTTCCTAAATTATGATAAACAAAAACGGGCTTTTTTAAAAGTCCGTTCTTTTTTTCTGTAACTGCTTTTCCGTCAGCTGAATATAATATAACGTGCGGAGAACATCTGCACGGTGTACCTCCGCAACTAAAATAAGGAGGACTGAATATGAATTTAAATCTTTTTGATGACATGGACGGTCTTATACTTCGTGAACGCGAAAATTCGCTTGATTCACAGGAAATGTATAAAGTACCCGTCCGACCGCCACAGAATAACAATTCATCAAGCTTGCCACAGAATGCACCACTTGCCATGGCTTATGTGCCGTTTCAGGAGTGGAGTGACGTTTACAGTGATGATGAGGCTTTTCCGATAGGAACACTTTTTCCGGACTTAAATTTCCCGTTTACGAGAGGAGCTGATAATCATGAATGAACGTCAGATGCTCCTGAATAAAATACAGAAATACGACTTTGCCATAAAAGAACTCAACTTGTATCTTGATACCCACCCCGACTGCCGTCGTGCATTGACGTTGTTCAATAAGTATAATGGACTTCTTAAATCCGCTGAGGAGGAGTTTTCAAGGCGTTTTGGTCCTATAAACCCTACTCAGACGAATGATTCACAGCACTGGTCATGGATTGACGACCCGTGGCCGTGGGAAAGGTGGTAAATTATGTGGCAATATGAAAAAAAACTGCAATATCCAGTCAATATAAAAAATCCTAACCCTAAACTCGCAAAATTTATAATAACTCAGCTTGGTGGTGCAGACGGCGAACTTGCAGCAGCATTGAGATATATTAATCAGCGTTATGCTATGCCCTATTCCGAAGTGAAAGGAATACTCACTGATATAGGTACGGAAGAACTCGCTCATGTTGAAATAATTTCAACTATCATTTATCAGCTTACAAGAAATCTTTCCATTGACGAAATAATGAAAAGCGGTTTTGACACCTATTTTGTTGACCATACAACAGGTATATATCCAGTCGGTGCATCGGGTGTGCCGTTTACAGCGGCGTATTTTCAGTGCAAAGGCGATGTCATTACAGACCTTCACGAAGATATGGCGGCTGAACAAAAAGCCCGTACAACGTATGACAATATTCTCCGTATGGCTGATGACCCCGATGTCCGTGACCCTATACGTTTCCTGAGACAAAGGGAAATAGTTCATTATCAACGTTTCGGTGAGGCTCTCCGTATAACACAAGATAATCTCAACTCAAAGAATTTCTATGCCTGCAATCCTGCTTTTGATGCAAACTGTGGTAAAAGAAAATAATAATTTAAAAAATAAACAGGGACTTTTTTTAAGTCCCTGTTTATTCTTTTTTATTTAAGTTCTTTTTTTATAGCATTCAAGAGTTCATCATAAGTTTCAAAAGCCGGCAGTTCCGGATAATCATTCTTAATTTTTTCAGTACTTCTGAAAAGAAAACCTGCCTTACTGTTGAGTATCATTCCTAAATCGTTGTAGCTGTCACCGCTTGCAATAGTCTCATAGCCAATAGACTGGAGAGCCTTTACGGTAGTAAGCTTTGACTGTTCACAACGCATTTTAAAGCCTGTAATTTCGCCGTTTTCAGCGACTTCAAGGGAGTTACAGAAGATAGTCGGCATACCAAGTTTTTTCATAAGTGGTGATGCAAATTGTGTAAAAGTATCACTGATAATTATAACCTGACAAAGTGAGCGAAGTTCATCAAGAAATTCCTTTGCACCTTCCATTGGGTCAATTTTAGCAATAGTCTCCTGAATTTCTTTCAGTCCGAGACCGTGTTCTTTCAGGACACCTAAACGCCAGTTCATGAGTTTGTCATAGTCGGGTTCGTCACGGGTAGTTTTTTTGAGTTCAGGAATACCGCTTGCTTCTGCAAAAGCTATCCAGATTTCCGGAACGAGTACGCCCTCCAAATCAAGACAAGTAATATACATATTTAAAACCTCCGTTTTAGTTTACCGGAAATTTCCGGCAATTCAATTATACTACAAAATCCGGAATTTGTAAAGCATATTTTTAAAATTCATAATTAAGAATTATACAAGAATTTTCCTCATAAGAACCATATCAAAAGAATCAACTAAATTATCGCCAGTAAGGTCAGCTATTGAACACTGCTTTTCGGTGAGGTTGCCTGCTCCAAGTATATACTTTTCAAGGAGTACCAAATCAGCAACGTTTACTTTTCCGTCAGAATTTATATCTCCCCTGAGACTTTCCGCTGTTTCAGCAACAGTAATTACGGGAATTTCAGCAGATACGCCGTTAGCAGTTACTATTACTGAATAACTTCCGGTTTCGGAAACTTCATATTCCTGAGATACTGCACCGTCAATAGCTTTTCCATCAAGATACCATTGATATGAAGCATTTTCAACGGAGATTTCCGGCTTTGCAAGATACGTCTCACCCTCTGAAAGTCTTATCTCATACGGTGCGGAATATACGGGGAATTTCGCCGGTACTACACACTCACCGCTTGTGAGGTCTCCGCATTTTGCCCAACCCTCTACTGCCTCATCCTGAACGAATACACGCACGGAATTTAATTTAGTTTCAGGTTTTATGCCCATAACGTCGCCGAATGCTATTTTAAATTCAGCGATATTGTCATTGACAGTAAGCGTTATACCGTCGTGACTTCCCTTATTATAGTAAATCCAGCCTGCCGACTGCTTATAATACCAATAAGAAGTACCAGTATCGGCATTATCAACACGGATATTCCAGACGGGCTTTTCAGCATTATGCGAAATATCAGCCATTATATACATATATTTGTCGTCAGCAGTAAGATATAGTTTGTTGCCATTATCTTCTGCAATAATCATATCATCTGTCCATTCATACGGAGACGTAATAACACCGTCGGCGGTAGTATGACCGTTTATAGTATACATTCTGCCGGAATTTTCGTCGGGTTGTGTACCATATTCATAGAAATTATTGTCCGTGCCTTTTGTATCGTTTTCAGTAACCGTGAAAGTACCCATATAATTAGCACCAAGTGAGGCATTCCACGTGTCGTCATTTGCGAACTGCACAGAACGCAAATTCAACTGGTCAATGGTATTTTCGCCCATAGAAATTTTTAAATAAGCATTCCAGTCGCCTGCTGGCAGACTGTCGGGGAGGTTTAATTCAAGAAGTTCATCAACGGTAGTACATGAATACCACTCATTAGAATTTATACTTACTGGTGTCCGGATAAAATTTCCGTTCTGTTCAAGAATTATTTCAGTTTTAGTTTCAGGAATCGGATTTGCAAAACCGGTATTTTCAACCTTGAAATGCATATTTAAAGTTCCGCCCTGCTCAACGTTTTCCGAAAGTTCAGACTGCCGGAGTACAAACCGATATCCGATATGGTCACGGATAAACTGGAATACATTCTGTCCGTAATATGCGGAATTGTCCACGCCCTCAACGTCATATTCTTTTCCGAAAGTATAATCCTTATAAAGCTGAAAAATATTTCCGTTTATATAACTTAAATGTGTTTTGTACATTTCCGGTACTGCATTTTCAGGAAGATATGTATCATATTTTTTAGCCCAGTCAAGATTACCGGAAAACTCACCGCCATAGTATGAAGTAAATGTCTGTTTTGCAAGCCAGTCGGTTTCAATCTGACGATTAGAGAAAGTTCCTAAATCGGAGTCACTGCCCATATATCCGTCATTATAGAGACCCACACGGAGTTCCTCACCAGTTGAGACGTAATCAGCTAAATCTTTTCTTTCAATGCCAACCCATTTTGCGAAAATATCGGGCGTACGTACAGTAACCGGTATAGGTGATGGCACACAATCAAGCATAGCATCAAGGACTTGTGCCTTATAGTCTACGGAAGTATATTTACCGCCGTGCTGTTCGCCCCACTTGCCGACAAATCCACTCTCAACGTATGCTATAATATCCTTATATTCCTCTAAAATTCCGCTGTTTTTTATCTGACTTATATGGTCAAGTACCTTATCGAAAGTTGCCGGTTCAGGATTATCCTTGCCGTTAGCGTCGTATCGGAAACGCAGTGCAACCATACAGCCGTTTTTCCGACAGTTTTCAAGCGTGGTACGCCATGCATTGAAGAAAGTCTCATCAAGGTCATAATCAGTACCGGCGGTATATGTTCCGTCGTTGGCGGTTGTACCGTTAACTCCTGACGAAAAAGCCCCTATATCAATAAAAAACAGGCATACACTTCCGGTCGGGTTATAAGTCGGAGTGCTGTTCGGCTTGCAGTTAGCCCAACACGTTGAAGTATAGCCCACAGCCGGATTATTTATAGTGCCGACTTTTTCAGTATAATTAATTCCGCTGTCTTTCAGGGTATTTTCAGCATTTGCCGGAATACTCACCGCACCGGCAAGCATGACCGGTATTGTCATAAGTGATAAAATTTTTTTCATTCTTAACGCTCCTTTGTAATAATATACTACAATTATAACATATAAAAATAAAAATTACAAGAATTTTTTATAAATTTTTCTTGACATTCCGAAAAATCAATGATATAATATAAAATACATACGGTGAATATGTGTAAGTAGCTGATAACTTAAATACCCTCAGAGAGTCCGTGCCACCGGCTGTAAGTGCGGACGGTTTGGTTATCCGTGAATTTCAGCATAGGAGTAGCCCGACGAAAACTTAAGGATTAAGTCGGGGTGTCGGCGTTCACGCCATAACGTCATAGAGTGCAGTGGATTTTTCTGCTGAATATGGGTGGTAACGCGGGTTTTTTTATGCTCGTCCCATGATTAAGGGGACGGGTATTTTTTGTTCCCTGAAATAATATGAAAGGAAAATTTCAGTATGTCAGAAAAAATGAATGAACTAAAACAGGCATTCGCCGAAAAGCTGAAAAGTGCTGTGAATACTCAGGCACTGGAGGAAATCCGCATTGAGTATCTCGGAAAAAAAGGCTCTGTAACCGGTCTCATGAAAACCATGAAAGACCTTTCCAATGAGGAAAAAAAGACTTTCGGTCAGCAGGTGAATGTATTAAAGAACGAAATCACACAGGCTATTTCAGAAAAACTTGAACAGATTAAACAGAAAGAACTTGAAATCGAAATTAATTCCATGCCGGAAATTGATGTTTCCGCACCGCCCATACTTGACAGGGGGTCTTATCACCCGATAACTCTTGTTCAGAGAGAGTGCGAAAACGTCTTTAAATCAATGGGCTTTACAGTTGAGGACTACAGCGAAATTGTAACGGACTATGAATGTTTTGAGTCGCTGAATATCCCGAAACATCACCCCGCAAGAGATATGCAAGACACATATTATCTTACCAACGGACAGCTCCTGAAATCACAGACTTCCGCAGCACAGAACGCTATTTACAGGAAATACCGCAAATCTCTTATTGAGGACGGCAAGCCGATTAAGGCTATTTTCCCTGGAAGATGTTTCAGAAATGAAGCTACCGACGCTTGTCACGAAAATACTTTCTTCCAGATGGAAGGCGTTATGGTTGACAAGAATATTTCAATTTCTAACCTTATTTTCTTTATGAAAACTATGCTTTCGGAAGTTTTCCAGAAAGATATAAAAGTAAGATTAAGACCTGGATTTTTCCCGTTCGTTGAACCAGGTTTTGAACTGGATATAAACTGTCTGATTTGCGGAGGCGAAGGCTGTCCATCATGCAAGCATAGTGGCTGGCTTGAATTATGCCCATGCGGAATGATTCACCCTGAAGTGCTGAAAGCAGGCGGAATTGACCCCGAAGAATATACTGGTTTTGCGTTCGGTCTGGGCATGACGCGTCTTGCAATGATGAAGTACGGCATCAAGGATATCCGTGACCTTAACAG
>CAMWQI010000129.1 GCA_947176345.1 uncultured Ruminococcus sp.
ACCATTGGTTTTCTGCATGCGGCTATTATTAATCTAAAGTGGAATTGCTGTAACAAGACGATTCTGAAAATTACTTTCGTTAATATCCTTCGAAAAGTACTCTGAGCGTGCTGAATACGCAAACTTTTTACAAAAAAAGAAGTCCCATATACCGCTATTTTACGGTATATGGGACTTTTCACAACTCTTCCGAGTACGCATTTTCAATTGGTGGAGGCGATGCGTGACTCTTTGATTCTGCGTACTTTTAATATTTGTAAATTCGGGCATGGCTATTTTTCGGCTTTTTTTAAAGTTCAATTCTGTTTATTAATTATCAGTGTGTATTTTACTTTCCCCCGAATCCCCGAATATTTTTAACAAAAAATAATATAAGTTGGATAATTTTTTTATTGTTTAAGCTATATAGATATATTTTTAAATTAATTATCTGATTTTCTTAACTTTCTGTAAAACAAAAGGATATTTTCACACTACACCTAACCAATACTCACTTTAATCAAGATACCAACCCCGATACCATCATAATCTTATTAAAACAAAACAGTTGTGAAATTAACACAACTGTTTTGTCGATTTGCCCCTTTCAGAATATTTCTGCCATTATTCCAAAGAACACATGGCATATATTAATTGCTTCAGCATCCTATTGCTAACCTTGATATTAGCAAATATAAGTGCAGAAGATGCCTGCAACACCCCACTGTTACTTTTCGATTATAAGTTTTCTCATAATTACCATATCAAATATATCTGTAGTTCCATCACTGTTTATATCCGCTTTTAAAAACTGTTCTTCAGTAAGCTGTTCTTTTCCGAGGAGATATTCCTGAAGTAAAACTGCATCATTGATACTTACTTTTCCGTCTGAATTTATATCACCTGTAATTTCTTCAATCTGCCAGAAGAATATCGGATATCCACTGTTTAATGAAAATAATGACGTTTCCGGATTATTCACAAAAGGATTTCCAAGGACATCACCCAGTTTTTTCATTTCTGCAATAGCCTTCATTTGTGTACTATTTAATGCAGTATTTAAAAGTTTAATATTCGTACCTGAATCAGATGATACATAGCACTCTGTAATAAGCACT
The DNA here is from genome assembly GCA_947176345.1 of uncultured Ruminococcus sp. Lineage (GTDB taxonomy): Bacteria > Bacillota > Clostridia > Oscillospirales > Ruminococcaceae > Ruminococcus. The sequence goes on from CAMWQI010000129.1 coordinate 1,098, forward strand.
TCATTACCAGTACCATAAAGCACACATTCGCTTGTAATTCCTCCGTCCATAGTTCCGCCTGATATTTTACCGACTGCATGAAAACAGCGTGTCACTTCTGCGGTAAGATTTTCATTCTTGTCATAGAATCGAATCATTCCTGCAATACCGCCAGCACGTGTGCCAGATGTTACATTACCTGTATGATAGCAGTTTCTTATTGCTCCGCTTGCATAGAAGCAACCGACTATACCGCCTGCTCCGCTCCATGCTGATGAGTTTCCGCCACCTGAAATATTGCCTATAAATCCACAATTCTCTATGACTGAACCTGAAATAATACGTCCCACAATGCCACCAGAATTCATACTCTGTGGGCTGTTAATATCACCTGTTACAACAAGGTCATGTATATAACCACGGTTTTCTGTATATTCTCCATCAGTATAGCCAAAAAGTCCTGCAACAACATGATTATTTTTTGTAATTTTTAAATTATAAATGCAGTGTTGGTTGCCGTCATAACTTCCATGAAACATATTTTCGTATGTATAAGTATTATTGATACTGCCTATTCCTATAGGTGTCCATTCTTCATTTTCAAGGTCTATATCAGCTGTCTGAATGTAATGGGCATGGGCATAATGACTACAATAATCAGGGTCATTTACAAATTCAGACAGCTTTTTTAATTCTGCTGGGCTTGATATCTGATATGGGTCATTCAGGGTGCCACTGCCCTTGAACTGATTCATAGGAATAACCTTTGTTGCAGTAGTTGTTGTTGTGGTGGTTGATGTTGTAGTAGAAGATGTTGTTGCTGTAGTATTTGTTACCGGAACTGATTCAGATTCAAGTATCCATATCTGATTAGCTGAACCTGTTCTGTTTTTCAGTACAACACTTGTACCGTTTGCTGTAAGACAAAGATTTGAATTGTTTTTCATATGTATAATGTAACCATTGTCGGTTTTGTCATATGACCATATTTGAGTTCCGTCGTTTGATTTTTCATATATATTAATGGTTATACCGTCTTTTGGCGTGTCGGAATAAGGGTTAACAACATATTTTTTATTAAGTTTTGTTTCAAGATAGTAACCGGCTGATTTACTTCCGGTAAGACAGAGAATAAATGCAGATGTTTCCTTTTTTGTTGCAAGAGACAATTTAGCTGTATTAGATGCACCTTCCGCCTGCATATAGGTGTTTGTTGATTTATTTTTAATATAATAATTTCCGGTTGTCATATTTACACAGTCATTATGATTACCATAAGGACCATCTTTATATGTCACAAGACCATTTAATGTTCCTTTTGGATTAGCATTAAGTCTTGTGCTTGACGATGTTGTTTGACGAATTTCAAAATGAAGATGTTTGCCTGTACTATAACCTGAGCTTCCCATGGTTGCAATAGCCTGTCCTTTTTCAACACGGTCGCCTTTTTTAACAGTAATGCTATTCTGTTTAAGATGCCCATAATAGAAGTAAATTCCATTATCTCCTTTAATTCTGATATAGTTTCCGTAAGTCTTATAATGTTTACACGCTGCACCATAGTTTATGTGATCACAACTATTTGCTACATCATCAACTACACCACTGTAAGCAGCATATATTGTATCATCGCCTTTTGAATGAATGTCAACCCCATCATGGTTTGCACCATATTCTGAAGTATATCCCTGATAATAAGCAATTTTACAACCATTATTTACGGGAAAACAGAAATTGTAATCAGTAGCTCCAAAAGTATTGGTTTCAATTGGCAAATCCATCATAAGAACAACAATTAAAGCCAGTACTAAAAAAAGTGTCTGTTTGAAAAATGATTTTGTACTTATCATAAAATCAACTCCTTTAATTTATAAATTGTGTATCTTCAGTAATCCCCTCTTGTTATTATTGTAGCATAATTACTAAAATTTGTCAATATATATGTTAAAAAGTCATTTTCAAGGTGACTGTTTAGTGGTTAGGTCACTTTCAGGGTGACTCCGACTTTTTTCCATAAAGGTCACGACCTAAATATTTCATAAGGATAAGACTAACTTTGACATTATTGTATTCTCCCTTGAGTATGCAACTTTTTATAATTACATCATATTGAATACTATCAGATAGTATATATCCGGCTGTACCAAGGAGTTTTTGTGTTTCTTCCAGATTTAATTTTAAAGCCAAAGCAAATGCAACTGCTACTTCTTTTTTAGGGTGATAATCTTTGTTATATCTGATTTTTGAAAAAGTCTGTTTGGAAATGTTCGCTGCTTTGTAAACAGCAGAATCCTCCATTTGTTTTTCATCAATTAAATTAAGCAAAAGTTCAGAGAAACTCATGTCTGTATTTTGAATGTATAATATATTTTGCCTTTTATCAATCTCCTCAATTTCATATACAGTTTCATTCATTCTGTCCATTTTCTCCTGCATATTTCTTTGAAAAGTGTCATTTATTTGTTCTGCCTTGTTGACGAACTCCTTTAAGTCACCAATTGTGTTAAAATCCCTGTAAATTCCACTTATTATAATCATACGTATTGTGTCTGAACTTATTTTTTCACATAAACTTACAAGTCCGGCTGCATATTCTGACATTCTTTTTTCATATAAAGCTATCTCATTTGCAAAATTCATTGAATCTGCCAACGAATTACGTATTTTATTATTTCTTATACCGTGAGATAATTCAACATATCTGTCATCAATTAAATGTTCAATGTCATCTAATATTTCTGCTCCTACTTCCAAGGATTCTTTATCATAAATGACTAAATATATTGTCATACTATCATCCGTTGTTAAAGAACTTAGTGCTTCACAAGCTACATTTAATGCTATTTTCTTTGGAAATGCAAAATATCCAGCAGAAATTAGAGGAAATGCAATAGAAGACAATTTGTATGCTTTGGCAAGTTCAATAGAGTTTTTATAGCAATTGAATAACAGCTGTTCTTCATTTTCAGTTCCACCATTCCATATTGGTCCGACAGTATGAATAATGTACTTGCAAGGTAATTTATATGCATTTGTTATCTTAGCTTCACCCACTTCACAACCATTTAAGGTACTACATTCATCATCTAATTCTTTTCCAGCTGCTCTATGTACTGCACCATCAACGCCGGCACTACCTTTTAAATATCTGTTGGTTGGATTTACAATTGCATCTACTTTCATTTTTATAATATCATTCCTGACTACTCTAAACGGCATACTTTCCTCCTATCATTTCGCCACAGCAAACTTTCTTACAATCATCAAAACATAGAACTATGTCATATAGATTGTATTTCCTCGGTCTTGTTTTCTTTCTTACTCATTCTTTACCACTATCTGTTCTGCTTCTATTATCTCCCTTTTTCTCGGTGATGTAAAGATAATTAAACAGGCTCTTAGGAATTTGTGATTCTTGTATTAAATTTACTTATTGAGTATTGTGTTAATCTGCTCTTATGTCATTCTGCTTTTATGCATTTTTCTATTATTGCTGTACGATTTACCGCTGTGTAATTCTGATGTACAAAGCTTTGACTGTTTACCTATAGCCAAATATTTATCAAGGTTTCTGTATTATCATATTTTCTGAATCTTACACTCAAATCCAGTCTTACAAGTTTTCCGTCTAAATAGTCATACAGCATTTCAGGGTTTGTCAGGATTACATCCAATATGTTTTCAAAGGGTATATCAAGTACATCTGAAATAAAATGCTTCAACAGACTTCTTTCTCTTATAAATAATTCCTTGAAAACGACCTCAACTTTGCTGATACTATTTCTCTTTCCATTTGTGTTTCCTTCTGCAGTATTTTCGGTCAGTTCTTTTAAGATTATTATACTACTTTTTCACTAAAAAATCAATAGTATTGATGTGATTTTATTGCATTATTTTGGAGTTGGATTCTATTGAAGTGATACGGAAATGGTTATATACAATCAACAAAAATCAGATGCACAACACGATGCATCTGGTTTTTCATATTTATTCAATAAGGAATATAATGAAAAAATAAAGGATATATCTGAAGAAAAAATAGCCTATATTTATGAAACAGGCATAGACTCATACCCTTATCGTGAATATGGATATGCACCACGTGGGCAGAAAGTATATGATAAAATATCAGGGAAAAAGTTTCAAAGGACAAATGTTATTGCTGAAAAACTTGGAAATGAAATAATTGCACCGATGTAGTACAACTCAAAAATGAATTCGGCTACAACCTTATTTTTCTCCATCCATATTCTCCACAACTGAACCTTATCGAAAAATACTGGTATATTTTAAAACATAGAATAAAAGCATTTTTACGTCATCATATATCTTTAAATGATTCTATTCACTAGCTTTTTCATGTCCTTACAGTTCTGTTCACAAGTAGAATGACTATATATCACACTTTCTACCAAATTGCAATACTTTTTTAAATTATTTTTATTAAGTAAAACCATTCCGCCCGAATCCCCGAAAAAAATCTGACAAGACGATTTCTGTTTTTACCTTCGTCAATTCACTTTGAAAACCTCATTGAGCGTGCTGAATACGCAAACTTTTTTTAAAAAAAGAATCCCTGTATACCGCTATTTTACGGTATACAGGGATTTTCGCAACCTTTAAGATTACGCATTTTCAATTGGTGGAGGCGAACACATTTGAACCAGTGTCACAACCTTTGATTTTAGCTATATATAGCCATTTATTGTGCTTTTAAAGTCGCTATTTTTTGATGTTTTTTAGGTCATAACCGACTTAAAGTGCGTACTGAATAATTTCACCAAAAACTCAATGGATGCAGTTCAAGGGAACGATTGGATGCGACAGCCTCACTGAATTCATGTCAACAAAATATGGCTATTTTAAGACGGATATTAGGTATGGCAGTAAATGAAATAATGCACAAAGATTTTCAATCGGTGTCCGCATTTTCGCAAATTTTCAGGCAAAAAAAAGTAAATCTCCGCTATACATCGGCGATTTACTTTTTGTAACATTTGACATTACGCATTTTCAATTGGTGGAGGCGAGGGGAATTGAACCCCTGTCCGAAAGTCCATTCATGTAGCTTTCTACGAGCATATATTATCTATTAAAATTCCCTCATGATACCGCCGGTAATCAGGCTGTAAAATAAAGTAGTCCATATACAATTCACCGGCACGGACACGCCAGTAAACCGTTCACCACTAATCGATGCCCCGTGAAAGCCGTGGTACTCAGTCACAGAACAATGGCTGACTTAAGCAGCCATCAGTTGACTATTTCTAGTAACCGTGATATTATTTCTTGCGTTTATATTTAAACGTGGTACAGATTAAGGAGATTATACCATGCTCCGCTCGCTTACTGCACTTCAAAACCCCCGTCGAAACCTTTACGCCCCCTTAGAAATTTGAAGTATATTATATTATAACCCATATTTTTCAAAAAGTCAATAGTAAATTTATGAAAAATCGGTTACAAAATAAAAAATTTCCGGAAATGCCCTAACTGACCTTTCCGGAATTTTATGTAGATAATTAATATTCTTCGTCAAATTCCTTTGCAGCTGCCCAGCCTATAACTTCAGTAATTCCTGCTGCTGTAGTCGCATTAACAGCATTTCCTATTCCAGGCAACCAACCAGTTAAAATATTTGCGACAGTCTTTCCGACTGTACAGCCTAAAAACTCAGCAATCATTTGCTTAGCCATAGCTTCAGCTATTGAAACCTCAAAAACCTTACCCAATGAAATAATCATAGTAGTCTGAATTGCCAACAGTGCCGGTGCGTCAGAACCTGGTATATTTGCCAGTCCGCCACCTATTGCTGCTGCTGAAGCAGATGCCGTATGAATTATAGCATGACATTTCCTTTTACAGTAATAATTCATTTTTAATTCTCCTTTATATTTCTTTAGCTCCGCATTTTGTACATTTTCCATTGAACATAGACATTGCACCACAAATGGGACATTTCTGACCTCTTCCGCCCTTTCCGCTGTTTGGCGGAACATATACATTATAACCGCATTTTGTACATTTTCTGCCCGTAAGCGTTTCAAAGAATGTAAAATTTCCGCATTTCGGACATAACTTACCAGTC
>CAMWQI010000130.1 GCA_947176345.1 uncultured Ruminococcus sp.
ATCTGATATATATATATTAACACAAATTTTTATATTTGTCAACAAAAAACTGTAAAAGAAATAAAAATTATGCCGGTGATTAATATTTTTCACCGGCATAAGATTATTTTCTGATAAAGCTGACAGCTACCCAGCCTTCTTTTTCGTTGATTTCAGTCATTTCAAAACCTACAGAACGTATTGCCGAAATTACTTCATCCGCACGTTCCGCAATTATGCCCGAAACTATAAGAGTGCCGTTTGCCTTGATATACCGTAAAAAGTGTCCTTTCATAGCTATAAGAACATCTGCCACGATGTTAGCTGTAATTATGTCGTATTTCATATCTATTGTATTAGCAAGTTTTTCATCAGTAAGTATATTGCCGAAATAAGTTATGTATTTTTCTTTCGGAATGTTGTTTTTTTCTGCATTTTCCGATGCAGTCACCGCAGAATTTTCTTCAATATCAACTGCAACGGCTTTTTCAGCTCCTAAAAGCATAGCCCCTATTGAAAGTATACCGCTTCCACAGCCCATATCAAGAACCTGCTCACCACCCGTGAGGGATTTTTCAAGCAGTTCAAGACAAAGACGTGTTGTGTGGTGCTGACCAGTACCGAAACTTGATGCCGGGTCAATTTCAAGAATTTTTCTGTTTTCAGTGTCGGGACATTCTTCCCATGAGGGTTTTATTATGAGTTTTTCACCTATTTTTATGGGCTTGAAATACTGTTTCCAGTTGTTAGCCCAGTCTTCCTCACGTATGCTTGAAAGTTCAGCCTCCAGTCTGCCATAAATTCCGTCCGTATCGGCGATTTTCATTTCCGTAAGCATGGAACGTATAGCCGAAAGCATATCTCTGCCCTGATTATTATCAGGCAAGTACACTGTAATGCACGTCTCACACTGTGAAAGGCCCATTAGGTCATTATCAATATAATCCCACTGACCGTTTTTGTTTTCGAGGAACTCGTTAAAATCCTCCGCGTCACGTATAGCAAAGCCTTTTATGCCTATATCTTCAAGCTTTGAACACAATAAATCTATAGCCGGTGTAGCCGTATAAATATTTACTTCAGTCCATTCCATCGGGGTGAAACCTCCTTGTCATTTGCAGATAATAGAGAGATATTCAAGAACATCTCCGTTGTCAACAACTCCGTCACCGTTTATATCGGCGGTTTCAATTTCAGACTGACTGAGAATTGAAATGCCATCGGGCAGAAATTTCAGACTCTTTAGATACTCATTCAGAAGCGAAAGGTCATATAAATCAATATTGCCGTCCTTGTTTATGTCGCCCCTTACGGACGTTATCCAGTCAAGATTGAATATCATATCAGTCATATCAATCCATGCCTCAGTGCCGTCAATAATTACAAGACCCTTGCCGTTTTCGATTTTCTTTACATTAACCATATTTCCTGTTTCTATTTCAGCGACGATTTCACCGGAAGATGTATAAATACAAGTTGTCTCCTCACCGGAATAGTAAAATTCGGAAATTGGTTCACTTTCTGTTGTTTGGGAAATACTTTCTACAGACTCAGGAACAGAAGTTGTTTCCGGAATTGTAGTCTCTTCCGTTGTAGTGGTTGTAGTTGTTTCAGAAGTTGTAGTTTCCTCTGTTGTTGTCGTTGTGGTGGTTGTTTCGAAAGTTGTAGTCTCTTCTGTTGTTGTCGTTGTGGTTGTTTCAGAAGTTGTAGACTCTTCTGTTGTTGTCGTTGTGGTTGTTTCAGAAGTTGTAGTCTCTTGTGTAGTTGTGGTTGTAGTAGTTTTTGTTTTCTCATTAGTAGTGGTAAAAGCAGTTGTCACAGCCGTTGCCTTGTTGGCACTGGCAGACGATAAAGACGACGGATTCTTTCCTTTCAGTATCTCATATTCAGTGATATTGTAATTATTATAAGAACTGAACATCAGTACGTCATCTTTGGCAGGGTCAATCATATACACATCATTTTCTGTAACATCTTCGACAAATACCCAATGATTTCCGACATTGCAGATTACATAATAGCCGTCTTCCATAACGGAACGGATTTCATCTGCCTTGCCGTTCTGGTCACTTGAAGTGAACTTATTAACGCCCATTATATGAACGTCCGGAATAATTGCCGAAACACTTGACCAGCTTGCTATGCTTCCGCCGTATGTAAAGCCGTTAATACCGTTAAGGGCGTTTACAAATACAGCCGGATTGAAGTTGTCAGGATTTACAGAACCGGAATGAGCAGCCATAATGGAGATTGAAGTGACAAGACAGCCTGAAGCTCCTACATTTGAATATCCCATAGGAATATCTGACCATCTTTTGTCTGTTTGTCTCCATGTGCGGTAATCCTCACTTGCGTGTGCATTATACGGGCTATAAAAACCATTGAATGTTCCCATAAAAACAAGTACAGCAAGTGCGATACCTGAAAGACCCTTCCTTTTTTTGTTCAGCATAAATACCTCCATAAGAATTTTAGACCTGTATTATCAGGCAAGAAACAGTTTTCCGGAATTAATCCGCTGTAATCTGTACTGCGGATTTTATGTCATGATGTCAGCAGAATTATCTTCCGGAAACTGTCATCTTTACCCCTATACAGATTTTTTAATTTTCCTGTTCCTGTTTCTTTTTTTCTCTTTGCAGGCTTCATAAGTCGCTATGTAGGAATCCATAGCTTTTTCTTTATCTTTATCATTCAGTACAGCCTCACCATAAACCGCCATATCAAAAAGTTTTGCAGTATAATAAATATCCGCACCCCATTCGGAAAATACCCGTCGGGCTATTTCCTGCGAAGTATATCCGGTATCAGCACCGGAAAGACGGCTTATTCTGTGCATAACTGCTATGACTGTTTCATTAGGTGATTTTTTGCCATACCTGAAAATGAAAAACTTGTGCGAAATGGCAGGATAAAGCAGTATGAACATTACCACGAAAAGTGCGGTAATAAGTATCATAATACCTGCCTGTGAAAGTGCATCTGATGCTGTTGTGTTCTGCTGAACATCTTCCATACTGCTGACGGTAGGTTCAAATGAAACCCACCCGAAGCCACGTATGTAGAGTTCAGGAAAACCATGTGCATCGTTACTTGTAACCATAAAATTAGTTTTCAATACATTATTATTGTAAAGGCGTGACATATTATAACCCTCACAATACCTTGCCGGAATGCCAACAGCACGTGAAAGAAGTACCATAGCGGTGGCATATTCATAGCAAACACCACGCTTTGAAGTGAAAATAAAATCTTCTGCATTGTCTCCTTTTTCCTTGCGATAATCAAGGTCATATATATAATCGTTATTACGGAAATATGTTTCAATAGCTGTTGCCTTGTCATAGTCGGAGTTACAACCGGCTGTTATTTCCTGTGCAAGTTCATATATTTTCTGACTATCTCCATAATCAAGAAGAAAATCACTATAGGAAATATATTTTTCCATTTCATCATAAATTATCAGGAAATCTTCCATATTGGCAACTTCCATAGCGTCGGTGAGCATTTCAGTATAATTGTTTAATGACATACTGTCAACAAGTGATTTATTTAAACTGTCAATAAAGAAAATATCTGGTGTATAGCTGAATACAAAACGTTCATCACGTGCAAAACGCTGACTTGTTTCACCATTTGCATAGACAGTACCGGCATAAATAAGAGCCATTTCTTCCGCATATGAAGTTGACCAGAAATCCTGAACGAACTGCGGTACTGGTGCAAACTGTGAACCACGTATATTAGAAATCACGGAAATCCAGCGTTTTTCGGGAACAGTCACCTGCTCCGCTGAAAAGCCTGAGAGATTATATTTTTCTGCAAATTCCGGATTTGTTTCAGCCGTATGCAGAATAGCTTTTGTAAGACTTCCGGTCTCGTCAAAATTATAAAGACCATTCCGGAGAGTTTCATTATTTGTCTCAAATTTTGTCATGAAATTTCTGTCGTCATCTTCAACAGACCATGAGTCATTGTCATAGTCATAAGTTGAAAATGTTGTAAGTTTAAGTCTCATAGGGTCTTGAGAACTTACATAATATACGGGAGTATTACTGCCAGAACGGAACTGTTCATTGTCAGTTGTGTCCCTGAAAACTCCCAGCATAGCAGTCAGACGGTCTGTGAACTGTTCGGCGGCAATGAGGTTATCAAGAAATTCTCTGTCTGTCTCTATTTCGGGCTTAGGAGCTATTGCTGATACCACCGAAAAAATCACCGCATATGTCGCTACAGACTTCCATATATTTTTCTTGCCGACTATTTCAATTTTTTCAGTATTCTGTAGTTGTCTGAATTCTATCATTATAAGTATATAGGATACAGCAAGCATGATTATGAAATATGTCGGCATTTTTTCGTATTCCTTGCCGTATATGGCAAACGGTATTATAAATATCAGAAATCCCATAAAAATCCTGTACCGGATTCTTGTGAAATAATATATTACTGACATCATAAATATCATGAATAATAAGAATATTGCTATTGTATACCATTGACTGTAATCAAGCACATCTTGCGGTGTGAGAAACCATATGCCGAAACTAAGCGGATAAGAATTTTCTCCTTTTTTTTGCGCAAATCCCACAGCATATATAAAAACCAAAAAAAGTGCTATATATCCCATTGTGCCGATAAATTTATGCTTTGTCATGTAATTAAAAAGCCTGAATGAAAGTCCGGCTATAATAAACGATGCTATACCATATATAACAGTATGTTCGCTTTTGTAGTGGTACATTATCGACATCATGACAATAACAGTATATATCAGCACGGGGTCACAGACAATTTTCAAAATAAAATCTTTTAATCTGTTATTATTTTTCTGCATATTTTTACACCATTATAAAGTTGTTGTTTTCGTCAAGATACCACAGCGGAATGTCCGACGGAGCAGGCATTTTCTGTGATATGCCGATAATACTTGTATTTTCATGATTTTCGATTTTGTCCGTTATTGCTGAAAAATTTCCGCCTGTATCCGTTGTGGAAACTACACACGCACAAGACGTGGAACTATCCGGCAGAATATCTATCCGCCTGTCCGGAACGATTTTCACGGAAAGAACTTTCAGCAGTAATTGTACCGGATAATCCGGATTATCGACACTTTCCGTAATTATTTCACCCGTCGGGCTGTAATATGTAAAACTGCAAGCTATTCCCTGCTTTACCATAAGTGTAAGCAATCCGAAAACTGAAACAAGTAATTTTTCCTCACCGATTACAGCATTTTCAGCCTTTGCCGAACCGTCACGATATAAGTCAAGCAGAATTGACGGCTGAACGGAGGCAGAGGCTTCGTCAAGTCGTACCATAAGTTTACCTTTTTTAGTTGAAAGTTTCCAGTTTACACGCTTTAATGGGTCACCCATGACGTATTCACGATGTTCATAGCCAACGGTTGTATTTGTCGAAAACATCATAGCTGTGTCATTGTCTTCCTCATCGTCGCTTGTCATGACAACATCGGCAATTGAACGGAAAAGCTGTGATGATGCCTTTATATCGGGGATTTCCGGAATTACTCCTACACTTTTAGGTTGTGGAAGTGGTGTTTTTGCCTTTAGTCTGATAAAGCCTAAAAATCCGCATGAATATACAGTTTCTATTGAGATTTCTCCATTTCCGCCCGTGAGTGCGTCAATTGTGAAAGTAAAATCTTTTCTGTGTTCGTTCAGCATTGAAAGACGATAAATTTTCAGTTCTTTTCCGAAAACCTCCGAAACAGACGGCTTTATGTCAACCAGTGCAAACGGCAGACCGTCTTTTTTTTCGACAGTGACTGTAACTTTTAGTTTACCGCCTTTTTTTACATAACCGTCGCAATCGAAAGTAACATTTATCCTGTTCCGGCTGTAAAGCACGAATACAAGCGAAAAAAACGGTGCAAATATCATGAACGACAACAAAATAACACCCATTTCACCGTCTATGTAAAATGTAAATATATACAGCAGAAATGCTACAGCTGAAACACTGATTAAATTTTTTACTATTTTCATCGGCGACCACCCGCTGACATTGATGGCACTTCACAATTTTTAAGTAAATTCCTTACATACTCTTCGCTTGTGCCAAAAGCAGTTTTTCCCTGCGGAGAGAGTATAATTCTGTGCGAAAGAACCGACACCGCTGTATTTTTCACGTCGTCGGGCGTAACATAATCACGTTCATAAATGTAAGCAAAAGCCTTTGAGGCTTTATAAAGTGCGATACTGCCACGTGGACTTATACCAAGAGTAGTGTTTCTATCATTACGGGTAGCGGAAACAATTTTAACAATATAATTCTTGACCTGCTCCGTGACACGAATTTTTTTCACTTCATTCTGCAATGTGATAATGTCATCAAGTGTCATGACGGGCTGTTCAATATTCATTATGGGATTGTGCATTTCAGTGCGTTCAAGGATTTTCACTTCTTCTTCTTCGGACGGATAGCCCATTGAAAGTTTCATGAAAAATCTGTCCATCTGTGCCTCCGGCAAGTGAAAAGTACCGTAAGTTTCAACCGGATTTTGTGTAGCCATAACAAGAAATGGTTTCGGTAACTGGTGGGTCACACCGTCAAGACTAATCTGGTGTTCTTCCATAGACTCCAGCAAAGCCGACTGAACTTTAGGCGATGCACGATTTATTTCGTCGGCTAGCAGAAAATTACACATTACTGCACCTTCACGGTAGATAAAATCGCCTGTTTTCTGGTCAAGCATGGTAAAACCCGAAATATCCGAAGGCATAACGTCCGGTGTAAGTTGAATACGGTTGAACTTTCCGCCTATGGAGCGTGAAAGTGCCGTGATAAGCTGAGTTTTTCCAACGCCGGGGACATCTTCCAGAAGTACGTGTCCCTCACAAAGCATAGCCGAAATAAGACGGATTACAGTATCATTCTTGCCGACTATTACTTTTCCGATTGAGGAAATTAGGTTTTCAATATTTCTGTTCATAAAAATACCTCATGAATTGGATATAATATCCAACTAAATTAATTATAACATAT
>CAMWQI010000131.1 GCA_947176345.1 uncultured Ruminococcus sp.
TCATATTTTTTATTATACCATATTTTTATTCTATTGTCAAATAGGATAACTATACAGGTATCAGGGATGCTTTTTACGGAAAAGAGTATCTCGATAAGCTTTGTAAAATTCATGATAAACAGATCATTGTTCTTCCAATAAGTTGTCTATTGTTAAGAATCTGAGACTAATATTTTATTAATATGACAGAAAAAGGAATATGATTTTTTTAATGAATAAACTGCTTTTTGGAAGAACCAAGTGAAAATACTATTTATGCTGTTATCTGAACAGCATTATTTTTTATATTCTCAATAGTTTGTATTATAGCTGTACGTGTCTGAACATCAAACATTTTTATGAAACCATAAGGCTTATCAAAAGGAGGTTTCATAAGTATTTTTATATCTTCAATATAGCCATTATTTTCAATATACAGTATAATCTTGTGAATAAAAGCTATCTGCTGTTGATTAAGAGAGCTGTCATTGATAAACTCAGAAAATGCAGATATAGCACTATTATGGTCAAGTTTTGCAATTTTTCTTACAAGCAAACCGAATGGGGTATTCCCATATTCACGTTTATAGTCTTCAAAATCGCCAAGCTCCTGAGTAAGTATTCTTTCAAGTTCCTTATAGTCAGACTGTAGAAGCGGAAGATTATGATTCAGCTTATAAATTGCAGGATTGTTCTTATGTTCTTCAATGTAACGATTTACCTTTTTATGATAGTCTTCAAAATCATACGCATCTTCAAGTATTTTTCCCTCTCTACGGTCAATCACAGTATCAGATAAATCAGTAAAAATCTTATGTACATCATCTTTATCATCAAGAAACTGTATAATGTCACGAAGTTCCTCTCTTACATTTTCAAGTGCAATAATACTTACATTTTTCCAGAAATCATCAGTCTGAATATCTTTGATAAGCTTAATTTTCTGCTGTACTTGCGGAATAGTAGACTTCTTTTCAAGAAGCACGGCAATATTACAAAATTGTTTTTTCATATATTTCATATTTAATAATTGCTCCATATTGGCAAGCATCAAACCATACATAAAATTATCAAAACGCTTTGCAGATTCGTTCATATCATCAGATGTTATCAGCGGAGAAATATATTTCGTCAATTCATACTTGTCCGTTTCGGATAGCGTTATAAAGCTGTCAGCCTTACTAAATTTTTCAACATATTTCCTTTTTAACCTTACTGACATCAAATCGTAGGACAACGCACATATACGGTTATAACAATCGTTTATTAAAGTGTTGCGGAAATCCTGATATATAATATCAGTGAACTCAATTTCTTGTAAACCATGTATCAATCTCACCTGTTTACAGAATATATTTTCTGTCAGGGACTTTATTTCTGCTGTTTCATAACCGTTCTTGTTTTCTCTGAAATATTCAAAATTACCGCAGTAATCAAAAATCAAAAAACGGCGTTTACCATGACATTCGCCATCAATTGAATCAATACAGTTTAATTTTTTACAAAGTCTTGTACCTCTGCCTATCATCTGCCAGAATTTCGTTTTAGACCGTACTTTCTTAAAAAATACAAGATTCACACATTCGGGAACATCAACGCCCGTGTCCATCATATCAACAGAAACGACAATAATCGGCATTTTATCAGCTATCTTGAAATCATCAATAATTGTCTGAGCATAGCTGTCGTCACAGATAACACGCTGGACAAAAGTGCCATTATACTTAGGATAAAGCTTATTGAACCTCTGTATTATAAATTCTGCATGGTCTTTATTCTGAGCAAATATAATAGTCTTGCCAAGCCTGTCACCGCCCTCGACTTTAATTCCACGCTCCATAAGGTCTTGTAGAACTGTATCAACCGTATTCTCATTAAAAATAAATTCATTAAGTTTTTCGGACGGAATAAAACCAGGCATATAGCCGTCTTCAGTAAAATCTTCCTCATAGCGTTCCTTGTCCTCATCGGAAAGACTGTCATAAGTAATACCATTATCAAGAAATTCGGTCTTTACCTCATAATTATAGTACGGTACAAGTACATGGTCTGTATATACTGCCGTTTCGTAATCATAGGCATAAGTCGGCATGCCGTTCTCAACTTCAAAAAAATCGTATGTATTACGGTCTACATCAGTTTTCGGTGTAGCCGTCAAACCGACCATTATTGCATCAAAATACTCAAATATTGCACGATATTTCTTGAAAATGCTCCTGTGACTTTCATCAATTATTATCAAGTCAAAATGAGCAGGAGAAAATAACGGTATACCGTCCTTTGTCTTGGTGCTGTCAATAGCGTTCAGTATTGTGGGATAGGTGGAAAATACTATTCTTGAATTTCGGTCATCTTTATTTTTGCAAAGATTACACAACGACATATCAGGCAGATACTGCCTGAAATCATCTTTAGCCTGCTTTACAAGTGCGGTTCTGTCAGCAAGAAAAAGTATATTTGTTACATATCCCCCACGGCTCAGAACATCTGTCAGACTTGAAGCCGTTCTGGTCTTGCCTGTACCTGTCGCCATAACAAGTAGAGCCTTGCGGAATCCCTGCTCCACATGGTTGCATACTGCACGGATAGCTTCTTTCTGATAATACCTGTCAGTAATTTTATCGTTTATTCTTACGGTATTCAGTTTTTTTCTTGTTTTTCTGCGGTTCATCAGTTTTTCAAGGTCTGATTTCGTGAAAAAGCCGCTTACTTTTCTCTGCGGAGAGGTCAAATCGTCCCAGAAGTATGTTTCAAATCCGTTGGTAGTAAACATCATCGGTCTGTGCCCAAATTTACGCTCTAAGCAATCGGCATAGAGAACCACCTGTTTTCTGCCGATATTCGGGTCTTTGCTTGTGCGTTTTGCTTCAATAACAGCAAGAGGAAGTCCGTCACGACCGAAAAGAACATAGTCGGCATAGCCTTTTTTGCCCTGTATACCGCCCATATCGCTGACTTCATATTCTTCCCACACGTCTGAATCATTACCGCCGAACTTCCAGCCCATGCGTTTCAGGTCAACATCAATATACATTTTTCTTGTCTTAAATTCAGATAAATTTTCTTGTGACATCAAATTCCTCCTTTATCTAAAATACTTTTGCATTAACTCCTTTTTCAGTATTCATATTTCTACATCAACTGCCACAGCAGAGAAAAGGCTGTATTCCGAAATGTTTTTTAGAAATTCAAAGTTGCTCACTGATTTTCCCTCTCCTAACAAGTGTTATTTTTGACATGTAAATTGTTGGTAGAATTTAATAAGCATATTAAATTTTTCAATGCCTACCAACTCAAGTAAAAGCCGCTGTTGCTGTTGCATATCCAAATCGCTAATAGAATTCAATGCTTGAAATACATCATGTCTTGCTTTTTCATATTTATCATTCGGCTCAATTGAGGGCTTTATTGTATAACCGTTCATAAATTTTCTCCTTTATTATCCAAAATATTCTTGCATAAGTGCCTTTTTCAGCATTTCAGCCTTTTCAAGCACTTTTTTCACTGCTGATTTTGATTTTTGTGTCTGAGCTACAAAGGCGGCGAATTGCTCTTGTAAATCGAGTGGTGGTAACATAATCGGTATTGAATTGCAAATTGTTTTATTCATATATAAAACAGTAGTATTACTTGCCCACTTATTCATATAATCTTTTCTATATGTCAAATTAAACATCAAATAAATATTATTGATATTAGCCCCACATTGAAAAGAATGTAATTGCTGGTTTATTATCATTTCACTTCCTGCAATTGAGCATATTCCAAGATTACCAACACAACTCATAATGACACTACCAGCAGGTATTGTTTTTCGATTTACTTGTTTTATTTCCTTTTCTGTTAAACCTAATCCGCTTTTTGAATTATAAGTAGTGCCGTTTACAACTAAATCTTCAATTGTTATCCAAGGAATATCACCAGTAAAAGATTTTGGTTTATCTCTACCTGGAACCATACAATCAGATTCTTCTATGACAGATTTAACATCCCATTTTTTGGGGTTAGTCACTGGATTTCCAAACATCTCCACAAACCTTGATTTAACAAGTAAATCCATTTTTTCAAGAATAGTATTGCATAGGTCGATAGTGTGTGTTACTTTGTCGAGGTTTGAAGTAATTTCTTTCTGACGATTTAATGATGGAACAGGTATATCCGCTTCTGTTAAATTTCCAAGTTTGATATATTTAATTACTCCGCCGATTGATAAGTTTCTTAACGTTTCAACATACTTATCAAGAAAGTTGTATAAATATGGAACATATAAAATATTGTTATCTTTGCTTTCTATTATATATGTACGTTGGTATGCATCAAATTTACCTTTGTAATACTTTACATTCAAATCACCGTTTCCCGCTACCAAGACACATTCACAATCGTAACTGTATGTATCTATTTTAAGAGGTTTAACAGCACAAGTAAAAAAAGGATATTGACCGTTTTCAGAAGAAGCATTTGCATCAAGTTTACCTGTCTTAATATTTACATATTTACCTAATTTACTCATTCAGCAAGTCCCCCAGTTCTGACATCACATCGCCAAGCTCCTTATACAGTCCGTCAAGTTCTGCCATAATCTCACTTGTGGGAGGGTATTCAACCGCCACATACTCCGCCTTTTTGTACTTGTTTATCGACAAATCATAATCATTGTCTGCGATTTCCTGTTTCGGCACAAAAAAACTCTGCTCCGTGCGGTCTCTGTCCTTTTCGCCGTCGGGATTATGGAAACGGGAAATAATATCGGGAATATTATTTTCAGTCACTTCTGTTCGTTTGTCGTCGAGTGAAAAGCCGTCTGCTTTCATATCGTAAAACCAGACGTTATCCGTACCGCCTGCACCTGTCTTTACAAACACAAGTACAGCCGTAGAAACGCCTGCATACGGCTTGAAAACACCGCTGGGCATAGAAATAACGGCTTTTAACTGATGATTTTCAATAATCTCCCTGCGTATCGATTTATGAGCCTTCGACGAGCCGAACAGTACGCCGTCGGGAACGATACACGCACATCTTCCGCCTTTCTGAAGCAGACGGAGAAACAACGCAAGAAAAAGAAGTTCCGTTTTCTTTGTGTTGGTGACGGCTTTAAGATTATCGTTGATACTTTCTGTATCGACAGAACCCTTAAACGGCGGATTCGCAAGAACAGCTGTGAATTTTCCGCTGACATCATTCTGCTTTGAAACGCTGTCCTTATAATCAATATCAGGATTCGTAATAGAGTGGAGCATTAAATTCATAGCAGAAATACGGAGCATTGTTTGGTCTGTATCGTAGCCTGTGAAAGTCTTTGAAGAGAAATCCGCCCACTGCTCATTCGTCATTGTATTTTCATAGTGACGGCGAATATACTCTGCTGCGGAAACCAGAAAACCAGCCGTACCACATGCAGGGTCGCATATAAGGTCTTCGGGAGCAGGTGCAATAAGCTCCACCATCATTTCACGGATATGTTTAGGAGTGCGGAACTGTCCGTTCTGCCCTGCCGTTGAAAGCTTGCCGAGCATATACTCATACAAATCTCCCTGCATATCAAGGTCGGATATATCATGTTCATACAAATCATCAAGACCTGTAATGATTTTCTGCAATATCTGCGGATTTGGGATAACAAACACCGCACTGTCCATATAGCGAGTAAAAGCTGTCTGTACCTGTTCACCGTCCTCACGGTCGGGAATTTCAATCAGCTCTCCCCTGTTGTCAAAGTCGGGAAGTTTGCCATATTTCATTTTCTTGACGGCAGGAAAAACACGCTGAGAAATAAGGTCAAAAATTTCTCTTGAATCCCTGTTTCTGAACTTGCTCCAACGCATAGACTGTCCTATTTCCGTCTGAGGAAAGATAAAGTCAACCATTTCGCCTGTCAGATTTGCAAATTCTTCTGTTTCAAGTTCTTTTTCGTCAAGTGAACGAATGAACATCAGATATGTAAGTTGTTCAATAACCGTCAGCGGATTCGTGATACCGCCTGCCCATATATCAGTCCAGATTTTATCTATCTTATTTTTAATGATTCCTGTTACCATTTTATAACCTCCATGTACCAAGCAAAGTAAAGTATAATATCTATATATTATACCACAGTCTACACAATAAGTCAATTAATTTCAGAATATTTTTCGTATATATTACCAATAAATAAAAACCTTTATTTTGATTAAATCAAATATTATTTAATTAATATAAGAAAACACTTACACATCATTCTCATTGACCTCATAATAAATGCATAATGCTTGTTATTACCTGAACCATACTACACAACCATATTTGTAAAAACTATATCTGAAACCACCGATACCAGCAAACAAATCAATATATATTATTTTTTCTTTTATAAGCTCTTAAATATTAAGTATACCAAAAAGAAAATAAAGTCAAATAAAAATGAAAAACTGTTCTCAAGAAATTTGATTTAATATATTTTGTAACTGTTCAATAAATAATGATACTTGAAACTTCTGAATTCTGTCAAACTGTTCATATGATTTTAACTCATTCATACATTCATATATATCCCTTAATGCAGTTATATCATCAATATTGATTTGCTCTCTGCTCTTTTGATTATACAAATATAGAAAGCGTAATCTGATTTTATTAATATTTTTTGAAGAACATTGTTTTATAAGATTACTGAATCTATTAATATCTATAGTTTTAGCAAATCCATTTATTTTAACTTGCTCATCATCAATTTTTTGAATCTCATCACAAAATTTATCAACATTTTCTATCCTATAACTAAATTCCTCAATTATCTCATTTTCTCTTAAAGATTCACGAACTTTATTTTTGTAATCACTAAAATGAGCTATTGAATTTTCATCAGATAATGTAAGACCTATGCTAAATAAATCATCATATCTGATAGAATCACCCTTCCCTTTACAGCAATTCCACTTTAGATTAATAATAGCCGCATGCAGAAAACCAATGGT
>CAMWQI010000132.1 GCA_947176345.1 uncultured Ruminococcus sp.
ATGATATACTATATAATATCATTTTATAGGAGGATAATATTACTATGGCTAAATCAGTAAAAATGGCAGATATTGCCGAAAAATTAGGAGTAAGCATTGTTACCGTCTCAAAGGCTCTTAACGGCAAGGACGGTGTGGGAAGCGTTTTGAGAAGTGATATTATCCGGACAGCTGGAGAGATGGGTTATGAACTTTCAAAGTCTGTTTCTGATAAAAAAAAATCTCTTGTTATTGGTATACTTAATTCATGTGTATATCTGGAAAAAGGTACATCTTTTTACTGGGGACTATATGAGAAACTTCTTCAACATCTTATGAATGTTGATAATATAGGCATTCTTGAAGTGATAAATCAATCTGCCCATGATGAATGTAGTGTTCCTAAACTTGTAAAGGATAAGCGTGTTGATGGACTGATAGTTATGGGAAGTTTTTCAGATAATTACATGAAAATGCTGTCTTCTCTTGATATTCCTATGGTCATGCTTGATGCATACAATGCAGATTATAATTATGATACTGTTATTTCCGACGGTTACTATGGTATGTATATTATGACTAATTACCTTATAAAACAGGGTCACCGGAAAATAGCTTTTGTCGGCACTGTGGGTGAGGCAAATATTATGACAGACCGCTTTTACGGCTATTGCAGGGCAATGACTGAAGCAGGAATAAATGTTAATAAAAATATGATTATTTCCGACAGAATAACTACTGCAAAGGTAAATATAAATATTCCGCCGAATATAGCAGAAAAGTATACTGCACTTGCCTGTTGCTGTGACTATTCAGCATATGAAAGTCTACATATACTCAATGCAATGGGTATAAAAGTTCCTGATGATATATCAATAGTGGGTTTTGATAATTATATCCTGTCGGAAGTCACACCGGTAAAAATTACTACATATGAAGTGAATCAGTCAAAAATGGCATCTGAAAGTGTCCGACAGATTTGTGAACGCATAGAAAATCCACTTAAACCCCGTGAAACAGTCACTATAAACGGAAATATTATTATCCGTGACAGCGTAAAGAAAATATAAATGGAGTTTTTTTATGATTAATTTAAAGAAAATTTTACCATATGCACTTGTGGGTTTATATATTGTAGTAATCTTTGTTTCGTTCATAGGTTTTAGAAATTCTGGCTATTGCGGTGCTGAGGGAAACAAACGTAATGTCAAATGGAAACTTGACGACGACGGAACACTTACAATAAGCGGTACAGGTGAAATGGCATCTTATGGTGAAGTTGACAAAATAACTGATAAATTTATTTTTGGTAATCCTCAATGGAATACATCACGGAAAGAAAAAATTAAAAGAGTAGTCATTGAAGACGGCGTAACAAGTATAGGCAAGCAGGCATTTTATATGTGTTCAGAAATAACAGAAGTTGTTATCCCTGACAGTGTAACAGATATAGGAATGGCGGCATTTGGTAAATGTACTTATCTGACGAAAGTCAATATACCGGAAAGCGTTACAGTTATTCCAGCGGGAGCGTTTAATGGTTGTATGCATCTTAAAGAAATAGTAATTCCGGACAGCGTACAGGCTATTGAATGGAATGCTTTTGATGGTTGTGAAAAGCTTGAAAATGTGACTATTCCGGAAAATTTAACCGATTTTGGCAGGAATGCTTTTCAGGGTACTGCATTTACAAGCGAAGAAAACGGGCTTTTGATTATCAATAATGTTGTAGTTGACGGCACGAAATGTACCGGTGATATAGTTATTCCGGATGGCGTGACGAAAATCGGAGCAGGTGCATTTGAACTGTATCTTGGCGAAAATGAAAATCTTATTTCAGTAACACTTCCCGACAGTGTTGAGACTATCGACGAATTTGCATTTAGTGATTGTAGAAATCTTGAAAGAATAAATATTCCTGAAAATCTTAAAACTATCAACAAATGTGCTTTTAATAATTGCAGAAATCTGACAGGTGAAATTATATTACCTGAAAGGGTTGAATATATCGGAGAACGTACGTTTAACCGTTGCTATAATATTACAGGTGAACTTATACTACCGAAAAGCGTTGAATATGTTGGCGATTATGCGTTTTCCGGTACTGACTTAGATACAATTACTGTGCTTAATCCGGCACTTAGTTTTTCAGATGCTGATTATGGATTTAATACATCACACTGGAAAGTAAACAGGGTCACGGAATAATATTAAAGGGACGGTTTAACCGTCCCTTGTTTTTTATCTTATTTTAGAGCCTACTGGTATATCGTCGTCAACGAAAATTACTTTACAGCCATTCGGAACGTCAGCGGCACAAATCATGCCATTGCTTTCAACACCACGGAGTTTTACGGGTTTGAGATTTGCGATAAGCTGAATTTTCTTTCCTATCAGGTCTTCCGGCTTATAGTATTGTGCGATACCGGAAACAACCTGTCTTCCGCCCATACCGTCATCAAGCTGTAAGCAAAGAAGTTTATCGGATTTCTTTACTTTTTCGCATGAAATTACTTTAGCAACACGGATTTCAACTTTTGCGAAATCGTCAATAGTTATTTCCGGAGCAAGTTCTATTTTTTCAGTGGGCTTTTCACTTTCAGAAAGATTTGACTGTGCTTTTTCCATATTTTCCTTGATAATGTTGTTGAGTTCCTCAATTTCCTTTTCAACATCTATACGTGGGAAAAGTATTTCACCCTTATGGACTGTTACATTTTCCGGAAGTACACCGAAAACGGAGAGTTTTTCATATTTTACATCGTCCGGAGTTGCTCCTATCTGTTCCCATACTTTTGGCATTGTGGATGGCATAAACGGTGAAAGAAGTCCGGATATAACTCTTATAGCCTCAAGGAGATTATAAAGTACTGTTGCAAGTCTTGCCTTGTTTTCCTCACTCTTGCCAAGTTTCCACGGTTCTGTTTCGTCAATATATTTATTGGCACGGTCAACAGTCCTGAATATACTTTCAAGAGCCTGTTTTATTTTGTTTTCGTTCATAACTTCATCGACTTCTGCAACGGTATTTATTACTACTGCTTTGAAATCTTTATCAAGTTCAGTTTCTTCACGGTCAGCCGGAAGCGTACCACCGAAATATTTATCAGCCATAGCGACAGTACGTGATACAAGATTTCCGAAACCATTGGCAAGGTCTGAATTTATGCGGTTAATCATTATTTCGTTTGAGAATGAACTGTCAGCACCTAAAGCCATTTCCCTTAAAATATGGTAGCGGATAGCATCACAGCCATAACGCTCACCAAGTACAAACGGGTCAACGACGTTTCCGAGTGATTTGGACATCTTTTCACCATTGAATGTTATCCAGCCATGTACAGCAAGGTGTTTCGGTAACGGTAAATCAAGTGCCATGAGCATTGCAGGCCATATGATAGCATGGAAACGCATAATGTCTTTTGCTACCATATGAACATCAGCAGGCCAGTATTTGTTAAATTCATCTGAAAGACTGTTTTCATAGCCAAGTGCTGTAATATAGTTAGAAAGTGCATCAATCCAGACGTATACAACGTGTTTTTCGTCAAAAGTAACCGGTATACCCCACTTGAAAGTGGTTCTTGATACGCATAAATCCTCAAGACCAGGTTTTATGAAGTTGTTTACAAGTTCTGTAGCACGTGTTTTAGGTTGTAGATAGTCTGTTTCTGTAAGGAGTTTTTCTATTCTGTCGGCAAATGGTGACATCTTAAAGAAATATGCCTCTTCCTTTGCGAAAGTAACTTCACGGTGACACTCCGGACAACAACCATTTTCGTCAAGCTGTGAGTCTGTCCAGAAACTTTCGCAAGGTGTACAGTATTTGCCGGAATACTCACCCTTATAGATATAGCCTTTGTCATAGAGTGCCTTGAAAATTTTCTGTACACTTTCAATGTGATAGTCGTCAGTGGTTCTTATAAACTGGTCATAATTGACGTTCATGTATTTCCAAAGTTTCTTGAAAGTCTCCACTATTTCGTCGACGTATTCTTTAGGAGTAACTCCTTTTTCTTTGGCTTTCTGTTCGATTTTAAGACCGTGTTCGTCCGTTCCGGTAAGGAACTTGACATCATATCCCTGCATTCTCTTGTAACGTGCTATGGAGTCACACGCCACTGTAGTATAGCAGTGACCAATATGTGGATTTCCCGACGGATAATATATTGGTGTGGTAATGTAAAAAGTTTTATCTAACATTTCTAATCGCTCCAATCATATAATATAGTGGACAATTATATTATACAACATTCCGGACGATTTGTCACGTATTTTTGCAAAAAATTTACATTCAGAATTTAAGTTCTGCAATAAATTCGGTATCAGTGCATGAAATATTCAGTTTAAAGCCGTTTATTGCGGAGGCATTTTCAGCTATGGCAAGCCCTAAACCACTTCCGGAATTGTTACTGCGTGACTTGTCGCCCTTTGTGAACGGCTTTTTAAGTTCTTTGACATCAATTTTCTTATTGACAGTATTTTTAATAATTATGTTTTTGTCATTTATGGATATATTTATTTTTCCGTTTTTGGTTGTGTAGTTTACGGCATTTGAGATAAGATTTTCAATAATAGTTTTCAGCATGGAGGTATCAGCAGAAATTTCACCTGTGCCGTCCGTATGGACTGATATATTTCTTTCGTCAAGGAGCAGGGAGTATTTTTCCACGGCATCGTTAACAAGTTCAGATAAACCACATTTTTCACGCTTTATATTTATGTTATTTATGGTGTTGAGTTCAAGGGTACGGGTTATTATTGAATCCGTATATGAAATATTATCCATGACAGACGAAAGATATTTATTTGTTTCGTCTTTGGTAAGATTTCCGGTAAGGATATTTTCAATGTATCCGCCGATAGCCATAAGCGGTGTTTTTAAATCATGGGCAAGGCTGTTTGTAAGATTTTTCTGATAATCTTCAAATATATATTCTGCCTGATTTTTTACATTACGTCGCCATGCGTCAAATAATGCTATAACAAGCATTGCAAGCAGGAATATTATTACTAATTTAAAGTACAGTGGTTTTGTTACGGAGTTCCATGGCTCTACCTGTAACATTACTGTAAGCATATGTGGCTCTCCGTCAATATATGTTGTAATATTATGATAACATACTCTTCCTCCTGTAGCTCCAAACCTACCGCCTAAATTGCTTAATACGGGTGGATTTTCTGAACAGAGTTCTTCAAAAACATCTTTGTCTGTTCCGTAAAAACCACACATAAATGTACGTGGTTTTGATGTTTCAGTGTATTCTTCAGCAGACAAGCTAAATTCAATAAGTTCATAGCCGTCTTTTTCAGGAATATTTATATTATATTCTTTTGTTTCAAGAATTTCATCAGGTTCTGCATTATTATTAAGATAGTATTTGATAAGATTAATTTCTGTTTCGTGAGGAATAAATAATCCTTCTTCCCTGTTTACATAGGCACTTTTTACAACAGTTTCTGCATAAGCAGAATAATTTTTTGTAATATATTTATCACGTAAAGATGTTTCCTTTTTCAGCATTTCCATGTAATCGTTTTCAAGCTGTTTCAGTTCAGGAAATTCTTTGTTTTCAGTATCGCAAAACATAAATTCTTTATCATGTTCGCCGAAAATTACTAAAGCCTGCAATCCCATACGGCTTGAATATATAATATTTCTGTCCTTGTCGGTAAGTCTTACAAGTGCGTGGCAGTTTTCAGTATTGCTATTTATCTGATATTTTCCCTTGTCGTCAAGCACTATATCGAAAAATGCATGGGTTCTCATACGTGCGGAAATTGCCTGTGGACCAAGTGATTGTTTATCCATATCATTTATAGACTGTTGCATAGATGAAAGAATATTATATGATTGTGTGTTTGCCTGTGTCAGAATATATTCCCGTCCGGCATTGAAAAGCCCGACTGCAAAAATAACTGTAAGGAATAATCCAATAAGTACATTTTTAGCAAAAATCCCCTTGAAAGTTTTTCTTTTTCTTTTATATATGCGTGATTTCTTTTTGTTCTTTATGTTTTTAAAGATTTTTTTCATGTTTTTCATGTTGAAAAAAGGTATAGTAAACTCTTTTTTCAGAATACTGTTATCCGGAATTTTTTTCATAATTTTCACCTCTCTGTAAGTTTATAGCCCCTGCCGACAAGTGTTTTTATCTGTTCGCCGGCACTGCCAAGGGCTTTGCGTAATTTCTTTATGTGGTTGTCAACAACACGGTCACTGCCGAAAAAATCTTCACCCCATACACGATTTAAAAGCGTATCACGGGAGACAGTCCAGTCGATATGTCCCATAAAATATTGCAGTATTTCAAATTCTTTGCGTGGGAGTTCGATTTCCTTGTTGTCAACATAGCATACAAGCTGACGTGTATCAAGTTTTATGCGACCGCACTTTAATGTACTGTCAATGATTGTACCATTACAGCGTTTTGTGAGTGCTTCACATTTTGCATACAGTGCCGACAGCAGAAATGGTTTTATAATATAGTCGTCACAGCCAAGTTTATAGCCATATAATATATCCTCCTCTCTTGCACGTGCGGTTATGAAAATAACCGGTATATCGCTTTTTTTCCGGATTGCACGGCATATAACAAAACCGTCCGCTTCCGGTAGCATTATGTCCAGTAGCACAAGTCCGTAATTATCAAGTCCGTTGCTTATAGTTTCAAGTGCATCCGTGCCGTTATGAACGGGGAATATTTCTGTTCCTTTGTCTTTGAAATATCTGATGATTACTTCACATATCTGCAAATCGTCTTCAATAAGTAATATTTTTTTCATGAAAGAAGCTCCTTTTGTTTATGTTATTATTATAACATGGGATTATGTTCTTTTTATATCCTTTCTGAATTTTTTAACAAAAAAATTATTTTATAATAAATTATGCGAATAAAATTTATTAACAATATTGATAAAAAAGAGAATAAGATTTGATTA
>CAMWQI010000133.1 GCA_947176345.1 uncultured Ruminococcus sp.
GGTATACATACTTCAAGGATAGCACAGTATTTATCTATCAAGGTAATAACATAACTTTCCCTGTATTTAGGGAGTTTTATGGTCATAGGAAACATATGTTTTTCTATAATATCGCGCTCAAGAGGTGTTATATCCGTGATCTGTTCAGCATTCCTTACAGCTATAAGAGAATGCATACGACTATGTGACATCTGACCTTTTTCACGCTGTGAATTATATTCCTTGCGGTCATAGTAGAATAAATCATGGAGCAGACCGGCACGTGCTGCGGAACGGGCATTCAAACCGAGTTTACGACATAATATATAGCTGTAATATGAGACATTAATACAATGCTGAAAACGTGTTGTAGAAATATGGTGCGTTATGTCTTTTAGGGGTTCAAGTTCGGTTGAATTTATAATGTCACGTATACAGTCATAGTATGCACACAGCGAGAGGTCTTTTTTTGAACATATAGCTTTCAGCATAAAACTCCTCCGGTTTAATAATAATAGAAAAAATTACCAATAGTTTAAATATCCGTATCAAAATAATCCTTAATTTCATTATAATATATTATCAACAAAAAGTCAATAGAAAATCTATCAAAAATCTGATATTTCAGCAATTATTTCCGAACTTAAAATAACTTCTACACCAACTACCTTATTATTTCCGACACTGAAAGACATAAAAGAATTATTTACAAAATAATTATATCTTACATAATTTTCAAAAAAAGTATCAATTGATTTTTCTGTCCCGAACATTTCACGAACCTTGCTGAAATTGTCACCTAACTTCACCGGAAAACCGATTTTTTCTATAATATAATTACAGAAATCAAATTCCTGTGGTTCTATTTCTATAAAGCTGAAAGCGTCCAATAAATCAGACTTGCTTTTCCTGAAAAATGCAATTTTACAGCCGATAATTTCAGCATATCCTGAAACTCCCCTATAACTGAAATCATATTCTTCATTTATTTTAATTTCCGGAATTGATGAAAGATAAAAATTTCTGTCAATCATTTAAAACCACCTCAATTTTTGAAATTTCCTCCGTGCTGAAATCAAGATGTTTTATACATTCTACGTTCTGTAAAATCTGTTCCGAACTGCTTGCACCCACAAGAACAGTAGTTACAGCCTTGTTGTTCAGCACCCATGAAAGAGCCATCTGCGAAAGCGTCTGATTTCTTTCAAGGGCTATTTCGTTAAGACGGTTAAGACGTGAAATCATTTTTTCGTCAAGCTGATTTTTAAGATATATTGTATTTTCTGCACGAGAATTTTCCGGCACACCGTTTAAATATTTATTTGTCAAAAATCCTTGATATAACGGCGAAAACACCGCCAGCCCGAAACCGTTTTCAATTGCATATTTGTCAAGAGAATCATTTTCTATCCAGCGGTTAAGCATTGAATATGATGGCTGATTTATTATAAATGGAGTTCTTAATTCACGGAAAATTTCCATAATTTCAGCAGTCTGTGCAGAATTATAGTTTGAAATTCCTACATAGAGGGCTTTTCCCTGTTTCACGGCATTATCAAGGGCAAGAGCAGTCTCCTCAACGGGCGTTTCGCTGTCCGGAACATGATGATAAAAAATATCCACATAATCAAGACCCATTCTTTTCAAACTCTGGTCAAGAGATGCAGTGATATATTTGCGAGAGCCGTTTCCGTCACCGTAAATACCATCCCACATATCATAGCCGGCTTTTGTGGAAATGCACATTTCGTCACGATATTTCATCATTCCGTCCGCAAGAATATGACCGAAATTTTCTTCTGCACTGCCATAAGGTACACCATAATTATTGGCAAGGTCAAAATGCACTATTCCGCAATCAAAAGCGGTATACACCATTTTTTTAATATTAATATAGTTACCGGAATAGCCGAAATTCTGCCATAATCCGAGAGATACAGCCGGAAGTTTCAGACCACTTTTTCCGCACCTCCTGTAAATCATTTTTTCATAACGTTTTTCGTTCGGTATATACATAAAAAATCCTCCTGTTCAGGCTATAATTTTTTTAATTATACTCTTTTTTTCCTGATTTGTCAATGAAAAAAATACTTTTTTTGCGTTTCGCGTGTGATTTTCAGAAAATAAAAAGCAGAACCCGTTTTCAACAGGTTCTGCAATTAATAGGAGAATATTTTTTATTTTGTAGTTTTTTTCTGTACTTTATTTACAATTTTCTGAAATTCAAGTGCTTTTTCGATACTGCCTTCAACTTTAAGCTTTCCGGTTGTGAATGCAGCTACAGGGTTAAGAGTACCTTCGCACATTTTTATGAAATTCTTACCGCTGACAATAAAAATGCAGTCACGGTCATAATATTCATAAGGCTCAACATAAACCTTGCCATCTTTGAGTTCGATATAGAAAATACCCTCGCCCTCACCGGTTATATTTACCTGAACGGCTATATGACCCTCTAAACCATCAGTTTCGTTAGCAAGAATAAGCTCCTTTGATTTGTTAAAAATTTCTTCATATGTCATAATAAATCACAACACCTTTCTTATAGACTATAACCAGTATAACACAAAATATACAATTTGTCAATAGTATACCAAAATATTTACAAATAGTCTATAATTACATCATTATTTGACAATTCTTCCCTGCTCCGACTGCTGACGTTTTATCTTATTTGAAGCTGTTCTGTCAAAGCCGTTTTCCCTTATTCTAAGGCGGTGAATAGCCTTTGAGGTCGGCATTGTCTTGTTTATTTCGTCTACAGTCTCACGGAACATCTTTTCAATAGCCTCTTCGTCGGTATAGACTTCTCTGTTAGGGAAAATTTCCGCACATATAACATTTTCGTCACTGTATACAAGAATTTCACTGATATATTCAAGACCTGCAAATTTATTTTCCAGTTCTTCCGGTGAAACGTTTTCACCATTAGGGAGAATGATTAAATTCTTTTTGCGTCCGGTAAGGAAAAGCCTGTTTCCGTCGGCATAACCGAGGTCACCGGTGTGCAACCAGCCGTCCGGTGTGAGTGCTTCTGCTGTAGCCTGTTCGTCCTTATAGTAACCAGCCATTACAGACGGACTTTTTACTACAATTTCACCGTCTATAGTTTTTACCTGACAGCCATTGACGATAATTCCCACATCGCCCTTGCACTCCGTATCGAAACGGTCACCGGTTGAAATTCGCGGTGAACATTCAGTCATTCCATAGCCCTGTGCCATTTGTATGCCCATATCAATATATGCCCTTTGGAGTTCCGCACGGAGATATGCGCCACCACTGAAAATAGTTCTAAGTCTTCCGCCGAAAACTCTCTTTGCCACTTCACTTGCCGGAGTTTCAGGTTCTTTTTCAATAGCCATCTGTGCCATTTTGTAAAGTCTTTCAGCTATCATCGGTACAAGAAGAATTACATGAGGTCTGAATAATTTCAGATTTTGTGGTATTCTCATCATTGAGTCATTGAAACAAAGATTATTTCCGTAACGCAATGCAAGCAATATATCACAAGTAAAGCAGTATATATGATGTATCGGCAGTACAGACATGATAACATTATCATCTTCGCTTTCATTGTCCTGACACATTGCATTGTCAATGAGATTACTGTTGCGGAGCATAACGCCCTTGCTCTTTCCGGTTGTACCGGAAGTATATGATATAGTGGCAAGTGCTGACGGGTCAACGGGCTTGAAATCTTCAGGCTGATACTTTTCAAGAATAGCCGGTAAATCATTTTCAATTGACACGAATGCCTTTACATCGGGGCATTTTTCTTTCATGCTGTCAATCATATTTTCAAATCTCTTGTCATAAAAGAAAATAACTGAATCAGAACGGTTCAATAATTCTGCTGTGTCGTCCTCACCTAACTGTGCGTCAAGTGGTACACCGGTATTTCCACCGGAAACAGTGCCGAAATAACTTACAAGCCATAAATAGCTTGATGCACCGGAAACTGCACAGTGAATGGGTTCACCGGTGCGGAAAGTATTCACATAAGCCATAAGTCTTTTTACGTCGTCACGGAACTGATTAAAGGTTTTGCTTACAAGTTCCTTGCCGTCTTTTTCGGTAGTAAAAATTTTATCACCGTATTCCTCAGCAGATGCGTTAACAAGCTCCTGAAGAGTTTTTATATTATTCTTGTCCATAGTATGCCCCCGATTATTGTAATGATGCAAAGTAAGCAATAGCCTCGCCTACTGTACGGAGATTTACAATTTCTGCCTCGTCAACAGTGATATTAAATTCCTCTTCAATATCACCAAGCATACACATGAAATCGTATGAATTAAGGCCTATATCGTCGATAAAGCGTGAATTTTCTGTGATTTCGTCGGGATTAACCTCAACATAATTTGTAATAATTTCCTTAATTTTTTCAAACATGATAAAAAATCCTCCTTATATCATTTCAAGAATTTCACCGATAGTTCTGTTTTCGTCTTCTATGCCTCTGAAAAGAACACGGCAAAGGTAGTAATAGAAATATTCCATTTCATCGGCTGTAACGGCATCTTTTCTGTACTCAAAATTGAAGTTAAGTCCGTTATCTTCCGGACGGTGCATTACCGTGAGATACAACGGCTGACCGGCTACACCATTTGTGTACCACATACTCTTGTATGGAATATCAGGAATATTATATTTACTTCTGCGGATTGTAAGCGGCTGATATGTCAGACTGATACTTTCATAGCTTGTACCAGGGTTGCACTTGCGGTACTGATTTCTTTTTGCGATGTATTCGATAGGGTCATAATTTGCATGGCGGAAAATTTTACTCTGTTCCAGCTGTATCATATGAATACCATCAAGGAAAGTCATTTCAGGTTGCATAACAGTACGCATAGGAAAGAAATGAACTCTTGTGCCACCGCAATTCTTTGCAGAAATTGTACCACGTCTTGAAACACAGGTTTTTATTGAAACGTCCTTTTCGTCGTCATTGAACTTTGAAAGAACTGTTCTCATGCCCATAAGTAAGAGGCTTGCCATAGGAACGCTATGAAGCTCACAGAATTTCATAAGTCTCATAGATGCCTCATATTCCAGTGAAAATGCCGAAATAGATGCCTCCGGACTTCTTGAAATAACCATAGCCCATCTCTGTTCAGGGTTATTGTTTTCGCGTCTTTGTGTAAGGAGTCTGCCTTGTCCCGCAAAATCCGTATACATAGGCTCATCGCCCTCAATTTCCTTTTTCCAGTATTCCTCATCACGTTTTTTTGCCGGAGAGTCTGCCTCATATTCAAGGTCTTTTTCGAGCTGACTTATATATGAAGTCATAGGCTTAGGCATATCCGTGCCGTATTTCATAGCACAGTAGATTTCAAGTACAGTAGTTCCAAAGCTTATGATAGAACTTGAATCCATAGTCATGTGGTCGGTTTTCATGTACATACCATTGTAGCCGTCGGGAAGTTTTATCATCATAACCTGATTCATAGGGCTGTTGTATCTTTCAAACGGAAGAGCAGTCCACTTACGCATTTCATTGTGAGCGTCTTCTTCATTCCAGTTTGAAAAGTCAACAAGCGGAATATCTCTTTCTTCAAACGGCACGATATACTGGAAAACTTCTCCGTTTTCGTCCTCAATAAAGCGAAGCCTCATACTTTCCATCATGTCATAAGCCTTATATATAGCCCTCTTGAGAATACCGAAATCAGTATCTTCCTTTACATAAAGTCCTGTACCAATGCAAAGCACCTGCGTAGGACAAAAGCGTATTGTATAGTTATGGAGTTTCTGAGCAGCACATAAGGGGTAGCATTTCATTACTGCACCATTGACGTTTATTTCTTTCATTTTTCCTCCTTGTATCATTTAAGATACTTTTCTGTAAACGACTTTATTTTTTCCTCATAAGCCGGAACATTTTCATAATAAGCCGCACCATGTCCGGCATTTTCGACTATCATTATATCCTTTTCGGAATTGCACATATCATAATTCTGTCTGCTCATATATACCGGCACAAAATTATCTTCAGCACCATGAATGAAAAGAACCGGAATATTTGTATTGCTTATGGCATCAAGAGTTGAATAATCGTCAAAACCATAGCCGGCTTTTTTACGGCACATAGCATTATTTATATCCATAACCGGAAATGCCGGAAGGTGATAATCTCTTTTCAGAATATGTTTGAATACCTCATAGGGAGATGTAAATGCACAGTCGGCTATAACGGCTTTTACGGAGTTTTCAATTTCCGGAAAACCTGTAGCCATAAGTGAAGTAGTAGCACCCATTGAAACACCATAAAGCAAAATCTGTTTTGAGTTTTCAAAACGGTTATTTACATACTGAATCCAGCGTAAGCAGTCATAACGGTCAAGTATTCCGAAGCCGATATAATCACCCGCACTGTCACCGTGACCTCTATGGTCAACCAGTAAGCAGTCATAGCCTATTCTATGGAAAAATACAGCGATTGACGCACAATCTTTCATACCGCGTCCGGTATATCCGTGATTACATATAACAAGCTTATTGCTTGAATTTTCAGCCGGAAAATAATTTGCATGGAGTTCTATTCCGTCACGGGCTGTAATAGTAACGTGTTCAAGTGCCTGTTGTTCAAGCCATTCACGGTTAGGAACCATGAATTTCTTGTACTCTTCCCATTTGGACATATCAGCCATTTCGCTGATATCAACCCTTAAAGTGTCCTGTCGTGGAATGGTACGGTCAAAGAGAGTCTTTGCACCAGCCATACAGGCGGTAGCTGTACCACCTAAAGCAAGCATAGCTCCCAGTAAAATTTTTGACATAAATGCACCCCTTTTTATTTTTCGACCACCGGTCGAATTTTCTATAATTTTATTGTATCACGCTTTCAACAGAAAGTCAAGTATTTTTTTTCATAACATTTACTTGATTTTTCGGGTATTTTATGTTATAATAGCACATAATACC
>CAMWQI010000134.1 GCA_947176345.1 uncultured Ruminococcus sp.
ATTCCATTATACCACTTTTTTCTCTCTTTGAAAAGATACTGAACAGGCTCTAAGATACATTTTTGCTCCGCAGTCAGCACAGTAAACCATTCCCGAAAATGGATTTAACTCATCTTTCTTTTGAAGTCTGCGTTTGTTCTTGCGGATTTCCTGTACCAAGTCAAATTCCTGTTGAGTAATGATAGGTTCGTGGGTATTCTCAAAAATCAGCCATTCGTCCTGCGGATTGTAGATGATTTTATGCACCTTGTAGGACTTCATATGCGTTCTGAAATTTACCGTATGTCCGCAGTATTCAAGCCTTTCAAGAATGTGACAGATTGTCTGCGTCCCCCAACGGTGCAGTTTAGCATTGTGTCTGCCGTTGTCCCTGCCCTGCGACAGTGCGTAAGCTGTTGGTGTGAGAATACCTTGCTCCGTGAGAATACGGGCAATCTGCGTCGGACCGTAGCCGTAAATGCAAAGTCTGAAAATTTTGCGGACAACTTCCGCAGTAACTTCATCAACTATCCATAAATTCTTGTCAGTATCAGACTTCTTGTAGCCATAGATTGGCGGACAAAGATGTTTTCCCGATTGACCTTTTGCTTTGAACACAGCACGGATTTTTTTCGAGCAGTCACGGGCATACCAGTCGTTGAAAATATTCTTGAATGCCATAAACTCATTTTCACTCTTGAAAGTGTCCACACCGTCATTGACAGCAATGTAGCGGACATCATAATCGGGGAATGTCATTTCAATAAGTTCGCCTGTTTTGAGATAATCACGTCCAAGACGGCTCAAATCCTTTGTAATCACGATACCGACCTTGCCGTCCTCAATATCGCTCATCATAGCTTTGAAACCGTCACGCTCAAAAGTCGTGCCTGAAACACCATCATCGACGTAAAACTTTGTGTTGAGAAAGCCGTTGTTTTCCGCATATTTTTTCAGAATTGCTTTCTGATTTGTGATACTGTTACTTTCGCCCTGCAACATATCATCCTGCGAAAGTCTGCAATATAAAGCTGTAATCTTGTCTGCCATAATTTTTCCTCTCTTTCCGACAGATACAGCAAGCTATGTTATCATTATAGCGCAATATTCCGAAATTTTCAATGCACTAATTCATAGATTTTACAATGCTTGCTTCTCAGATTCTTGTTTGGTTTCACCGAGAAAATTTTCACTCTCACGGACAATAAGTCTTTTCCGAATATCCGAAAGACTTTCACGAAAAGCAGGATTGAAAGTCGTTTTTACCACATAAGTGGTGTGTCCGATTTTGTATTCGGACACGGTTGTTTTCTCATTCATAGCCAATTTTCTCCTTTTAGAGTGAGGGCATCGCTTTCTATCTCTTACCCTCATATTTTGTTGTTAAAACTCAAAAGTAGTCTGATTTATCGTTTCGGTATCGTGAACATCAGCAAGTTCTGCGATTTGTTCAAGCGTCATACCGCTTGCTGTCAGCTTTTCGATAAGCTGATGTTCCGCAGTAATTGCATCAACAAGTGCCTGATTTTCAAGGTTGTAAATCTCAGAAATCATATCATAAACAGTCAGCTTATTTTGTTCAATCAGCTTGCGCTTGCGTTCATTGAATGCTCTGATATGTTCCTCAATATCGGAAATTTTTGTGATATTCTGATTAAGATTTTTCACTCCCATAACTTCACCTCCCGAATAACATTATACAATATTTTCAGTCTGTTTGTCTATTCGCAGAGCGCACGAACTTTCTGTTCCAATAGGCTTTTTACGTTCGACATTTTGTCCGAGGAAAATGAATAAAAAAATTCGAATGTAATGATTAAGAGATAATCAACATTCTGAACATCGGCAAGTCTGCCGATAAAGAACGATTTCATAAAACTGCCGCACACTCAGCACGATAACTGCGCCATTGTTCATTAAAATGCTTATTAAGATGATGTCGCAAAGTTCCAATTCGTTGTTGAAACAGCAAAAAATAAAGGAAGTCTGCACTGATGTGCAGAAAAATAGCAAGCACGGTAAATTGTGCCACAAATGGCAACAATTCACGATGCTTGTTGGTGGAAAATTCTCCCAAGCCCCCCTAAAAATCGGCTTACGCCGAAATAAAAAAACAGGAGATTTTCAGAATGGAAAACGAAAAAAAGAAACATGGCAGACCGCCAAAAAATCCACTTCCCGAAGTTGCAGGATTGTCGGCAGAGGGAGCAGTTAATTTAGCACTTGACAAAAATATCAAGTCGGAACTGCAAAATCAGCTTGCCGACAAAAGTGATGATATGCTCACCAATGATGAAAAAACTTTCCTGAAAAGTCAGCGTGAGAAAAAGTCAAAAACGCTGAATATCCGTTTTACAGAATCAGAATATCAGGGCATTGTCGAGAAGTGTGAGCAGTTCGGTTACAAAAAGAAATCCGAGTATGTCCGTGATTGTGTCAGGGCGAGGATTTC
This sequence comes from uncultured Ruminococcus sp., assembly GCA_947176345.1. Taxonomy (GTDB): domain Bacteria; phylum Bacillota; class Clostridia; order Oscillospirales; family Ruminococcaceae; genus Ruminococcus. Next base: position 2,432 of record CAMWQI010000134.1, read on the forward strand.
ACTTGAAACGCAACAGGTGGATTTTTCTGAAACCAACAGACAAATCAAGGCTATCGGAAAAAATATCAATCAGATAGCAATACGTCTGCACAGTTCGGGGAATTTTTACACAGAAGATATGCAGGAAATCAAACAGAAAGTAGGTGAATTATGGCGGTTACTTCTATCCATTCAATCAGAGCAACAGTCGGCAGTGCAGTCCGATACATCATTGACCCAGATAAGACCATCAACGGACTATATGTTTCGTCTTATCTCTGCCGAACCAATTCAAGAGGAGCAGCAGAGGACTTCACCCATATCCGAAAGAACGGAACAGGACGGACAGAAGTCTTAGCACAGCATATAATCCAGTCGTTCAAACCGGGCGAAATTACTCCCGAAAAAGCACTTGAAATCGGCGAAGAATTATGCGACAGATTTCTGAAAGGCGAATATCAGTATGTGCTTGCCGTCCACACCGACCACGAACATATCCATTGTCACATCATTTTCAACAACATAAATCTCTGCACGAATCGTTCTTTTGAAACAGAAGAAAATCAGGGAAAAAAGTCTGAAAGAGCGTGGGCGAAACTCCGCAATATTTCTGATGAAATCTGTCGTGAACACGGCTTGTCTGTTATCGAAGAACCACAGAAAAGTACAGGCATTTCTCACTTTGAGCGTGATATGCAGAAAGATGGCAAGTCGTGGAAAGAGAAACTCCGTGCGAAAATCGCTGGAATCGCATATTACAGCAAGAACCTTGAGGATTTTTTCAAGAACTGCACTGAAAGCGGAATCGAGTACGTTTACAAGCCAAACAACAAGTATAAGTTGAAATTCCGAATGGAGGGACAGGAGCGTTTTACACGAGCTGAAACTTTGGGCGAGGAATATACAGTGGAACGCATTGCCGAACAGATTGAGCAAATCCAAAAATTACTTACAGGGGTAAATAATATATCTGAAATTTCAAAGCCTGAAACATCTGAAATTCCCGAAGTTAAGCCCGCTGAAAAGAAAGAAGATAAGTGGGCGGATATTCGTGGTATGTGGAATGCTGATATGATGATTGCGGAACTTGAATCGGCAGGTGTAGAATCGCTGAATATGCTCAAATCGTTTATGTGGAATGTTCGCCATGATGATGACCATACCGATTAATTAGCATCACTCAAAAAAGAAATCAAGGCGATTGACACCCTGATTTCTAAAATAAAGCATCGTGATGAGATTGTACCGATTTACAAGGAATACAAAAGCAAATCTGGCTGGAGTCAGAGTCATTTCAGAAAGAAAAATGCTGATATTATTGAAGATTACGAAAAGACAGTTAATTATATCAAGGAACATCGTAAGCCATTTTATGCAGACGGTAAACCACCAACAATGCTTGATTTGATTGATAAATCCAATGTCTTGAAATCGCAGTATAACGCACTTTTATCTGAGCATGAAGCATTTGTTGTCAGGCGTGATACGGCGAGTAAATATACTAAGCAAGTGAAAAAATATCTTGATGAACAGTATATGAAACGTGAGCGTGAACGCAGTCAGCAAAGGACTTATTCTCAGCAGAAAAAGAAAAATACACTTGAATAGGAGATAATTATGGAACGAGAATTACTGAAACAGCGACAGCGTGAGGGTATCGAGATTGCTAAATCTCAGGGCAAGTACAAGGGCAGAAAACCTATTCCGATTGATTAGGAGAGGTTTGGCAAACTCTATGGGGAATGGAAATCCAAGAGCATAACGGGCAGGGACTTTATGCGGAGAATGAAGTTGTCTGCTAACACTTTCTATCGCCGTGTGCGTGAGTATGAAACACATAACGGTATTGCCGAGCCAACCTCTGATTAATTGCTCTCATACGAACAGAAACACACCTTAGAACCGTTCACCCTTGCGGAACGTAAAAACTAACCGCCTAAAAGAACAAGCTCTCAGAGCGTTTCTGAGAGCTTGCGGTTAGATATTCAGTTCCAATAGAGTATGTGCTTATTATGGAGTGTGCCATAATGCTGTTTTGAACTTGTGAAGAACGGAAAGCAAGTGCGTCAATAGGCTATGGCCTTTGACATTTATCTACAAGATCATTGAGATTGTCATTCTGTATCTGTTTTCTTTCTGTTCAAATACCAGATTATAGTGGTGGCAGCAGCTAACACTACAGCAGTGATAATACTTGCTTCAATGCCATATTCTCCGCCATTGCAGATATTTTCACCTACAGACCGCAGATCAAATACAGTCGCTGTCGTTTCATCTTTTCCGCTCAGATTCAGTCCGAGGATATTGAACAGAATGAAGTTCCAGATAGAATGTAAACCACAGGCTGCCCAAATGCTGTTAAACCGAAGTGTAAAAAGCGAAAAGATAACAGATATAAGAATAAGATTTACTATACCAATGACAACATAAATCGTTTTTCCTTCTGATAGCGATGACAAGTGAGGGATAATAAACATTGCTGTGCTTACCGCTATCGCTATGGGAAGTGAGGTCTTGTTTTTTAGCGAACATAAAACGATACCTCTGCAAAGGAATTCCTCCATTGCACCTTGTATTATGAATCCGCCTAACATAAGCAATATAATAACAAAATCAATACTTTTGAATACACCGTTATATTTGATAGTGCCTGTCAGCATGACAGCGGCAACAGAGATTACGACTAAAAGTATACCGACTACTGCACCAACATAGAAATTGCTAAATCGTTTAGTGATACCCATTTCGGACAGGGGCTTTTTCCAGATAAATTTCCAATAGAGTATTGTTATCCCTATTACGAGGATATAACCGTAATAAGTTATTAGTGTGATAGTCTGAGGTTCAAACATCTCCCCATTCAGGACATTCTTGCCAAGAGCAAAATGTATCAGTATGACAACACCCTCAGCAATTAATTCCCCTACTATCTTGCACACCCAGAATGTAAGAATAATCTTGGCAACATACAGTATTGTAGGCATTTCCGTTCGGTTATTGAATGGACTGATATTTTTCAAAAGTCGTTTCATCGGCTTGCTCCTCCTTGCATATCTGCGATACCATTCAGTATTGTTTTAAGTGCAAAATCAAATGTGTCGTCCAGCGACACTGGATTCCCGTATGCTCCGTGAGCTTCAATTGTAGAAAAACCTTGCAAAAAAGCCCGAATCATACGCACAGTATGGACTTTTTGCTCCTCTGTCAAGTCGTAAGAACTAAGCGCCCGAAACATAATATCAACCGCTCCCTCAGAGGCTTGCAGGTGTTCATCAGAGAGATACATATTGTACCACTGCATGGCTTCATACAATCCTTTGTGTTCCGAAACAAATCTTCGATAGGCATTGCAGAGAGCAATAACGGCATCGTCTTTCGCTTTACCAATAACTGCTTTTGTTATCTTACTATCCAATGACCGCCAGCCATACAGCATAATCTCCTTGTTCAGTTCATCAAGTCCGCCACTGAAATGCTTATAGAGCGAAGGTGATTTTATCCCCAGCTCATCAGCCAACTCTTTCATAGTTATATTGGCAAAGCCCTTTTCGTCCGCCATTGTAGCTGCTGTTTCGATTATTGTTTCTCTTTTTGACCCGTTTCTCATAATACTAATCCTTTCTTCGATTAAGCTAATTGCATTAGCTATTATAACACAAAGAATTTCATATGTCAAGAGGGAGAATAAAAAAACCTTATCCCCGTATCACAGGAATAAGACTATTTTAAAATATCGTCAATAAGACCTTTATGTTGTAACCTCGTTCATAATGGTTGCTCCGTCCTTAAATCCTGCCTTGTAAGCTGTTCTTGCTTCATCAGCCGAGATTGTACTCTGAATGTCAAGGAGCTTGTGAAATGTAATAAGCTGTTCTTCGGTCAGTGACTCCTCAAACGGTATGCAGAGCTTACTCCACTCCGTTGAAAACTCCACAGCAGGCATATTACTCTGGCGGTAGTTGTAAATCTCATCAATCATTGTAAACTGTCCTTTCGGTAATTATTCAGCTTGCTGTATCAGTCTTATAATGTTTCCTTGAAAACTTCTTTATCGCTACAGTTCTAAAGAACATGGGAATTATTTCAGACTTTTTACTGCTTACGCTTGTGGTGCAAAGGTTATCGGCAATATCCACGACAATCCGGAACTGTTGGGAGGTGATGAAGAATGAAAGAAATGGTTTACATGAACAAACCAATAGCAGAAATTCTTGACAGCGGAGTGCATGACGGTTACGAGTATGCAATAGTTTCAAGAGGACTGCCCCCGTGTGCCTATGTGAAACTTCCGGAGGGTCATAAATACTATGGTCTGAAATATGATGACATTCCGGTTGAATGCCACGGCGGTCTTACATACTCGAAAAGCTATGTTAACGGTCTTTTTACCGACGGTGGTTGGTGGATTGGCTGGGACTACTGTACTGTATCGTTGAAAATTAATCTAATACAGGATAAAGTGAAACAAGC
>CAMWQI010000135.1 GCA_947176345.1 uncultured Ruminococcus sp.
TACTACCTATTATATCATATCTTTATTGATTTGTCTATAATGGAATTGCTGTAATTTGTTTCCTGCATTGTCCTGATATTTATAATCAAGAGCAGGTCTTTCATATTTAACTGATAAATCAGGAAACCGAACATCAAAATCTTCATAAAATGCATTACCTTCAAAACTAAAATTACCGTTTACAGTAAATTCAGAAAGTTTGAAAGTTTCAAATGGGTCTCCATAAAATACTCTGTCACCCAAAGTACAATTATTTCCTGCTGTAAATTTCTCAAGTGATAAACAATAAGAAAAGGCATCTTCGCCGAAATTACAATTATCTCCTGCCGTAATACTTTTAAGTCCTTCACATCCTCCAAATGCATTTTTTGAAACACTACAATTATCTCCTAATATAACACTTTTAAGTCCCGACCAATTTTTACATACCTTTTCACAAACAATACAATCATCTCCGAAAGATAATTCTTCAAGCGCATCACAGTCGAATACATCCTTGTAATCTCCTGATAAAGTACAGTTGTTTCCGAAAATTATGCTTTTAAGAGCAGAACAACCGTAGAAAGCACCCACGCATACAGTACATCCATCAGGGATTACAACTTCTGTTAAATCTGAAAGATTATAAAAAGCTCTGACAGATATTAATGTTATATCAGAAGGAACAACAATTTTTGAATCGGAACTGGTAACCCCTACAAGCATATTGTTTATTATTATAAAATCGTCTGATTCAGACTTGAGATTTGAATAGAAAATTGTCCCTGAAAATGTATCTCTGCCGATATGACTGACGCTCTGAGGAATGTCTATTATTTCTAATGAAGAGCAATTTACAAATACATAATCACCAATAAATTCTGTACCATCAGGGATAATGACTTCTTTCAATTTATTACAACCCCAAAATGCATTGTCTTCTATAGTTTTCAAACTATCCGGAAGAATAACAGATTTAAGTGAATACTGGTAACTAAAAGCAGATTTTGATATTACTTCAACACCGTCTGGAACTGTATACTCTTCAAGATTTTTTCCATAGGGAACGACGATAAGGTTTGTCATATTATTATTGAATAACACTCCATCAATGCTTATGAAATTATTATTTTCGGAATCAGCATTTATTTCTTTTAAATTAAGACAATTATAAAAAGCCTCTTCCTGAATTTTCTCAACGCCTTTCGGTATAATAATACTCTCCAACGCTCTACAACTACGAAATGCGTTATCGTTTATTATTACGAGACTTGACGGCAAATTTACTGAAACAAGCTGATAAAAACCCTGAAATGCATATGACCCTATTGTTGTTATTCCTTCTTCTATTACAAGTGAAGTTATATTATCAGCATATATTTGCCATGGCTTAGTTTTATTCAAATAATTTTCCATCTCTCCTGTACCAGAAATTGTAAGCGTACCACTTTCAGAATCGAATGCCCAGACAGCATTTTCACCACAACTTCCGCTATATGAGTCTTCGGTTGTTTCAGAAGATTCAATGCTTTCGTCTGCATTTGCAAGAATAAAATTACGTCCTGTAACATTGATGTACATTGTCATCATCATACATAGTGATGACAGTACCGCAATTAATTTTTTTAATTTCATAAATGTAACCCCACTTTCAAATTATTTTCTTTATAATCAATCTAACTTTCCCACAACAATCTGACGTTGTGTACCGTCATCGGTACAAGTGATGATTGTAATACGATTATCCCCGAAGTCTTCAAGTATCCACACTTCATCTGGTTCAACTATAAAACTTTCTGTAACTGTATATACATAACAGATTTTATTTTTGTCATAAAGATTGATATTCATTCCCAATTTTACGTTTTTCAGGTTATTGAAATATTCCTTATAAATGGTGCTGCTGTGTCCTGCTATGCAATAATTTCCAGTCCCTGTACCTCCTGTTCCGATAAAATGCCCTACAGCTATTGAAAGAATATCATTGTCCGTTCCTTCTAAAACCGGAGCTTTTATTTTTAAATCAGGAATTTCAATTACTGTATTTTCACGCATAAGTTTTTCACGGCACAAATCACGGCTGATTTTTCGATAAGCCATTACAGACAGGACACCCAGTCCAATTATAAGTGCAAGCAATCCTGCAATGAAAATAAAATATTGCCTTTTTTTGCAGTTTTGCTTTTTTATCTGGAATTATTCATTGTCATTCTTTTTACGGATAACGCCAGACTTCATAACAGCAAACGCACCTGTTACAGTGAGAGACAGTGCAGCTGTTGCAGTTGCAACAACACCCAAAGAATTATTTCCAGTCTGCGGAAGATTGACTTCACTTCCGTCTTTGCCTGTTCCTATGCCTGTAATTGGGTCGATAATATATGTATCAAGTACTTTTCCGTTTTTATCAAGCAGTTTAATAGAAATTGTACCATCTTCATTGCGTTCTGTTTCAGTGCTTTCAGGTGCAGAGCCATTCTTCTGTTTATAATTTTCCGATGCCATGCTGCACATTTCTTCAACAGATACAAAATATTCAGATTCGTCTATTGTAACAGCAGTAGTTGTTGTTATTTCAGTTTCAACGGGAGCAGAAGTTTCAGTGGTTGTTATGCTTGTTGTCGTTTCTGATTCTGTTTCAGTTACAGTAGTTTCAGTTGTCGAAACTGATGTATCAGAAAGCGTTTCAGATGTTGTTGTACTTGTTGAAATTTCGGTAGTGGAGGTAGTAGTTTCCGTTGTTGTTTCTGTTGAAGTAGGGGTCGTTGAGGTAGTAGTTGTAGTAGAGGTTGTAGTTAAAGTGGTAGTTGTGGCAGAGGTGGTAGTAGAAGTTGTAGTAGAGGTGGTAGTCGTAGTTGATGTATCTGTAGTAGTTACTTCTTCCCCTTTTATCTCAATTCCACCGTTTACAGATTCAATTACGACTTCATCAAGATTGACATCAAATGTATTTTCGGTTTCAACGTTTATTTCGATTTCAGCAAGTCCGGCAGAGGCTGTATCAAGTACATTAAAGTGTAATATAGCCATTGTACCATTATCCATATAATTTTCAGTTGCAAGGCTGTCCCACATCAAACGAAACGGAATCATGGTAATATCTCCGCTTGGTGTAAATGCCATATCAGCAAAAAGTTTTGCATCGTCCACGCCTGTAAGTTCAAGACATTCAGGGTCATAGCTGATAGTAAAACTTGTTGCAATAATACCCGGATTATTAATAAGTTCTACTGCAACATCAATACTTTCACCAGGTTCAGCAGATACACTTTCAACCTGCATCTGTGGTATATCCTCAACAGCATATGCCTGTGTAACAGATAAAGGCATAGCCACTGTAGCCATTGCAATTAAAGTTGACATAAATTTCTTCATAGTAAATACTCCTTTTTGGAAAAAGCACTCTGAAAAACAAAGTGCTTTTTCTGTTTTTTGTTAAAGTTATTATATTTCTATATCCCATCCGCCTGCGATATAACGACGTATGAGAACAACATCTTTCAAGTTTACTGTACCATCATTGTTTACATCGGCAACATTTTCATCGTGGTCAACACTCCAGCCATCTGCAATATAGCGACGTACAAGAACAACATCTTTAAGATTAACAGTTCCGTCTCCATTGACATCACCAGGTAATGAATTGTCTTCCTTTTCAATAACATTTCCGTCTACCTCAGAAATAACAGTGATTTCACCATTCAGAGTTGTTCCTTCAATAGAATAGTGGACTTTTGTTTCTCCCGGCAACAACGATTTTACAGGAACAGTTGCAGTTCCGGACGAATCAAAAACAACACTTTCAGGAACTGATATAAGATAACTGTTTTCAGTTGAAAGTATAACTGTTTTTCCTGCTGCGGCATCTCCTGGATTTGCCTTGAGTGTGATTTCACCATCACCCTTATATGAAATGGTTACTGAATCTTCTGTTTTGATACTCTTAATCTCTTTTACAATGTCAATTGTGCCAGTGTATTCCGATTTCATCTGTTTTCCGGCATAATTGTAAACATCTGAAACAGAATAATCAACAGTACCATTTATTGAGTCATATGTGACAAAATTGAAAACCTTTGCCAATGTCACACTGCTGTCAGAAGCATCAGGCTGTGAGTCCACTGCCTCAAATATACCTGTAACTGCTTTTCCGTCAAGTGTAAAGCTGACAGTATCTTCATTTACCGTTGACACGTCAACATACTGGTCGAAGATAATTTCAACTTCATTGTTATAGGCATTTATTCTCTCAACCGCAGGTGCAGATTTTGAAATCATCTCAACATTAACCTCAAGCTGTTCAGGAGGTACAGGCAACCATTCACTGTATGATGTTTCATAGCCTTCCTTATTGAATTTAACCTGCCACAAGCCTTCCGGCACATCCCATGCATAAGCACCATCTTCATCACTGTAAAGCGGATTCATCTGGTCATACTCAGTTGCATCCCACACGATAGCTTCAGAATCCTCGGTTTCCTTGTAGTAGATAGTAGCCTCTACACCGCTGATTCTGTTATCCTTTACACCCTCATAGACATATCCTGATGGGTCAATTGCATGATTGGTTTTAACATTTACACCACTATTAATATGACCGCCAGCCGATTTTGCAAGCTTTTCTAAAAGTGTAATTTTTTCATGTGTATATTTGTCACCATCAGCATCAATGCTTTTATTCAGTTCTTTTAATGCTTGGTCCAAATACCAACGTCCACTTTTCCATATGCAATTATCCATAGCATCTATTGATTCTTCCATTTTTGCTTCAATTTTATCATCAAGAGCCCCGATACCAAGAGTACTATCAGATAAATCATTAGATTTTTTCATATAATCCTGTATTGCCTTCATAGACTTGGAGGAATCTTTCACCAAACCATACGAATCCAAGTATCCCCTTGCAGTTTTCAATGCATAATATGCTTCATAATTATCTAACATAGAAAAATCCGAATATTTAATTTCTTCATTATTTATCATCTCATCAAGCATTGTATAAACCGCATCTTCTCTTGTTTTTTTACTATACTTGTTATTGTCCGTTAAAATACCATTGATAGCATTTAAATATTTAAGATAGTCACCATACTCATTAATCTTCTTAGCTGTTTCTTTCACGTTCTTTTTATTTACCGAAGAAGCTTTAGCCAAATATCTGGGAGCAAGGGAAAGTTTACCTTGTAATGTTTTAGTAGAAATTGGAGTTTCTGTATCAGAACCGTCTTCAAACATTCCAATACCATAACGACAAGCATTGTATGTACCGTCATCATTTTGTGTATAGCATTCTCTTCCACGGAAAATTCCGCCGTCACGGATAAACCATTCATCATCTGTGCTGACCCAATATGTCTTGTTGTTTTCAAAATAAGAAGTAAAACTGCCATCATTTTCAAAACTTGTGTTTTCTTCATATTCTTCATAGTAATACAGAGTAGAATTATTTTCATCATTGAAATCAAGTTTTGTCAAATATCCATTGATATTATTATCATCACCGATACTATAAATATCTTCTATCTCAACATCAGTACCTTCCATTCCTGACAAATCAAGAACTTCCTTGTATTCTACCGAGATAGTTCCAGGAACATAATCATAGAAACCTGTTGCAACATAATAATCATTTTCAGCATCATATATCGCATTGATTGTTTCAACTTCACTGCCCTTTGTGCTTACAACTCTTACTGAATCTAGTTTCTGATTATCATTGAACTTAACGATAAAGGTATATGTGTTGCCGCTCGCCCAACTAATAACAGGAGTTTTGCCATTCAATTGCATCATGTCATATTCATTGCCACGATAGTACATATCAAATTTTGTTAGTTTTATACTTTCAGCGTTATAGGTAACATAATCAACAGCCGACAATTCTGAACCGTCAGAATTTTTTGTCTTAACCTCAATTTTATAAATTGCTCCATCTTCAACATCATTCAGTATAACATCAGCAGAATAATTTCCGACGGCTGATGCTGTACATGATGATACAAGACTATCGTCAACGTAAACAGAAACTTCTTCATTAGGTGAAGTCACACCATTGACCTTAACAGCCTTACTTGATGTTTCATTTGGAACATTGACTGTCAAAAGTTTTGCAGACATATTGACTATTCCGATAGTTTCGGTCTTGTAAGAACCATTAATTATATATGACATTTGAGCGTAACTCATAAGGTAATTTGAATCATTCGGCTGAACTGTCAGACGTAAAGAACCTGATGTCTTTTCTACAGGTATAATCAAAGAACCGTCATCTTCTTCAGTGAAGTCAACAACTTCTCCGTCAATACGAACTGCATCACCAAATACAGTTACTGTTGAAGGCAATTTGACTTTAACCGACATATCAGAAACAAGATTTTTTGCATTAGCTTTAAAATCATAATCTACAAGTAATGTCACTGTTCCTGCTGCGGAAACTCCACTTGAAGTTGCATGATAATCAGAAGTATCTCTGTTGAGGTATTTATCTGCGGAATCTTTAATTCCTTTTTCGTCAGCTACGTATTGAATTTCATTGTCAATAAGAATAAGTGCAACAGCAGAATCTTCTTTTGAAATCTGAACAGTTTCAATAATAGCATCTTCAAATACACTTGAATCAAGTGATTTGATAGAATATGGAAGTTTTATTGTTCCAAGATTTTTGCAGCCTGCAAATGCGTAATATTCAATTTCTGTAATGCTATCAGGGATAACAATCTTACTAAGAAATGAACAACCACCAAAAGCAGCATATCCGATTTTATAGCCGTCAATGTTATCAGCTTTTTCGGGAATGGTCACACTTGTAAGAGAAGTTGCACCGCAACAGATATAGTCAGGAATATCTGCAATGCCGTCCTCAAATACAACGCTTGTGATTCCGCTGCCTGATA
>CAMWQI010000136.1 GCA_947176345.1 uncultured Ruminococcus sp.
ATGCGGGCTGCACCCTATATAGATACTATAGCCGGAACGTCCGTGGGTGCATTGAACGCCGTACTGCTTGACAGTCGTGGTGCTGAATACGCCGAACAAGTATGGAATAATCTTAAAATAACGGATATGCTTAATCCTGACAAGGAACGGCTGAAAAAACTTCCGACACTGCCTGATATTAATGACCCCGATTATGTCGGAATAAAACCGGATAATTTCATGGACAGCATTGTCCTGAACGGCATGAATTTATTTAAAACATTAAAGAAAGACAATGCTTTTCTTGATTTCATGAAAGACGGTCTGCCTTTCAATCAGGAAAAAATAGGCAAACTTATCGACGAACACGTTGATTTCAGCAAAATTTACCGTAAAATATATGTAATATGCACGGATACGACAAATTCTCCTAAATACTTCATATTAAATAATTATTCCCAGCCGATACAGAAAAAAATAATACTTGCCTCCTCAACGCTTCCGGTGGTCTACACCGGAACAGACGGGGTCGAAATAAACGGCATAAATTATTTTGACGGAGGAGTTTCTGGCGATGTAAGCAATACACCCGTATCGTGCCTTTACGACAACGGCTGTCGGTCAATTATAGCGGTTCACCTTAAACGCAGTACCGATATATCAAATCAGCAGAGAATGACCGATGCTGATATTATAAATATAATCCCTTCACATACGCTCGGAAATCTGCTGAGCGGTACTCTCAATCTCAATAATCCTAAAGTCAAATCAGATATTGAACTGGGTTTCAATGATACAATGAAACATATGAACGAAATCCGCACAATGATAAATAAATTAAATTAAAAAAATCCGGACAGCCTTAACTGTCCGGAAATTTTTTATTCTGCACCTTTACGTTTCAATACTGCAATAATCATTTTGATAAGGATTTTCATATCAAGAGCCATGCTTCTGTTTTTTATGTACTCAATATCGGTATGCATCCATTCATCAAAAGACATATTGCTTCTGCCCTCTGTCTGACACGTACAGGCAAGACCGCCCTTTACAAGTAATCTGTCCATCTGTTCAGGAGTGTAGAGGACAACTTCACGTGGAAGAGGTGGACGAGGACCTATTATTGACATATCGCCCTTTAATACATTGATAAACTGCGGGAGTTCATCAATGGACGTTTTTCTTATAAATTTACCTATTTTAGTTATTCGCGGGTCATCTTCGCTTTTGAATGCGAGACCGTCGCACTTATTGGCTTTCTGTACTTCAGCAAATTTCTTTTCCGCGTCAATACACATAGAACGGAGCTTATACATCTTGAAAGGCTTGCCCTCTTTGGTAAGACGCACCTGAACAAAAAGCGGATTTCCGCCGTCATTAAGATATATAGCCAGTGCAAAGCATGACACAGGAAGTGCAAGCACAATTATTGCTGACGCTGAAACGGTAATATCAAAAGCTCTCTTTACTGCCTCATATAGTTTACCGCCTGCCGGCTTAATTTTAGAATGTTTAAGGGTTTCAACAATACCCATTCTGAGTTTTTCAATGTCTGTTTCGCCGAAACTGAGTATCGGATATTCTTTTATACCCTCTTTGGCTTTTTTGCTTTCAAGCATTTTTCTTGCCTTACCATTGAAATCCTTGTCAACTATAGCATTTAAGATATTAACCTGCAATTTTACTCCCCCTCTGTAAAACAAGTGAAATTTCTGCCATAACGTTATAATATATAACACTATTCCGCAACTGTCTGTTTCATACAATAAAGACATTATATCACAGTGCCTGAATAATGTCAATATTTTTTTGATAATTCCATTTTTTACTGCAATAACAGACATGAATGAAAATATATCATATACAACGTCTTTACATTATTTTAACACATAATTTCACAAAAAGCAAGTTTTTTTTGAAATTCAGCTTATTTTCGTCATTTATACCAATGATTAAGCGATTATGAGAGAAAATATATATTGCAATAGCTATTTTTATATGAATTATTTATGATTATTTGTAAATCTTTTAATTTCATTTGAAATATTTTCCACTGTCCGCATAGTGCCGTTTTCAGTGCATTCAATGGTATACCAGCCGAATTTTTCCGCACAATAATCAGCAGAACGTTGTGAGCGTAAGAGATACTCCGTATCACGCTCATGAATATCTTTTTTCGATTCGTCGCTTTTGTAGCGTCCGGACATGAGTTTCTGACTCACATCTGTATCAGTACGCAGATATATTACAATATCAGGCTCTGGAATACCAATATATTTATATTCAAAGTCCGAAAGCCATTTCAGGAAATCGTCCCATTGTTCCGGCGGAAGTTTTGAACATTGATGTACAGCATTTGAAGTAGTGTATCTGTCGGCAATAACAATACCACCGTTTTCATAGAAATTCTGCCATTTGGTGCGGAAACTGGCGAACCTGTCCACCGCATAGAATGCCGACGAGGCATAAGGATTTACAGAGTCGGCATCTTTTCCGAAATCACCGGCAAGATACATTTTTACGAGAGACGATGAGGGACTTTCATAGTCCGGAAATGAGACCAGTTTTACCGGCTTATCGATACTTTTTAGATAATCATGCAGAAGCTCCGCCTGTGTATGCTTGCCACTGCCGTCAAGCCCCTCTATGACAATGAGTTTTCCCATTTTTTTCACTCCTTTTAAATCTTACACGCGAAACGCAAAAAATTAACACACGAAATACAAAAAATTCAATTCATAATGCCTAATTTTTCACATATTTCACTGTCAAGCTCATTGCCGAAAATAAACATATTTTCGTCAACTGCCTTACGGTTCATTATATCGGTTCTGTTTACGTTGTGAAGTTCAGCAACGGATTTTGCCGTATCCTGAATCTCCGACGGTGTGAAATAGCTGAATGCAAGTCTCATTGACGGGAGAATTTCCATAAAATCGTTGTATTCCATTTCAGTTATCAGGGTATCGGTCATCTTTAAAAACGACTCATCAGATAAAACTATATCCCTTGCTGTGCTGAAAAGACCATTTAAAAAATCTGCCCCCTGTTTTTTTATTTCAAGAGTTCCCGTAAGATAACCGGACATAGCTTTTTCAGCGTCTGCACGCCGTGCGGAGTCAATTGCATAAAGTAAACCCGATACTGCCCCGTATATAGACGGCTCTTTGGTTTCTGCCAGTATCATGATGTCAAGTGTTTCCTCAAAGACTGAAATCTCATCGGTCAGAACGTTTCCGGCTATTCCGTACATGGTTTTCATGATTGAAATTACTTCTCCGGCACGGTCAGACGATATGCCAACCATTGACGGAAGTGAGATTATCAGCTTTTCAAAGCACTGCCGGATATATTCAAGTGAAGTTTTATCGGAAAAATTATACAGTTGTTGCAGACTGTTCAGTGTTTCAAAACTCCGGAGACCGTTTCCGACTGAAAAGAAATCCCCGTCAGTTGTAAGAATTTCGTCAATAAGTTCAGTTTCAGATTGTTTCAGAGTTATTCCCATAAGAAAACAGTCTACTGCTATGCCGGCAGCCGTTTCGCACCGCATACCGTCACGGAGACGACGGACTGCAACAGTAGTACAGGCTTCTTCAATCGTGAAACCGTCTGTTGTATGGTCAATCAGTGATGCATCAGTTTCCGGTTTACGTGCATAACGCCACTCCTCACGGACACGGCTTTTTCCGGTATTCTTATTAATGTCGCGACCCTTGCACATTTCCGCAAATTTAGTATTAAGAAAATCCATTCTGTGCAGAAAACGGCTGGTTTCCATGTGTTTCGGCTTTGCGAAAAGCGATAATTCAATGTTATTTTTGGTTACATCATTTATCTTAAGACCATATTTTTTCGCCTGCTCCTCAAAGTCTGTTATCAGCGGAGGAACATGGCTTTTATCGCCTATCAATCCTACTTCCTTACCGGTGGCAAGTCTCCGGAGAATATCAAGCGGTAAGGCGGAAGATATAGTTTTTTCGCCCTTTATAAATGTACTTGTTACAGCATCGGAAAGCTCATACATACCGGACTGTCGGGAATTTCTTAACGCTGAAAGACCGTCCATAAGCGTTTTTGCGGAAGTCACATCGGCTATTGATACGGGAATATCTTTTTTATTTGTCTGTTTTGCGGTCTGTATGAGCAAATCGAAAGTAAGGTCATTATAGATATTTTCCGGTGAATTATTTTCAAGAAGTTTATTCATCACCAAATCATAGAAAGCCGGATAACTCATTCCGGAGGCATAGCCATGAAGTGCGTCCGCCGACTCATAAGAGTAAGCCATAGGATAACAACCATGCTGATTTGCCGGAATTTTCCTTAATTTCGGTGATTTTATCTTTCCAGAATTAATCAGGTCATAAATTCCCTTACTATGAAAACCGCCGGTCACCACAAGAACTTTATTATATTTTTCCATAGCCTCCATTATTCGCTTAGCCATATGACTTTCACGGGCTGTTGTGCCGTCGGTCATCATATCTTCCGGAGCAGTTTCCGCACGGGTTATCATGCAGTATGTATGCATTTGCCTGACGAAATTTTCCGGTGTGAGATAAATTCCGGATATCTCAAAATATTTTTCCCAAAACTCCTCAAAATTCCGGACGTTTGTATTTTCACAAAGTTTTTCATAGAATTTACTTTGAATAAGCCGTGTATCATCGGCATAACTGTGTTTGTCAGTATTTTTCCGCAAACCTTTCTGTTCAGTGGTATTTATAAGAATGTCACAATACGGCAAATCGATAAATTCCGCCGGAATACCCATGTACTTAGCCTGTTTCATAGCATTGTACTCCGGTGAAGCATATAAAAACGGATAGTAACATTTATAGTCCGTGCCGTCGTCGCTGACAAGTTTTTTAGTATCCTTATAATAATAGTATATTGCCACCGGAGGCTTTGTTTTTTCGTCGGTAAGCACCGGAATAAGACTGTTTGCATTTTCAGGACCTTCAATAAGGATTATTTCCGGCTGATATTCTTTAATCGTCCTTATCAACTGATACGAACACACCGGACTGTGATGTCTCACCGGAAAGAAAAGAACTTTTCCGGTGAGGTCATACGGGATTACTTCAGCAGTTTTGCTGTCTCTGAATATTTTTTCCATAGTCCGTTACCTTTACCTTTTTCCTTGACTACTGTGCGGAAATAAGCCTTTAATTTTTCGAGGTCGTCCTTGTTTTCCTTGCATACAGCACCTAAAAGACTTTCCGTCATAACGCCTAAATCAATTTTTCCGTCACCATAATACCACGCATGACTTATAGTCTGATAGTAAACGGAAACGGCTTCCGCTGTACTCATCACAGCGGACGGCTTATCAATGCGTGTGCCTTTATCAGTTATACCCTCACGGAGTTCGTGATAAGTCACCGCAAGAAGTTCAGCCACATCAGTATCAACGGGCATATCAATATTTCCGGCTTTTGCTAAATTCTGTGCCTCACGGACAATAATTTCCTTTTCAAGTCTCACGTCCCTGACGGGTTCTACAGTCTCAAAATTAAAACGTCTTTTCAAAGCACCGGACATTTCATTTACACCCTTGTCACGAGTATTTGCCGTGCCTATGATATTAAAACCGGCTTTTGCAAGAATAATGCCATCGTCGGCGAGTTCCGGAATAATCAATATCTGGTCACTCATTACAGAAATAAGGCTGTCCTGAATTTCTGCCGGTGTACGTGTTATTTCCTCAAAACGTGCGAAAATGCCTTTTTCCATGCCCACAAGCAGTGGCGACGGCACAAGTGCCTCACGACAAGCACCTTTGGAAAGAAGTAAAGCATAATTCCAGCTGTACTTAATCATGTCTTCAGTAGTGCCGGCTGTACCCTGTACAGTATTTGTGCTTGTTCCGCAACACGCTGCCGAAAGAAGTTCCGAGAGCATAGTTTTTGCCGTACCAGGTTCACCAACAAGCATAAGTCCACGATTTCCGGCAAGAGTTATAATGCAACGTTCAACAAGTGCGTCATTGCCATAAAATTTCTTTCCGATTTCAACGTTTCCGTTTTCAGTTTTTACTTTACCGCCGAGAATGAAAGTCCTTACAGCTTGCGGAGACAGTTTCCAGTTTTCCGGACGTTTTCCGGTATCGTACTTTGCAAGTAATGCGAGTTCGTCTGCATAACGAACCTCAACAGGTGGTTTGATTGAATTTTTTTCCATAATTAAACTCCTTTATTTTCGATGTTGCCGAGTGATGACAACTGCATAATTATCTCACTGAAATAGCGTGGATTTACATTTTTGATTTTTAATTTTTTATCACTAAAACCGGAATTATATTTTTTGAAGAAAAGTTTTCCCAGTGTTACGTCTTCTGCCTCCATGTAGTCAATGCCCATACCACTGAACTCTATTTCTGCATAATAGCCATCATATGTTACTGTTCCGTCGGAATTTTTCACGCATTTTATAACGTCTGCACGGTCAAATTCCCAGAACCAACCTCCGTCCTGTGGTGTACCAGTTTCCCAGCCGGATTTTATCATTTTTCCACGGAGGGTATAATTTCCTATGCTTACGCCGTCAAAACGTGTTATTCCGTCGTCGTTAAGTTCCTCATCAGTGGGACGGAAACAAGGTCTTGAAATCTGTGGGAATGGCTGTGTTATTTCATAGTCTGAAAGCTGTTCAGCCCATGATTTTTTCTGTTCGTCGGTGAGTTCTATCGGGTGAACAAGTCCAATTTCGGCATTTTCAGGGATTTCAAACTCATCTTCTTCTATATTTGTAAAGCTACCGTCGTCCATATATCTGAAACTTTCAACAAGTTTGTCACCATCGTATACGCCCCATATAAGACCGATTGCAAAACAATGCATAACCGGATTTTTTAC
>CAMWQI010000137.1 GCA_947176345.1 uncultured Ruminococcus sp.
AATGAATATATTATAGCATACTTTTTACAGAAATGCAAGAGTTTTAAATAAACATTTCATAAATATTAACATTTTTTTAAAATTTCGGATTATGCGTGTTATTTTTTATCATTTTAATTATAGCATATAAAAAAAACGGCACTGACTGTACCGTTTTTTTGTATTATTATGACTTGTCGGAATTGTTAAGTATCTTTACACCACCTGTAGACTGTACAGTCTGCATATAGAGTGCGTTATTAGATTCATATGCCTTGTCAAGTTTAGCCTGAATAGCTTGTTTTTCAGCGAGTGCGTCATCAAAGTCTTTGCGGAGCATTTCAATTTCTTCCTGAAGAGCCTGTATGTTATTTTCAGATTCTTTTTTAGCCTTGCTTGACTTATAGCCGTATTCTCTGCCGAGTTCCTTTTCTTTAGCAATTGCACCCTCTTCTTCTGCCTTTTTGATAAGTTCAGGGAGTTCAGCAAGTTTTGTTTCAAGTTCAGCTTTAAGTTCAGCTTTTGACTCTATTTCAGCGCTGATTTCAGAAATTGTCGTTTCAATACCGCTTATATTTTCTTCACGGCGTGCGACTTCGTCATTCCATGTGTCGTCAACTTTTTTCTTTTCCTCGCCTATTTTATAATTGTAAGCCTCTTCTTCAACAGCACGTTCATTTTCAAGTTTTTTCTTGTTATCCTCAATGGACTTTTTGAGTTCTTCAAGTTCTTTTTCTGCGTTTTCGATTGCGGACTTGTTATTTTCTTCGGCATCAGCCTTCATTTTTTCAATTTTTTCCTTTTGGGCTTCGTCTGCGGATTTATGTAATTCAGCCTGTAAAAGTCCATGTGTTTTTCTTGAATTAATCATTTCAACGAATTTTACAAGTTCCTGTTCAATTGCAAGAATATCATTATATTCAGCCTTTTTAAGTGACTTTGCGGTATCAAGAGCCTGAATTTTTTCAACAATTTCCTGATTCAAATAACTCAAATCATTATCCTCCTTTGGTTTGGATATAGTATTTTTCTTTTCCGGAGCTGGTTTTTCAATGTTTTCAGTGACAGTTTTCGGAGCTGGTTCAGGCGGTGTAGGAACATTAAAAACAACCGGAACAGATGAGGTCACATTTTTAATTTCATTTTCCAGTAATCTTACAGCATTCAGCATATCAGTCTTGTTATTCTTGCTTGTAATGCCCTTTGCCTTTGCCGGAACGGTTATTTTCTTTTCCTTAGCCTTAGCCACAAGTTTTTTATATTCATCAAGTATTTCCTGCTTGGTGTTTTTATCAGTAACCATAAGCGTTGTAATATCCTTTCATGAGATTATTTTTTGCCGTTCTGTCCGTTCTCCGTATTAAGAATATTAATTCCGCCTGTAGATTTAACGGTATCAGTAGCAAGCTGACGGCTTTCAGCGTTGCACTTGTCAAGCTTAGCAGAAAGTGAGGCATTTTCAGCAAGTACAGCCTGATATTTTTCATTAAGTCTGTCATATTCTTTCTGGAGCTTTGAAATCTGGAATTTGCTTTCCTGTTCAGCCATAGCGGTTTTGTAGCCGTATTCCCTGCCGAGTTCCTTAGATTTTTCTTCCGCACCTTTTTCACGTGCAGTAGCAAGCTGATTATCTATGTCATCAACTTTAGCCTGTAATTCATCGATTTCATCAAGTTTTTTCTTCGTATCCTGTAACTTTTTAGCGACTTCTGCTTCCTTTATAAGCATATTGTTTGTTCTTTCAGCAATTTCCTTGTTTCTTGCTTCTGATGCCTGTTTTCTTGAACGTTTCAGATTATAGTCATATTCAGCCTTTTCACGCTGAGTTTCTTTTTCATTATCTGCTTTAAGTGCAATAATTTCCTTATTGATAGTAAGAATTTTTTCATCAGTTTCTTCTTTTGACTTATCAATTTCTGCAACAGTGCTGTCCATTTCTTCCTTAAGAGACTTTAAAAAATCTTCATGTTCGTTTTCCAGATATTCAGAAAGTCCATCAGCGACAGCCTTCGACGCATTTTTTACAGCCTGTAAGGTGTCTTTGGTGAGTTCAATTCCGTAAAGCTTGCGTATTTCGTCTTTCTTGTCCTGAATCATGCTGTTGATTTCGGTATATTCTTTGGTTGTTTCCTCATTAAGAATATCCATTTTGATAATTTCTTCAGCTAGTTCAAGCGTACGGGTAGTTTTTTCCTTTTCAATTATGCTTGCCGGAGTTTCCATAAGCATATCTCTTTCCTGAATTTCCTTCAGTTCAGCGGAATATGATTCAGAAATATATGCTTTGGCACTTTTTGTATTGTCTAAATTCATAAATAAAGTCCTTTCTCATTTTTAGCAGTAAATAAATTTAATAATTATATATTTTATTTTAAGAAATTTTATTCATAATAACCATATATCCACTGCTGTTGACAATAATTATTATAGCATAATGTACTAAAAAAGTCAAGACTTATAACTGCCAATAAAAAAGAAAAAATGTGGATATTTTTTTCATATATTGCACATTTTTTCTTTTATTTGTTTATTTTATTTTTTATAAAAGACTTTTAATAATCATATCAGTTATTTTAATTATGTGTTCTTTATGCAAATCAAGCGTTTCAAGAGCGGATTTTACAATATGCCTTGCACGCGGAATATCAGCATTGTTTAAAGAAACCATAGGCATAACAAGTAAAAACATACGAATGTCTTCAATTCCATATGTGAGTTCCGAAAAAAGCTGAAAATCAATTTTTTTCAGTATAAAATGTCCTCCTGTACAGCCAATTTCCTGACCGTCAAAAAAATAAACAGTATCTCCGGGGTGAAATTCAATCCTGAAATCATGCCCATTAAGATTTAAGTCAATTGTATTCGGATTATCAACATATCCGTCGTTTTCGCCGAATATTTCTTCTGAATATTGTATAAATTCATCAATCCATTTATTATCATAGTTGTATTCGTCCAATAATTCGGAAATATCTGTATCTGTGATTTCGTCATAAGCATTAGGAAAATTCACACTTAAGAAATAAATCCAGAATGAATTATTATTAATAATCTCATCTGTAGAATACATAATTATTTACATTCTTTCTCAAGTTTTCTGATATTCTTAAATTCAATCGATGCCATTATAACCGTAACTATTGCTGCCATTGAGTCTGCGACGGGAGCGGAATAAATTATGCCATCAATCTGAAAAAATTTCGGCAGTATCAGTAAAAGCGGTACGAAAAATATTATCTGTCTTGTGAGTGAGAGGAAAACGCCCTTTATTGGCTTGCCTATAGATGTAAAGAAAGTAGCGGTTATAGGCTGTAAGCAGTTAAGCCATGTAAAGAAAAGATATATCCTGAAGAATTTTTTACCCAGTTCATAATATGTATCTGTACCATCTCCGAAAAGTGAAAGTATCTGTTGTGGGAATATAAAAAATAACGCAAATGCCAAAACTGAAACACCTGCTCCGGCAGTAACTGCTAATTTATACGCCTGTCGTACACGATCATAGTTTTTCGCACCATAGTTGAAACTTTCAATAGGCTGTGTACCTTGTGCAAGTCCGATTACAACACCGAAAAGAATCATTGCAACTTTCATTACTATACCGCATACGGCTATAGGTTCAGAATCGCCATATACTGACAATGCACCATAATGTTTAAGCGAATTGTTTAAAACTATCTGTACTATTGCAATAGCTATCTGATTGAAAAATGAAGCCATTCCGATAGAGGCTATACGCTTTGCGGTAAAGAATTTTATTCCTATCTGTTCTTTGCCGAGATGTACTGTTTTATAGTGCATTGCATATACCAATACAACTACTGCTGATACAACCTGTCCGATAACAGTAGCTGCTGCCGCACCTTTCATGCCCCAGTGGAAAACCATTACAAACAATGCATCAAGAGCAGTATTTACCACTGCACCTATTATATTGCAAGTCATAGCCATCTGCGGACTTCCGTCGGCTCTTATAAGATGTCCTCCGCCCGTAGTGAAAATCAAAAACGGAAAGCCTAAAGCCGTTATTTTAACGTATTCCTGTGCATACTGCATTACTTGTCCTTCAGGTGAACCGAAAACTTTCAGTAACGGATTAAGGAAAATAAGCGTTACTGCACTAAGTATAATACCGCTTACCGCAAGCAGTGCGAATGAATTTCCGGCAAAATAACCAGCCTGTTTCTTGTCTCCCCTGCCCATAGTAAGATTGAAACATGATGCACCACCTATTCCGAAAAGCAAGGCAAGTGCCGTACACGCTGTAGTGAACGGAAATGCAACGTTTGTAGCGGAGTTTCCGTCAATGCCTACTGCATGACCGATAAACAACTGGTCAACAATGTTATACAGTGATGATACAAGCATACCAAGTATACTCGGCACTGAAAACTTAACCATAAGCCTCATAACCGACTCCGTCGCTAAGGGGTTGCCGGAGTTCTTCTTTGTTTCTTCCATAAATCAAACCTCTTTCTATATTATTTTTCATATACTATTATACTACTGCATTCACGTAAATTCAATAGTTTTATACACATAAAAAGAAATTTTTAATATTTTCGTACAGTTTTCGGTTGACTAATAAGTTATTTTGTGGTAAAATAATAAGGAGATACTGTTTATGAACGGAGATTGATTCCATGAAAAAAAGCGATATTCCATATGTATGGACAGACAAAAAGCGAACATTCTTAGGACTGCCGTTATCTTTTACACGATATTTTCTTACGGAAACAAAAATTATCACAAGAAAAGGTTTTTTCAATATCGATGAGGACGAAATAGAAATATACAAAATAGACGACAAAAAAATGAGTTTTTCATTCGGTCAGAGAATATGTGGTTGTGGTACTATCACAATTTACAGCCGTGATTATGATACACCGACAAAGGAAATCAAAAGCATAAAAAATGCCCGTCAGGTTCTTGATATGATAGACCAGTATCTTAATGCCGAACGCGATAAATACGGCATACGTGGGCGTGATTTAATCAACTGCAATAATCACGACGATGACAATAATTATTAATTCACGGGGGGAAAAAAATGCTCTCTTTTATTACGGAAAAACAATCATGCTGGGATAGACTCTCAGCCGAAAAAAGACCTATATTTATTTACGGAATGGGTGACGGTGCATTGAAAATAATGGCTGTCTTCAGGAAGCGGAATATAGCCGTTGCCGGAATTTTTGCAAGCGACGACTTTGTAAGAGGTCACTCATTTGAAGGGTTCAAAGTACACAAACTGTCAGAAGTTGAGTCAATGGTTGACGATTTTGTTGTAGTTCTTGCTTTTGCGGCTGGCTATCAGGAAATTGTCGATAAAATCCATAATATAGCCTCACGGCACACTCTTTATGTTCCGGACGTTCCCGTTGTGGGCAAAGGGCTTTTTACTTATGAATACTGTATGGAAAATGCCGAAAAAATCCAGAAAGTATATGACAGTCTTGCTGATGACTATTCAAGAAAAGTTTATGCAAATATAATAAATTTCAAGATAAGCGGAAAAATTGAATATCTTTCTGCTGTCACCACACCGAAATCGGAAATATACCGCAAAATAATAAAACCAGGTCTGAATGAAGTATATGTTGATTTAGGAGCTTACAACGGTGATACAATACGCGAATTACTGGAATTTACACGTGGCAAATACGCTGAAATATATGCAGTAGAGCCAGACAGGAAAAATTATAAAAAACTTGTCAAATATATTGATGATATGCCTAATGTATTTACGTACAATGCTGCCGCGTGGAGTACGGACTGTGAACTGCCGTTCTCTGCAAAATCCGGCAGACAATCCGCTATTTCCGCAAATGCCACAACTATGGTCACAGCACGGGCTGTTGACAGCTTTGTGAACGGAAACCGTCCGGCTACAATAATAAAAATGGACGTTGAGGGCTTTGAACGTGAGGCAATATGGGGGGCATCAAATACAATTTCCCATGACGCACCTAAACTCATGATAGCACTTTATCACCGCAATGAAGATATTTTTGAGCTTCCACTTCTTATCATGACACTCAATCCAGATTATAAACTTTATATAAGGCATCAACTTTATATTCCGGCATGGGAGACAAATTTATATGCAACTCTATGAAATCAAAGAAAAATGCATAAAGCATTATAAAAAAATAATTTTAATTTCGGTTATTATAATTTTTGTTGTATTCTCAAACTGCATAATAGACGGAAAAATAGTCTGTCGTTTTGCCACGGAATTTACTTCAATTAATGTCACTGAAAAAGACTTTAACAATATACAAGGACTTTATTTTCTGAAAAAAATGTCTGTTGACTGCTGGAATGTCAACAATGTAAGCTTTCTGGAAAACAAAAACTTCCTGAAATATCTTTCAGTAGATTCAAACAGCATTGACGACTGGTCATCACTGAAAAACTGTCCGAAACTGGAGTATTTCTATACAGACGGAGATGTAACATTTCATAATCTAAAGGACTTTTCAGACATGGAAAATCTGAAAAATTTATGTATTGGTAAATTACTTTCCACCCCAACAATTGAAAGTCTTGACGGATTGCAGGATATTTCAAAATCCCTTGAAAAACTTACACTTAATGGCATAAAAAATGAAACTTTTCTTAATCTTGAAAAATTTTCAAATCTTAAAAATCTTGATGTACAGAACAGTTCACTGAATGCACTTCAGGTAAATTCATATCTGGAAAATCTGAATATTTCAAATAATCCATATTTAAAAAACGTCTATCTTCCGGCAGATTACGGCACACCGGAAAATATAATCACGGATAATTCGCCATATGTAAATATTATAT
>CAMWQI010000138.1 GCA_947176345.1 uncultured Ruminococcus sp.
TCATAACACCCTTGTACATAGCTATTCTTCGGGCAATCTGTTTGCTTTCATAGTACCAGCCAAGAGTTCTCGCACGGGCAAATTTCTTTTGTCCATCAAGCCTAAATTTTAGGTCAATTACATGTTCAGGATTGTACACGACTTCAATATTATGCAGTCTGCATTTTTTCAGAAAATCTTCGAAATCGTCACTTTCTTTTACAACCTGGTCTATCGCAAATTTCAACTTGGCTTTCCACGATAAATTCTGTCGGTTCATATCCCATTCATAGTGCGATTTTCACTTGCTTTTTTCGGGATTTTCTATGACAGAAAGTCCATGATTTTTGCAGATTTCATCAGATAAATTCATCAATTTTTTATATGAACGATTCTGTTTATTTCCCTGATTTTCGTGTGTTTCAAAAGTACGTCCGTCAAACATATTCACGTTATTAAAAATGCAGTGCAAGTGGACGTGTTCCTTGTCGGTATGGACGGCAAGATAATACTGATATTCGCCTTTCAGAAATTTGTCACAGAGTTCAATTCCGATTTTCAAAGCCTGTTCGGGAGTGACTTCGCCCGGTGAAAAACTCTGTATAAAATGTTGTGAAAGTATAGAACTTAAACCTGTTCCCATAGTGCGAACCTGTGCAAAATCCTTGCTTGCCTGAACTGGATTTTTATCGCAGCCGAATGTGTAAATCAGTCTGCCGTTATCAGTTTTTTTGTCATCGGCGATATAGGTTATTGCCTCAACTTCTGTAACTCGGATTGGAAATATCTTTGTTGTCGCCATAGTTCATTTATATCCCTCTTGATTTCTGAAATATCCTCCGCATAAATGTTGCCTGTTGAGTTTACACGCATGGCAATCTGATTGATGTTACTTGCTATATTTGAAATCAATCGGAATGCCTTTTTTGCTTTGCTTTCATCAAAGTGAAGAACGATTCCATTCAGCAACATTCTACGTATGAATTTTCCCTGAGAATCAGACTTTGATTTTAAAAATTTATCCATAAAAATTTCGTATTCTTCCTCATTCATTCGGAACGAAATTTTATGATTTCTGCGGTCATTTTCCATAATTTTTCCCTCCTTTTTTCTGAAAAGATTCAGGGTCTTAGGGAGTTTTCCCTGACAAGCAGGCGTAACTTGTCCGAGCGTTTTGTCGGACAGGTTACCGAGCTTGCTATATTTGAAAATCTCTCTAATTATATACCGAAAAATTTGAGGATTTCCTCAAGGATTTTGCCAAATTTTGCAAAAATTTACAAAAAGTTTACAATTAGAACGATTTAAGATTGCAGATATGTTTGAAGTGATTGACAAATCAATATTTTGCTGTTATAATTAAAGAAAAGGAGCGTGATTCCCGATGTCAAATAGCAAAGGAGTAAATCGCAAGTACAAAGACAGACTGTTTACATTCATATTCGGAAATTCTGAAAATAAAGCGTGGACTTTGAGCCTGTACAATGCAGTGAACGGTTCTGATTATACAAATCCTGATGACATAATCCTAAACACAATTGATAATGTTGTTTACATGGGTATGAAGAATGATGTTTCGTTCCTGATGGGCGATATGATGAATTTCTATGAACAGCAGTCTACGTTCAACCCTAATATGCCGATGCGTTTTCTGATTTATGCTGGAATGGTTTACAGCAAGTATATTGAGGGCGATAATGGTTATCATCGATTCAGCAAGCAACAGCAGAAAGCACCAACGCCTAAGTGTGTATGTTTTTACAACGGTACGGACAGCAAACAAGACAGAATAATTCTCAGTCTGTCGGATTCTTTTGACAAAGATTCTCAACCGGATATTGAAGTTAAAGTCACAATGATTAACATCAACTATGGACACAATAAGGACTTGTTGAATGCTTGTAAACCACTTAATGAATATTCCTGGTTTATTGATAAAGTCCGTAACAGCAAGGCAAGTGTTTTTGAAGAAGCTATTGATATAGCATTGACTGAAATGCCTGATGATTTCATAATCAAATCGTTTCTTATAGCGAACAGAGCAGAGGTGAAGCGTATGTGTATAACTGAATATGATGAATCCAGAACGTTAGCAGAACAGCGTGAAGAAGGCAGGATTGAGGGTATTTTAAATACACTTGTATCACTTGTAAAAGACAATATTATTACTTTATCTGATGCTGCCCAGAGAGCTAACATGACCGTTACAGAGTTTGAATTGAAGACTGGTTTAAAAGCGTAATTTAATGACCAAAAAAATGTCTGTCAGATTATATCTGAGGCGTTTTTATGTATACATTCAGAACCTGTACCAATAGGTTAAAAACGTTTAAGTAAAGTGTGTAAATGAGATATAATAACCATAGTTTCAGTAAACAGTTTTGATTTCGTAGTCTTTTGATAAACGTCTGGAATGACATAACCATGAAAAAGTACGTTCAACTTTCCAACGTTTTGGCATGACTTAAGGCGGATTCCAGTCTTTTTGAAATATCCACCTTTATGTTATAAAATGTTTGAAAAGTATTTTTGCAATGTTTTCTGTAAGCGTTGTCAGCACAGACTCCGACAAGTGACGGAATAAAAAAATGCTTTTTCATTAGTTTTATTTTGTAAAATAATATATTTTAGACTATATTGATTCTGATTCTGTTTTTGTTTGAAAACCGATATAATAAAATCATCATTTTGAAGTTATATCAAAATAATCAAAGAACTATTTAATAAACAAAATTAATTTGTGTGAAAATATGGTATTCCCCCTACATTTCGGACAGAATAATGTAATAAAAATATATTAAAAGTTTGTTGAGGTAATGTTTATGTATAAAATAATATCTTCTTTCGTATCGGCAGTGTTAACAGCTTCTGTGCTGATAAACTGCGTACCCTTTGTAAAAGTTTCTGCCGAAACAAAAGAAACAAAACTTATTGCTTTGACTTTTGATGATGGTCCTAATACTACTACCACAAACGATGTTTTAGACATTCTGGAAGAATATAACGCAAAAGCGTCATTTTTTCTGATTGGTAACAATATAAATGAAAAAAGTGCACAGTCTGTTAAACGTGCTTACGATATGGGAATGGAAATTGACAACCATTCTAAAACACATGGAAATATGTCAAAAATGTCAGAAGAAGAGGTCAGGGCAGAGATTGCATATGTCGATGATAAAGTAACCGAAATAACCGGTGAACCGACCAGATTCTTTCGACCACCGTTCATTGATGTAAGTAAAAGTCTTTATGATGCCGTGGATTTACCGTTTATCTGTGGAATTGATTGTCAGGACTATATGGAAAATGTCACTGCACAAGAACGTGCTGATTATATTATGAACGGAGCAAAGGACGGTGTAATCGTTCTCCTGCATGATGCTTCCGGAAATCAGCAGACCGTGGAGGCATTAAAAATTGTTATGCCAAAGCTTGTTGAACAAGGTTACGAATTTGTCACGTTGACAGAATTGTTTGAACGTCAAGGAGAAACACCAAAAGACAATATTCTTTATTCCAATGTCGCAAAATATCCTTGTGCAGATTATCAGAAAACAATGGAAATTAACTCCGGAACACCCGACCGCATTCCTCTTAGTCAGTCTGTACTGAGTGATTTTGGAAATGATTATGCAATAGAACTGAATTATACAAGTGAAACGGGCTATTCGCCTGTAATCGCACTGCAAAGGTGGTCTTCTACGCCATCAATCTGGCACCCGATTCAGCCATTCTATTTTAACGGAGAAAAAGCCGTGTTTTTGGCTGAAGATATTAATTCGGCGTTAAAACAACTTGATATCAGCTACAATGATCTGGACGGAATCACAATAACAGCTTACAGCGGAGAAATTATTTTAAGTAATGCAAAAGTTCTCACAAAATCTGAAAATTCTGAAAAAATTATGGGTGACGTAAACAATGACAAATTATTTAATGTTGCAGATATTGTTGCTTTGCAAAAATGGTTACTTGCTGTGCCGGATATAAAACTTGCTGAATGGAAGAATGCTGATTTTTATGTGGACAACAAATTGGATATCTTTGATTTATGTCTCATGAAAAAATATTTGCTTAATGTAATTGAAACAGATAAATAGAATCATACTTAATAGAGAAAACTGAAGTTTTAGAGAGGGTGAGTAGAAATATTCACCCTTTTTTTACACCATAAATGCACTTTTTAATGTTTATGCCATTACAGACATTTGTAAAAAGATTATGGAAACTATGATTATTATTTCTTATCTTCATAATCTATTAAAACAATTTTAACCTATTGGTACAGGTTCTCAATCAAAAAGAAAGGGAACAAGTATAATTGTTCCCTTTTAATAATTATTCAGTCTCTTTTCTTGATTTTTCTGCATTAAGCATTGCAAGACTTGTACTAAGAGTTAAATTTTCTTGTCGTAACTTATCAATTTCAGCATATAAGCGTTGGATTTCTTTGGTCTGATTTTGTGCATCTTTCGTATGTTCCTGATTAGCATTCAATACAGCTTTTTCTTTTTCAATTTCGGCTCTTTCTTGCAAGACAATGATTTTACTTTCAAATTCGGATTTCTGCTTGGATAATTCAGCAGTTAGACGTTCAATTTCTTGTTCCGCCTTTTTCTTCCCCTGTTCCGAAACATTGATTTTTTCTTTCAGTTCGGGAATTTCAGCAATACCTTTTTCAGCTTTTTCAAGTCTTTTACGGTATTCATCAAGTAATGACTGTTTATCTGTTAATTGTTCTGTTGCCGTAGCCAGCGATTTGGTTACACTGTCAAGTTCAGACCTTAGACTTGTAAGTTGATTGGAAGTCTGTTCCCGTAATTCCGACATCTCACATTCAATAGCTGTTACTTATTCTTTTGCGGTCTGTTCTGACCGTTCTGCAAGTTTGATGCGTTCCCGTAAGTCTGATATAGTCAAGTCTTTACCGTCAAGCTGTAGCTGAAATTCTGCCCTTACTCGTTCAGTGGTATTCGCTGTAACTTCCAGAGAGTGCAGAAACGCACTTGAAATTGCTTGTAAATGGGTGTCAAAATCCTCAATATCGGTTCGACGGTCTTTCAGTATGTCCTTTGATGTCTGCATTTCATAAGCGTTGAGAAGGCTTTCAAATGCGATGCCGTTATTCTCGAAAGTTTCAGAGATTGCCTTGAATTTCGCTTTTGTTTCTTCGTCTGCTCTGATTGCAATAACATTTTTGTCTGCCATATTATTACTCCTTACTAAAAATTTAATGTTTACATATGTAAACAGTGTAAACATATGTAAACATATCCTTTTCCATTTGTCAAAAGTTTCAGGAAATTTTTTTAGAAATAAAAAAAGTGGTATAAGCACCACTTTTTCTTGTTGTAATCATAAATAATGTTTAATCAATTCAGCATCTGTAAGTGCATTTTCAAGTATTCTGCTTAAAACAGAAGTATAACCCTTGCCAAGAGATTTTGCAGTGCGTATAGCTTGTGGAGATAAGCGAAGTGTTACGGTTTGTTTTCTGCGTTCTTCACGGTTCTTTTCGGATACACGTGCAAATTGCTTTAACTGTTCGGCCGTAAGTTCAGGGCAGTCGTCATCAGGTGTCACTGGTCTTGTTTTGAGTTCCTCAAGCATTTTCTTCTGTTCATCAGTCAGAGGTTTGTTGAAATCAATCTCTTTACGAATAGTCATAATACATCTCCCTTTCTTGTTTAGTTGCTTTTCAGGCTGAGATTATCCGGATAGCTTCTTCACGGTCGGTATATACAACCATGATAACACACGCTATACCATCTATCAAGCCAATTGTAATATACCTGTCTTCATATTCAGAATGGATTTCGTCATACCATTCCAGACGGTTCTCGTCATCAAATACACGAGCTGCTGTTTCAAAATCAAGTCCATGTTTCTTAATATTAGTCTTTTCTTTTTGTTCGTCCCATTCAAATTGCAATCCTATCACCTCCTCAATTATATTATATCACTTTGTAAAATAAATTGCAACACTTTTTGTAAGACAATTTTTTTTAATCACTCACGTATCAAAGTAAAAAAAGGGCGTTTTTTCAGCCCTCCTTTTTTATGTTTACATATGTAAACATTGTAAACACTTGTAAACATTGCATAAAATAGGGAAATTAATAATTACAAATGTTTACACATATTCAGTCAGTTTCCGGAAGTCAATTTCTGATAGAGTTTCATAAGCTCGGCAACACATTCTGATTCCGTTATCTTCCTGTCGAAACCGTAAGCGTTCATTACGGCGAAGTCATTCGCCTGATGTGCCTTGCGTAACTCTGGAGGCATTGTAAACTCATCGTAGAGGTCAGCAAGGGTACAAGTAGGGTAAAGGTTGCGTGCGTCTAAAATAGCCTTTGCAGTACGTTCTATGCGTTCTTTCTGTTCAGGAGTAGGAGCAGGGAACGGGAAGTTATTATAAACAACTGTGTTAGAGTAACTGTAATCACTCTTTAAACGTCCGCAGACCGTTCTTGTCCATGCCATGTGGACATTTGAAGTAAGCACGCCGAATAAATATAAATCTGCTTCAGCAACCATAAATAATTTATCTCCTGCAATAATTTCCGACGAAAGATACTCCATAGGAATATATCTTCTGTTTTCAGATGATACTTTAGGTAAAGCAATATATTTAGTTTTACATTCTTTTATTTCATCAAATAAAGTGGGAGTTTCGGCTTTTCGCCGTGTTGCCTCTTTCTTGCTTGCAAGCCGAAACTC
>CAMWQI010000139.1 GCA_947176345.1 uncultured Ruminococcus sp.
TAGCTGCAAAGAACGGCGACAACGACGAGTTAATGAACGAAATCAATGACCTGTTGTATCATGTTATGGTACTCTGTGCAAATCAGGGTCTTGAATGGTCGGACATTGAAAAAGTTCTTGATGAAAGAAACGAAAAAATCGGCAACCTCAAGAAATTCCACGAGGTTGACAAGAACACATAAAAAATACGCTTAAACATAGCACTTCTGATTGTAATGTCTGAAGTGCTATTCGAAATTTTAAGAGGTGAAATTAAATTGAATACTTTATATGTATCAGATTTAGACGGAACGTTGTTAAGAAGCGATGAAACTACATCAAAATATACAAATGAAATAATAAATAGCTTGACAGAAAGAGGAATGATTTTTTCTTATGCTACAGCAAGGTCTTTGGTAACTGCAAAAAAGGTTACTAAGGGCTTAACTGCCAAAATACCTTTAATAGTTTATAATGGAGCGTTTGTTATTGACAATATTTCAGAAAAACTATTAATTGAAAATTATTTTGACAATGCAGTTGAAAGCTTATTGGAAGATTTGTTTCATAATGAAGTGTACCCTATAGTTTATGCCTTTATAAATGATGAGGAAAAATTCTCATTTGTTCCGGAATTATGTACGCAAGGTATGAATGTTTTTATTAACAGCCGAAAAGGTGATATTCGCACAAATGCTGTAAAAACGGTTAATGATTTGAAGTCAGGGAAAATTTTCTACATCACTTGTATTGACGAACCCCAAAAACTTGAACCATTATATAAAAAATATCAACATGATTTTCATTGTATTTATCAGGAAGATATTTACTCTAAAGAACAGTGGCTTGAAATCATGCCGAAAGAAACGTCAAAATCAAATGCAATAAAGCATTTACAGGCTTTAATGAGGTGTGAAAGGTTAGTTGTTTTTGGAGACGGCAAAAATGATATAGATATGTTCCTGTTAGCTGATGAAGGATACGCTGTTCAAAATGCTCATGATGACTTAAAAAAATATGCTACTGCAATCATTCCTTCAAACGATAACGATGGTGTTGCTAAGTGGCTTGAACATAATTACAATTGTGTAAATTCTGATGTGTACAAAAGAAACGAAAAAATCGGCAACCTTAAAAAATTCCATGAGGTTGACAAGAACACATGATTTACAGAATTTCAAAATATAATCCTGAAAATTATTCTGATGAATGGACTTCAATTACAGATGTCGGCGACAAACGTTATAATCTGACAATTAACGAATATTTACATTATGAAAAATTATATATACAAAGTCTTATGACAATAATAAATAATGATACAAAAAGCAGTGTCCGGATAGAAAATTTCGAAGAAAAAATGCAATGGACAGATAAAATGTTTAAAAAATACGATATAGACAAATCTGTAATCAGTATATACAAAAAAGACTATCAAAGTATTATTTATAAGTCGCTGTATGACGGAAGATGTGAATTTCAGTACAGTGATATTCCGGCACTTGTAAAAATCATGCTCAGAGAAGAAGCATGGTTTGTAATTATTACAGACCGTTATAAAATTGATGTCGGATATGATTTCTATATCCACATACATACGGAGGGTTTTTTAAAACCGGATAATCTGCCGGAAGAAATTTTCTTTGAAAGAATATACGAAAACAGGGGATAGGAACTTAGTTCCTATCCCCTTATTGTATCAAGAAGCTTTTCAGCTTTTTTGTATTCAGGATTTCTTGCAAGAATTTCTGTCAAAAGCTTTTCAGCGAATTTATAATTTCCTGTTTTTGTGCAGATTTCAGCATATTCAAAAGCCGTTTTGTCATTTTTCGGATTAAGCGTGTAAGATTTTTTTATACATTCAAAAGCTTTTTCGGTATCTGAAATACTCATATAACACTGAAATAATCTCTCATAGGTCTTGAAATGACTTTCAAGTTTACTTGATAATTCAAAGTATTCAATAGCTTTTTGATGTTCTTTTCTGTCAAGACACTCAATGCCCATATAATATAAGTCCATAGCTGACATTATTCTGTTGCCTTTCTGATAACAGTTCCGGACGGAAAGACCATATCAGACTTAAAGGAAAATTTCATCATAGCGTGGTTAGCGGTCTGGATTTCCTCGCCGGTTTCGTCATATAAAGTATCAAGTGTAAGTACAACTGGTTTTGTGGACGGCGCAAGTAGTTCAACTGTATCTCCGGCAAAAAATCTGTTTCTTTGTGTGCAATAAACTTTACCGTTTTCGCACTTTTCAACAACCGCCACGACGTCGTAATTACGTATATAACCACTATTTTCATAGTATTGTGAGTTTTCAGGAGTACCAAAGAAAAAACCATTGCAGTATTTCCGGTGACTTACCTTGTAAACCTCATCTCTAATCCAGTCGGGGAGTACAAAGTTATCGGGATTTTTATAATATTCGTCAACCGCCATTCTGTAAGCGTTAGTAACTACTGTCACATAATATGCGGACTTTGCACGACCCTCAATTTTAAGACTGTCAACACCGGCTTTTGCAAGCTTGTCTATATGTTCAATCATGCACATATCCTTAGCATTGAGAATGTAAGTCCCTTTTTCGTCTTCAAATATCGGAAAAAATTCATTCGGTCTTTTTTCCTCAACAAGATGGTAACCCCACCGGCATGGCTGAGCACATTCGCCACGGTTAGCATCACGGCTAACCAAATATTGTGACAATAAACATCTTCCGGAAAAAGATACACACATAGCACCATGTACGAAAGTTTCTATTTCCATATCATGATTTGTCTTTGCACGGATTTCAGCTATTTCATCAAGTGTAAGTTCACGTGCAAGGACTATTCTTTTAGCACCCATGTTATAGAGTTCCTGTGCGGTGACGTAATTCACAACACCCGTCTGTGTTGAGATGTGAATTTCCATATCCGGAGCGTATTTTTTTATAAGTGCAAGCAGTCCTATATCAGCGACTATAAGGGAATCAACCTGTGCCTCTACAGCCTCACGGACAAACTGTTCAAACTGCGGTATCTCATTGTTTCGTGGGAGCGTATTGCACGTAAGATAGACTTTAATTCCCTTTGCGTGTGCGGATTGCACAGCCTTTAAAAGCTGTGCAAAGTCAAAATTCATAGGAGATGAACGCATACCAAACTGTTTCCGTCCGAGATATACAGCATCCGCACCGTAATTTATACAGGCGTTGAAACGTTCTTCATCACCTGCCGGAGCAAGTACCTCAAGTTTCCTCATTGGCTTCAGCCTCTCTTTCTGCTTCACGTGAGGCAATAATGTACTCATCAACCTGTCCTTCAACCATTTCCTGATATGCTTCATGTTCTTCAAGAGTTTCGGAGAAGTAAGTCTGAGCTGTATATATATTTGCAATGAAGTAGAAGTAATTGCTTTCAACGTTTTCAAGAACTGCATCTATAGCCTCTATTCCCGGATTACATATAGCCCCCGGAGGAAGTCCAGGACTTACATATGTATCATAGGAATCAACAATAGTTTTATCGTACACATCCATTTTTGCACTTACGAACTTTGAATAGTTTGAAGTCGGGTCGGATTGCAACAACGGAAAAATATCAGGATTTCTTAATCTGTTCCAGAAAACCGATGCAACATACAGCATAGTATCAGTGCTTGCGGCTTCTTTCTGTACAACAGATGCAAAAGTAATAAGTTCATCAAGTGAGAGACCAAGACTTTCCATTTTAGCGTATCTTTCTGGAGTCATCTTGTTGTCAAAATTGAGATATATTTTCTGGCACACCTGCTCCGGACTCATATTTTCATAGAAGAAATAGGTATCAGGGAATAAATATCCCTCCATTTTGTAGAATTTAAGTGATGTATCTGTAGGAAGTTTGTTCTCAAACGCAAAGCCAAGACCAGCGGAATTGAAATAGAAAATAAAGTCATCAGCGGTACATACACTGTTTTCTTCAAGAATCTGTGCAGCTTCAAAGACTGTACAGCCTTCAGGGAACGTAACTTCAACAGTTTCCTGTTCTTCTTCCGGAATAGTTGTAAGTTCATTTATTATCGTCTCATAAGCCATATTAGGACGTACAAAATGTTCACCGGCAATATAGCTTGAATCGGATTTCCTTAAACGGCTGAATAATTGGAAACATTCGGGTGACTTTATAATTCCCTCATCTTTAAGGAGTTCAGAAATTTCTACTGTAGTAGCACCGTCCGGAATAACAATCAGGTGAGTGTTATCACTTTTTCCTATGCCGAGCATATCACGACCGAAAGCTATTATGACAAGCGAAAGGCAGACGGAAAGTGCGAATATAAAAGTAGTAAGAATAATAATTCCGGGGAGACGGCTACGTCTTTTCTTTCTC
This sequence comes from uncultured Ruminococcus sp., assembly GCA_947176345.1. Lineage (GTDB taxonomy): Bacteria > Bacillota > Clostridia > Oscillospirales > Ruminococcaceae > Ruminococcus. The sequence continues at coordinate 4,337 of CAMWQI010000139.1, forward strand.
TTTTTTTTCTTTCGTTTGCGTGGTGCTTCGCGAACCGGTTCAGGTTCAGGCTCATAATTTTCTTCATAGTATTCTTCCGGAGATATTTCCTCTTCATCTGGCTGTGAATATTCATCATATTCATCTATCAGGGGAGTGACTTCCTCATCTTGTTCTTCCGTAAGATTTTCGTTGTTGTTGTCTGTGATGTCATCAAGAATGTCATTATCATCTTTGTTCTGCATGACAGAATACCGTCCTTTCTGGAGTAACAATATAATCAGCCTTTATGTCATGTGGCATAACAGGCAGACTTTCTGTAATAAGTTCCTCATAAGCGAGGGCAGTCTTATTTATCTGTGGATATTTTTCAAGAAATCTGTCATAGTACCCTCCGCCGTAACCGAGCCGTGAACCGTCTGTCATGAAGGCAAGTCCGGGAAGTATACAAATTGTTTTGTCATTTACGACAGGCTGTGGCAGGGAAATATCCGGTTCATATATTCCGTACATACCTTTATGGAGTTCATCAATGGAGTGAACAGTATGAAACGTCATAATGCCGTCCTTATGAGAGACGGGAAATGCTACTATATGAGTTTTTATTAATTCTTCTGCAATAGAAAGAGTATCAATTTCCGTACTGAAAGACGCATATAGTAATATAGTATTGGCATTCCGTGCATTTTCAAGAAAAATATTCTTAATAAGTATATCTTTTTCAGTTTTATGCGGAATATTTTTTCTTATTTCTGAAAATTTTTTCCGCATTAATTTTTTATCTTCCATGAATTTAAAATCAGTCGGCAAGAATAGCGGCACGCTGTCTCTTGCTTTCTTCCGGTGAAACAGCCTTTTCAACGAGTTTAAGACCAAATTCAATAGCCGCACCTGCTCCGCGTGCCGTAATGAAAATTCCGTCTTCTGCTGTGAGACCGTCACCGATAATTGCATCTGTAAGCTGTGTTTCAAAACCTGTATAACATACAGCTTTTTTACCGTTCAGCAGTCCTTTGTGACCGAGTATTGACGGGGCGGCACATATAGCACCAATAAACTTGTTATTCTGTACACAATAGTCAATGGCGTTCTGGACATACTGTGACTTTTCAAGATTGAGAGTTCCAGGCATACCACCAGGAAGTACAATCATTTCAAGCTCATCATTAAGGAGTATTTCCTGTGCTATGGTGTCCGTAACAACCGGTATACCGTGTGAGCTGGTAACTACATTATCACCCACACCGACAGTAATAACCTTTTTACCACTCCGACGGAGCAGGTCAACAGGAGCTAAAGCCTCTGTTTCTTCAAATCCATCTGCAAGAAAAACATAAATCATAATAAAAAGTTCCTTTCACTTAAATTTAATAATATATTTGTTTAACAGGAAAACAGGGTGATATGAAAGTTTTGACTTACGGAGACCCTCTATTCCTAAATCTTCCTCACGGTTTATATATTTGTAACCCTCACAGGCAGACGAAACAAACAGATTGTTTATAGCTGTATATATGCCATCAAAAGACCTGTCCGCCTTTTCAATATGAACACAGAAAGTATCTGAATTAAGGCGTTCGCCTATTGTCAAAGCAGTGACTTTTCCGTTGATACGAATAATTCCGCCGGATAGTTCCAGTTCCTCAAAATAATTGAAGTAAGTATTTATAGCATACTGTTCCGCAATGGACGAATGGTTCTGATATTTGTTATTATAGTCCTCAGTGCAGAAAGAAATACAATCGTCAAAATCATTTTCAGTAATCATTGAAAATTCATAGTCATAAGACCTGAAATGTGTCATATGATTTCTTTTTGAATGATATTTCTTTCCCTCAAGACTGATAAGGTCGGAAGCAAGGTATATATAGTCTGAACCGTCACGGTCATACTCAACTGTGAAACTGTCCGGAAAGAGTTCATTGAATAATGGAAGCAACTTTTCAGTTACTCCGGTAACGGTAAGTGGAACACCCATAGAACCGGAATATTTTTTCAGTTCGCTGAAAAGTTCCATATAGTCTCCTGAGCCGGACGGCATAACAAAATATGGTGTATTTTCTTCTGTAAGGGAACAGACAATATAAAAATCCTTATAAAAAGTTATTTTTGAGTCGGCAAGACGTTTCCACGCCATATTATTTGCGAAAGTATATTCACAGCCCATAAAATCAGACATGGCAAGACATCTGTTTATATGTTCTTTGTCGGAAATATCAATATCCCTTAATTCAAGCATTTTTACTCTCACCTTTGAGTTTTTCAAAATCTGCTCTTACCTGTGCCATTTTACCGCATGACATTTTACCTTCCGGACATTTTCCCTCCACAATACATGAAGCACCCGCATGACTGAATATATTAGGAG
>CAMWQI010000140.1 GCA_947176345.1 uncultured Ruminococcus sp.
CAGGTGGGCTTTTTATGTCTGCTTAACTGATTTTTTCTGTCGAATTCACGTTATAATAATACACAAACAATCATTTGATTTACATATAATTATATCATATTTTCATAAAAAAAGCAATAGTTTCAATATGATAATAGATTTTTTCATAACTACATCTAAATTCAACACTGCTATATTGTATATTTTTTACAAAATTATAATTTCTTATGACACAAAAGCAGAACAATTTTAACAACAGAGATAATGCCTGAATACCTACTATAATATAACACACCAAACCCAAAAAGTCACACACGAAATACAAAAAAATTTTTTTTGCGTTTCGCGTGTTAAAAAAAATACCTCATCAACTGAAAAAAACGTTGAATGAGGTATTTTTTATTATTTTATAACTGTCTTTCTAAGCATTACAAGGTCAAAAATATCAAGTATTCCGTCGCTGTTCATATCAGCTGATTTCCAGTCGGCAAGAACCGTATCAGGAACGCTTAAAATCCATTTTTCAACAAGTACCAAATCAGCTGCATCAAGTTTTCCGTCGCTGTTTACATCTCCGGTGACTTTTACTGAAACTGGTTTGTTTTCGGTTTTCACGTTCCAATGCTGACAATTACTTCCGGTTGTTTTCCACTGCTGAATGTTAGCACCGTTTTCAGTTGATGCAGATGCAGTTTCAACAAGACAAGTATCTTTTGAGGCATGAGTTATAATACTATACGTTCCATCAAGATTTTTCGTAAAGCGGAAAAGCTGTGAGCTGTCTTTATTTGAATAAGGAGCTAAAGAGATATTTCCGCCGTCCGTACTGCTTTCAGCCTTAAGGGCGTAACCCTCGTCCTGTACGGAGCGAATCCAGTAATAATTACCTGAACCGAATGCTTTAAGAACCCATTTCTGACAGTCATAATTATTTGATGTCCACTGCTGAATATTTGTACCGTCTGCCATAAGACCGCCTTTTGCTTCCATGACAAGTCCGGAATTTGCATTTTCAAAAGTATAAATAACGCTTTCGTCCATTACACAGCCTACATCTGCAACCGGTTCAAAAATCCAGTTTTGACAGTCTGCACCATTGATTTCCCATTCCTGAATATTCGCACCGGAATTTTTATTAGCGTCCTTGACTTCAATTGCCGATTTTCCGCCGGAAACTTTAGTACGGATTTTATAACTGCCGTCATCGTTCTTTGTAATCATAAACTGCTGGTTTGTACCGCCGTTGTAATTATAAATATCAATGTTAGTTCCGTTATCTGCTTTTTTGCCTGAGACATCAAGAACATATTTCCCACCATCGCCGACACATGAAACAATATAATAGTATCCGTCACCTGCACTGAACATCTTCCACATATCGTGAACTGACTTTCCGTCACTTCCCCACTGCTGAACGTTCGCACCGTTTTCAGCCTTAGCATCTGCAACCTGCATATACAGACCGGAATTTGCATTCTTTATACGGAATACATCACCATCATTGAAGTTTGCTTTAACCGGAGCGGTTGTGGTTGTTGTGGTAGTTGTCTGCTTTGTAGTAGTAGTGGTGGTGGTTGTCTTTTTGGTTGTTGTAGCCGAAGTCATAGCACCATCTGGCAAAACCGTAAAGCCTGCACTTGATACGCCCTTTCCGGAAAAACGCATATACTTAATATCGTCCTTAGAGGATTGGCAACCACTGTAACTACAGCAATAACTCTTTGCCTTATCAGCCGTAAGCTTTATATAACTATATTTGCCTGTCGGTCTCCACGTGCTTGCTTTGGAATAGCTTGGATTACTTGCCGTACCCTCACCTTGCACAGTCCTGTTACAGTTGTAGAATTTTGAGCCGTCTTCTGCATACGCACCTGCATAGGTAATCTGATTCCAGTCGCATATAACATTACCGCCGTTTTCGTAGTAGCAGTTTTCCGCATATATATCGCAACCGCTATGCACGGTATATGCCATGCTGAAATTATTTACATAGTTGTTAAGTGAATGGAAATATCCCCATCTCATAAGTCCCGGACCTCTTGTAACACAGCCATCGAACTTATTGGAAATGAGTGTCATATTCGGAAATCCGTCATATCCGGACTTACTGTTTTCATCGTCGGAAGGATAGCCGAGAATAACACCGTATTTGTGTTCACCGAATGAGCAGTCTGAAACGGTGCAGTAATCGGCATCAACGCAGACAGCTAAAAATTTATCCTCATCGGCAAGCCCTGTTTTCGGAGCTTTGCCACAATTTTCATGACCGATAAAAGATATATGGTCTACCCAAATATTTTTACCGGAGTCGAAATAGCATACAATAGAATCGTTGTTATTTGACTCAGCGTCATGTTGCATTTCAAAGTTTTTGATAATTATGTTGTTGCCTGTTCCGAGAGTGGAATATGTACAGAACTGAACATTGAAGAGCGTATGAGCATTGTAACTGCCAATAATCGTCTTGTTACTGCGGACATAAATTCTTCCCGCCTTGCACATATATCTGTCACCGTTCAGGGCGAGGTCGGTAACTTTGATATTATTTGTCACAACAATAGTATAGGGAGTATCGGATTCAGCATATTTTTTGAGTTCGTCAAACGTTTTTGCCTCAACTACCTCACCGAAAAGTCCGCCTATATCGCCGGCTTTTATATTGCCCGTGTTATCGTCATCACAGTAACCGGCAAAACCTTGTAAACCGTCCGCATTAAGCAACCATAACTGATTGTCCGAACCCGTATATTTTTCAAGAGTCATGCCGGATTTTCCCTGTGTGAGTGCAATTGATGTATCGGAATAATTTACTATTTTATAGTAGAGATTATTTCCGAGATGGTCGGTTTTCACGGGAATAACATACCAGTGTTGTGTCTTATGGGATTCACTGCCATACATAATCACACCTGTACCGGCTGTAGTTGAATAGCCGTAAGGTGTAAGCAGTCTGCCGGACTCTGCATTACAAATCTTGAAAAAAGTTCCGTTTGTGTCTGTATTTACCCTGTCAAAACGCCATGATGCCGACAAATCACCTCCCAATGTTTTCATTGATAATGCCGAACTGTCCGCCGTGCCGTTTTCAGTAAGGACGGTTTTATTGTCTTTAGAGGCAATATTCATCAGCTGTGCGGGATAGTCGGTTGAAATCGCTGAAACTGTCAATGGCGTGAGACTTCCGCTTAAAAGCGGGATAAGCAATGCCACAAACAGTACAAAAGCAAGAAATATTGTCTTTTGCTTTCGTTGTGAGTGTTCCATAGAAAAAAATCCTCCTTTTTAAAAAAATTTATACATATATAATAACATATTTTCCGGAAGATGTCAAGTATTTACAGAAATAACAGAAAAAAAGATTTTTTAATATGCATTTATACAGTTGACTGTATTTTTTTTATGTGCTATAATAAAAAAATCAATAGAAAGGAGATAAAAAATCATGTCAGCACCATTAGCAGACAGAATAAGACCGAAAATTCTTGACGACGTTGTAGGACAGGAGCATATACTTTCAGCCGGAAAACCGCTTAGGAGGATTATAGAAAGCGGAAAAATTCCTAATATGATATTCTATGGAGTTTCCGGCGTGGGAAAGACTACTGTTGCACGAATAATCGCCGAAAACTGTGGAATGAATCTCCACCGGCTGAACGGCACTACAGCATCTGTTTCAGATATAAAGGAAATAATATCGGATATAGGGACTTTCGGAACGGAAAACGGTATTTTGCTTTATCTTGACGAAATTCAGTATCTCAACAAAAAGCAACAGCAGACTCTTCTTGAGTACATCGAAAACGGGGATATAACGCTTATTGCCTCTACTACTGAAAACCCATATTTTTCGGTATACAGTGCGATTATAAGCAGATGCACGGTTTTTGAGTTCAAACCCGTGACCGCTGAACAGCTCATACCGGCTGTAAAACGTGCATTCAGAATAATATCAGAAGAGAACGGAACGGAAATTATTGCGGACGACGAAATAATTAAAATTATTGCCTATAATTGCGGAGGAGATGTCCGGAAAGCAATAAATACCGTTGAACTGTCCGTGATATGCGGTAAAAATTCCGGTGGAAAAATAAAAATAACTCCCGACTCTCTTAAAATTATCGCTCAGAAAAGTAATATACGCTATGACCGCGACGGTGACCAGCATTATGACATACTGTCGGCATTTCATAAATCGGTGCGTGGTTCGGACGAAAACGCTGCCTTGCATTATGCATCACGCCTGATTGAAGCCGGTGATATAATTCCACTGTGCAGACGTTTGTTGTGCATAGCAACAGAAGATGTCGGACTTGCCTACCCGCAGGCAATTGTAATCACAAAAGCCTGTGTTGACTCAGCATTACAGTTAGGACTTCCGGAGGCGAAACTGCCCATTGCAGAGGCTGTTATACTGCTTGCGACTGCTCCGAAATCCAACAGTGCATATAAAGCTATAAATTCCGCACTTGACGACCTTAAAAACTGTGATTCACTGGATTTTCCGCGACATTTACAGAATATGCACTTTGACGGCAAGGGTGCGGAAATTTACGGACAACATTATTTATATCCGCATGATTTCCCTAATCATTATGTGAAACAACAGTATCTTCCGGACGCTATAAAAGACCATATCTACTATGAATTTGGCGACAATAAACAGGAACAGTCGGCTCTTCTTTATCGAAAAAAAATAACCAGATAACACAAAAAACCTCAGCCGAAAACATACCATTGCTAAGGTTATTTGCTTTATTCAATTGTTATGAACTTACCGGATAACATTAATTTCCATCGGAATCAATCCTTGCTTTCAAGATTTTTTCAGTTAAATATATCTAAAGACAAAAATAGTCAAATTCTCGGATAATCCTGTATCTTCAAATATTCAGATATGAAACCATTTCCTGAAAAATCAGCAATACGTCAGCTTTATAATTGGAAATACTTCTCACTATTCACTCAACGGAACAAGCCAAAAGCCTATATTCCCACTTGTATCAATCCAACCATTCAGCAAGCCCGCCGGCTTCATACTGCTGTATCAGACTCTCCTCCATCGGACTCACTTTCCTTTCCGCTTTAATTAATTCACATCGGAGCGAAACTCCAGACCAAGTAAATTCAGCTATAGGAAACCCTCTCAACTGTGTTTCCTTTTCTTTGTATATATAATAACATACTTTTTGTGATTTGTCAACAGTATTTTTCAAATTTCTTTATAAATTTAATGCATTTCGGCACATTCAACAACAGAATACTTATTCTGTAATGCACTTTGCACAAACCAAATGACCGGCGTATATTTCCACTTGCAATTCTGTCGCAAATAGTGTATAATACTTATATTAAATGGCTTATGCCGGATTGGAGAAACATTATGTCTGAAATGAATGAATTTACACCGGAGCTTTTCGAGCTTATAGACGAACATGGAAATAAAAGATGCTTTGAGCTTATAGATGCCGTTGAAATGAACGGCGAGCAGTATTTTGCTATGCTCCCTGCTATCGAGGATGAGAATTTCCTTAATACCGACCTTGAACTTGTTATCCTGAAAGTTGTTGATGAAAACGGCGAGGAAGTCCTTGCCTCTATCGACGACGATGACGAATTTGAGGAAGTCTCACAATATTTTATGAATGACATTGAAAATGTCTATGACTATGAAGACGACTTCGACGAGGTATAAATTACATACCATTCGGGACAGATTTTTTTATCTGTCCCATTTTCTGAAAAAATTTTTTAAAAAAACACTTGACAAATCAAAAATTATGTGATATAATAATAAGCGTTGAATAAAACAATATGCGGATATGGCGGAATAGGCAGACGCGCTGGCTTCAGGTGCCAGTCGGGGCAACTCGGTGCAGGTTCAACTCCTGTTATCCGCACTTATCACAAAATCGTTGTATTTCGGAGCAAATCCGATTTACAACGTTTTTTTTGCGTTTCGCGTGTTAATTCTGCAAAAATAAGAGAACTATTAATAATAGTTCTCTTATTTCTGATTTGTCCCATAGGAATATATAATCAGGCAATAATTCTATAGTGGTATGTGCAGTATCCGCTATTGGAATTATTACAGATTTTTTATTTTTTAATAATTTCCTGTCTCATTCTCACAAGGTCATAGATATCTATTTTTTCGTCTTTATTCAGGTCTCCAGCTTTCCAGTCGGTGAGTTTTCCACTGCCTAAAATCCACTTTTGCATCATAACAAGGTCTGCAACATTAAACTTACCATCCTTATTCACATCACCTTCAACACTGCCTGATGCCTGTGAATTGTCATATTCATATACAAGCGTTACCTTTGTATAGTCAATAACAATATCGCTACCACCGTCGCCCTGTTTTTCGGAAAATGCCCACCAGCCTGTTTGAAGTTCAGCGGTATCACCGGCAACTGTTGCCTTGACGGTTTTTGAATCAGCGTCTGTAAATTCATTGTCAAATGGTATGACAATTTCATTCATACCGTTTGAGTATGAATAATTCTTACAGCCCCAGAAAGTCTTTCCGTCATCTGAAACAAGGTCGCTGAAACAAAGTCCGCCACCACCGCTGTAGTATGC
>CAMWQI010000141.1 GCA_947176345.1 uncultured Ruminococcus sp.
ACCTATTATATCATATCTTTATTGATTTGTCTATAATGGAATTGCTGTAAAGAAGGGAAAATGCCTATGAATGAAAAAGAATGGTCAACACCAACACCCTTACGCTCGGACAGGTCAAACCTTATTAACTACCCTGCAAACGCACTTCCGCCGATTTTACGTGACATGGCTTTTGCGGTATCAGAAAGTACCTCAACAGACGTTGCAATGGCTGGAACTGCCCTGATTTCTTCGGCAAGCTACTGTTTTTCGGGAGTTTACAGAATGTCGGGAAAATATGACCACACCGAACCGCTTGTAATTGATGCACTCACAATTGCTGAACCGAGTTTCAAGAAATCGCCTGTAATTTCGGCGGTAAAACGTCCTTACGTACAGTTTACGCATGACTGGAACGAACAGAATAAAACCGATATTTTCAGGTATCAGGCGGAGCGAAAAATTCTTGAAAGTCAACTGATTGCACTTGAAAAGAAAGATAGTGTTACAGCAGACGAAATCGCTGATTTAAAGACAAAAATCAGCAATATTCAGGACAATAATTTCCGCAGAATTGTCGTTGACGATGTAACACCAGAGGCACTTGTACGACTTCTGTATGAAAACAAGTCATTGCTGATGATTTCAGACGAGGCAGGTATGCTCGGAAATTTCAACGGTCGCTACTCGAATAACATTCCGAATCTTGATTTGATACTCAAATCATATAATGGTGAAACGTATATCAGTGACCGAGTGGGTAGGGACAGTATCGCACTTAAACGTCCGTATATGTCGATTTGCCTTGTATGCCAGCCTTACGTGTTCGACAGTATGATAAACAACACGGCATTCCGTGGCAGCGGTCTGATTGCACGACTGATTTATTGTTTCCCAAAAAGCAACATCGGTCAAAGAAAATATGATACTCAGCCAATGCCAAAAAATGTCGTTGAAAACTATCAGCACTTAATTTATAAGCTACTGCACAAAAAATTTATATACCATAACGAAAATGAGATATATCTTCATTTTGAGGGCAAGGCATTCCGTGAATTTGTTGATTACTATAACAATTTCATTGAAAAAAATCTGCTCACGGAAATGGCATTCTGTCGTGACTGGGGCGGAAAATATCACGGCTTGATTTTAAGAATATGTGGAATTATTCACTGCATAAAGTGCGAGCTTAATAATAAAAATCCTGCCGAAGTTCATGTAAATCTGGACACGCTTTGCTCTGCGATTGAGATTGCAAATTATTATCGTGAACAGGCAATTTTCGCCTACGGACAGGGAGACATTGACATTGGCACGGTCAAGGCGGAGCGAGTTATTGAAAAAATCAAGGCGAAAAATATTTATCAAATCCGCCAGAATGACCTTTACAAAATCTGCCGTTGTACGCTTTTCAAGAACGCTCAGGACTTCAATGAAACCGCTGAAATGCTCGAAGAATATGGCTATATTCGCTGTGAAACTGTCAAGGGAGCAAACGGAAACAATAAAAGTGGAATTATGATTTATATAAATCCCAATATCTGAACTATCAACATTTTCAGCACAATCGACACTTGAATATATTTTGTTGATAATGTTGAAAGTTCACAAATCACAAACTCGACAAGAGAGAAAGAGGAGTTTTTTTATGACAAAGATTGAGAAAGAAAAAATTGCAGACCAGATTATGAACCTGTTAATTCAGCTTACAAATGATACGGAAGTTACAGAGCCTACTGAAAAGCCTGTTGAAATGCTTACAGTCAAGGAATGTTGTGATGCCGTCAAGGGACTTTCTGAAAACACCGTCCGCAAACTCGTTGCACAAAATAAGGTGAAATTTATCCGTACCGGTGAGGGTAAGCGTGGAAAAATCCTCGTCAACAAGGCTGATTTGATTTCTTATTTTCAGAAGTAATTTCGGCAGCTCCGTCTGCCGTTAGCCTCGCAGAGCACAACAGATACTTTTGATAGACGGACTTCGGCTGTCGAAAGTATCTTTGCGTTACTTTCGCAGAAAGTAACAAAGGCAATGTTTGTTTTTCTGATTTTTTAAAGGAGATTTCTATGAAAAAGACGATTAGTGCGGTCATCGGTAAGGGAAGTACTCACCACAACAACCGAAAAATTATTACTGAAAATGTTGATAAAGATAAAACATCTAACAATATAACAATAGTTCAGGACGATATTAAATCAGTTTATCATGAGCTTTTTGATGAGGCACTTGAAAAGTATAACGCAAAGCAGACCCGTAGGGACAGACGTATCAAAGACTACCATGAGCATATCCGTCATAGCCGACAGGAAAAAGAATTTCATGAAGTAATTTTTCAGATAGGCAATCATGATGATACTCACATCGGCACGGCTGATGCAGATATCTGTGCCAATATTTTAAAACAGTTTGCGGAGGATTTTCAACGCAGAAATCCGCATCTGAGAGTATTCAACGCTGTAATTCATATGGACGAAGAAACTCCGCACCTGCACATCGATTTTGTACCGTTTGCAACTGAACAGAAAAGAGGACTGTCAACCAGAGTATCACTCACAAAAGCACTGGAGCAACAGGGATTTAAGGGCGAGGGAAAGCTGAATACTGCACCAAAATTGTGGATTGACAGCGAAAAACAGGTGCTTGCAGGACTTATGGCTGAACGTGGAATTGAATGGGAGCAGCTCGAAACAAAAAATCAGCATTTAAGCGTACTTGATTACAAAAAACAGGAACGGCAAAAAGAAATTGAACAGGCTGATACACAACTTACACAAAAGAAAAATCAGCTTGATTCTATGGAAAATTCGTTGTCTTATATGCAGAATGAAATCAGTTCAAAAAAGTTGGAAGTTGACAGTCTGCAAAAACGGGCAAACGAACTTCTGAACTATATTCCCGACATCGAAAAAAGCGATAAACTGGAGAAAAAGTTTGATTCGATATGTTGGGAACTTGATGAGCAGTTAAAAAGTTCGTTTACGATTATGTGTCATAAGGACGAAATCAGGAAAAATATTGATACTCTGCAAAATATCACAAAAAATGCTTTGGATTTACAATGCAAAAGTGAAAACACCATATATGATTTGCATCAGCATTGTGATAAGATTATTGCCGAACGTGATGACGCTGTTGAGCAGAAAAAAGAATATCAGGAAAAATATAATCGTGCTGAACGCAGAAATTCAGAGTTAGAAGAAAAAATCAGCTACTTTCAGGATTTACTGAAACTTATTGAATATCTTTTTCCGAACGTTATTGCAAAGGCTAAAGAAATTTTTAAATCACGACAAGAAAAACAAATAGAACAACTCTCAAACGACAGAAAAAAGAAAAAGTTTGAGTTGGAGTAATGTAGAACAAATTATGGCATATTTCTTTTTCAGGTGCTTGACAAATACATAAATCTTCGCTAAAATGATGATGCAGAGATATGCCGAGGTGTAAATTATAGGAGGAATTTACATTGGCAAATATAATCAAGCGTGGAAACACGTTCCGAATCCGTGTATTTGTGGGCACGGATATGAATGGAAAAAAACTTATGAAATCCACAACATTTACACCGCCTAAGGACGTAACGGCAAAGAAAGCGGAGAAATTAGCTCAGGAGTATGCTTATGAGTTTGAGCGTCACTGTAAGGGTTTTTCTCAGCTTAACGAAAATATGCGTTTGTCGGAGCTTGCTGACTGGTATTTCAAGAATTACGCTCCGATTGAGCTGAAAGCAAGCACTATTTATACCTACAAAGGACAGTACAAAAACCACATTGAGCCGGTACTAGGAAATGTGAAAGTCAAGGATATTACAACACCCAGACTCACGCAGATAATGCAGTCATATAACCTTAACCCTGCTACTGTACGTAAGGTGTACGTTATAATTCAAAGTATCTTCCGCAGAGGTGTTGAACAGGGTTTTCTCCATGAATCGCCTTGTCACAACGTCATTCTCCCGAAAAGAAAAAAGAGCCATAAAAACAAGGCTCTTGATGAAGATAAACTGAAACGCTTTCTCTCTTTTCTTGACAGCAATCCGTGGGATGAAGATTTCAAGCGTATTATCAAGGTTTTGCTCTATACAGGAATGCGTTTGGGAGAGTGCCTTGGACTTGCGTGGGAAGATGTGGATTTTGACAACAACACAATTTCAATCAATCACACTTTAACTGATATTGGTGGAAAGCACGAGCTTACTACTCCTAAAACTGAGAGCAGTATTCGTATCATTGGTATGGGGCAGGAACTGAAAAATATTTTGCTTGAACAGAAATCCTACATCGAAAAACTGAAAATTGCCCTCGGTGATGATTTTACTCATCCAGAAATGGTATTTGTATCAGCTCTTGGAAATTATCGTGACCGCAGTTCAGTCTATCACTCACTCAAACGATTCACCAAAGGAACTGAATTTGAGGATATGACCCTACATCAGCTCAGACACTGCAACGCTACCATACTTATCAACAGTGGAGTAGACCTGAAAGTTGTTTCTGAGCATCTTGGTCATTGCGACATCGGGGTGACTGCTGACATTTACGCTGATGTTCTCAGAAGTACAAAGGCAAAAACAGCTGAACAGATTGAGTTAAAGCTCAAATAAAATAAAAACCACTCTGCCATTTCTGACAGAGTGGTATATCCAGTCTTTATTAGTTGTCCAAAAGTTGACCAAACAAGATTTGAAATCTCGCAAACAACATAATATAGCCGTTTTTTAGGCAATTTCTTATCTCTTTGAGAACTGTGGTGCACGACGTGCAGCCTTGAGACCATACTTCTTTCTTTCCTTCATACGTGGGTCACGTGTAAGGAATCCTGCCTTTTTGAGAGCCGGACGGAGTTCAGGGTCAAATTCAAGTAATGCTCTTGAAATACCATGTCTGATAGCACCAGCCTGACCTGTTACGCCACCACCTGCAACTGTACATACAATGTCAAACTTGTCAAGATTGTCTGTAAGTGCGAGAGGCTGACGGGCAATGAGTTTAAGAGTTTCAAGACCGAAATAATCGTCAATTCCTCTGCCGTTGATTGTTACATTACCAGAACCGGCATATATTCTTACTCTTGCAACGGAGTGCTTTCTTCTTCCTGTTCCGTAATAGTATTTAACTTTTGATTTGTACATTTTAAAGCACCTCCTGATTAATATTCATAAACAACAGGTTTCTGAGCAGCATTCTTGTGTTCAGCACCCTTGTAAGTTCTGAGTCTCTTGAGCTGATTTCTGCCGAGAGTGTTGCTCGGGAGCATACCCTCAACTGCAATCATCATAGCACGGTCAGACTGCTTAGCCATCATGTCCTTGTAAGAAATGGACTTGAGACCACCAATCCAGCCAGTGTGCCAGTAGTACTTCTTCTGTTCAAGCTTCTTGCCTGTGAGAACTGCCTTATCGCAGTTGATAACGATAACATGGTCACCACAATCAACGTTAGGTGTGAAAGTGGGCTTGTGCTTACCTCTGAGAATATGTGCAGCCTTAGCAGCAACACGTCCGAGAGGCTGTCCGGCAGCGTCAAGGATATACCATGTACGCTTTACATCAGCCGGTTTAGTCAGTGTAGTTGACATAAAAAAATCCTCCTTAAAAATCTGTATCGGCGGAAAATAAAATTTCCGCACAGTGACAAATATTATTATACAACATAAAAAAGCATTTGTCAAGAGGCAGAACCACTTTTTTTTAACTTATATCATTAAAACACTTTAAATCTCTTGTTTTTTCTCTGTTTCTCTCATTATCTCACATTTCATTCCAAAAAATCAACATAATATATTGACAGTTGAAAAAATATGTGATATTATAAGTATAGGGCATATCGCCCACCGTCTGAAACAGGTCGGCCAACCTGAATCAGACACTAAAACAGAAGTTACCAGAATAACTTTGTAATAGCTTGTGAACAATATGCCCTATGATTATTATATCATATGTAGGTTTATTTTGTCAAGACTTTTTTCACTGTTGGTAACTTTTGTTATCAGCAGTTTTTTTATTAAAAATATGAAAGGAAAAAAATCAAAATGAATAATTTCAAAATTACCCCGATTGAACAGGAAGGTCAGCGTGTACTTACTACCGCACAGCTTGCAGAAGCTTACGGCACAGACAGCAAAACTATTTCATATAACTTCAATCATAACAAATCCCGCTATATAGAGGGTGTACACTATTATTGTCTCACAGGTGAAGAAAAACGTAAATTTTGTAACCGTCGTGAATTTCACGACGGTTCAAAAGCAACTGTTTTTTACCTTTGGACAGAAAAAGGTGCATTACTTCACGCAAAGAGCCTCAACACCGATAAGGCATGGGAGATTTATGACTTTCTTGTTGATACTTATTTCAGAGTAAAAGCCATTAACAATTCATATTTTGAACTCCTTGAAATTTATAACAATCTTAATTTCCAAATAGAAACTCTCAACAAGAATATAAATAAACTTGATAAAAAAATATATGCTCTTGAAAAAAATTTTAATAACAGAGTAAATAGTATTATACAAAATATTGAAAAATCAATAATTGAAAATTCATATTGTACTGTTC